>CALVWO010000014.1 GCA_944367465.1 uncultured Clostridia bacterium
GTGAGTTCGCCTCCCTCGGAAACGGGAGAGCCTGCGCCCGCTGCGCGGTGCTCGGCGGCTGCGCAACGCCCCCGCCGAAAACAGCTTGGGAAGCTGACGCCATACCGCTAGGCGATTCCTGCAAATCGGTGAAGAAAATGAAGTTGTGAGTTCGCCTCCCTCGGAAACGGGAGAGCCTGCGCCCGCTGCGCGGTGCTCGGCGGCTGCGCAACGCCCCCGCCGGAACGGCTTGGGAAGCTGACGCCATACCGCCAGGCGATTCCTGCAAATCACTGCCAGTGCGTTTATTATAGCCGAATGGCGCGGCGCTGTCAAGCGCAAATCCGCCGCAATCGCAAAATTTTTACAAAATTGAAGGCGGGGCTTGACCGGCGGCGCCGTCCGTGTTATGATATGTAAAAAAGGGGGGAGATATGAGCAAGTCCAAGCGCGCAAGATTCCATCTGCGGTCGGGAGAGACCATCCTCAAACAGGGGATGATGGACTACTGTTCCACGGGCAAATATATGCCGTTCGCGCCCGGAGACAGCATTCTTACGGACGAACGCTTCCATTTCGACGCCACGCTGCCCTCGGGAGAAAAGTTCTCCCTCGACATCCCTCTCGCGGAGATCCTCGCCGTCGAGAAGGTGGGGATCCCGTTCCTCACGCGCAGCATGCGCATCCTCACGGGGCGCGGCGATCACCGCTTTAACGCTTTTTTTGTGGGACGATGGTACAAGCCTGTCCGGAAAGCCGTGCAGGCGGCGCGCGCCGCCCGGGAAGCATCGGACGGCGGAGAGAAATAAGCCGCGGCGCGCCCGTACGGACGCGCCGCGTTTCCGGAAAAAGCGGAAAAGCGGACTGCCGCGGGAAGAATGGTTTGCGTTTGCGCCCGTTTTATGCTATAATACGCTCCATGAAGGTGTTTGCGATCAGCGATCTGCATCTCTCCGGACTCAAGGAAAAGCCGATGAATATCTTCGGCGACGGCTGGGAGGGGCATTTCGAAAAAATCAAAGCCGACTGGGAATCCAGAGTCGCGGACGAGGATATCGTCCTCATCGGCGGCGACACGTCGTGGGGGATGAAACTCGAGGAGGGGATGTACGACGTGCGTTCCCTGGCGCCGCTCAGGGGCAGGAAGGTGTTCATCCGCGGGAATCACGACTACTGGTGGAACGGGATCACGCGCGTGCGTGCCGGCGCGCCCGACGATACCTTCTTTTTTTTGCAGAACGACTGCGTGAAGATCGGGAACTATGTGATCGCCGGATCGCGCGGGTGGACATGCCCTGGCAGCGCCGACTACACAGAGCACGACCGCATTCTCTATCTGCGCGAAGCGGAGCGGTTCCGCCTCGCGTTCCACGAAGTGCAGAAGGTGCGCAAAGAGGGGGATACGCTCATCGCGCTCATCCACTATCCTCCCTTCAACGTGAAGCGGGAGGATACGCTCTTTACCGAGCTCTTTGAGCAGAACGGCGTGAACAAGGTGGTGTTCGGGCATCTGCACGGGAGCGGGTATTTCCCCTTAAAGTGCGAGAAAGCGGGGATCGAGTACTTTCTCACTTCCTGCGACAAGGCAAAATTTTCTCTCACCCAAATCGACTGAAACTCTTGCCTTTTGCGGAAGGGTATGCTATACTATCTGCAAGAGCAGTTCTTTAAGAGCGGCACAGAGATGCCGACAAGACGCCTTGCTTCATTTATGCTTTACGAAGATGAAACGGTCTTGCGGTATCATGTCCGCAGGACTTTTTTTTGAGCTGCGGGGAAGGAAATGGGAAAACAAACGGAAACCGTGCCGGTCATCATGAACCCGGAAGGCATGCGCCGCAGCATCGTACGGCTCTCGCACGAGATCGAGGAGCGCAACGAGGGGCTCGCGGATGTGGCGCTCGTCGGCGTCAAACGCGGCGGCGAGGTCGTCGCGCGCCGTCTGCAGCGGGAGTTTGCCGCGTCGGGGCGGGGCGAAGTTCCCTGCGCGGGGCTGGATATCGCCATGACGCGCGACGATCTCGTATCGGCGTTCATTCTGCCCGACGCCGAAAAGAACGACCTCGGGTTTTCGCTCGATAAAAAGACGGTCGTGCTGTGCGACGACGTCCTGCATACGGGCAGGAGCGCCGTGGCGGGCATCGAGGCGCTTTTCCGCCTCGGGCGCCCCGCGAAGATACAGCTCCTGGTGCTCGTCGACCGCGGCGGGCGGGAGCTGCCCGTGCGGGCGGACTTCGTGGGGAAAAACGTGCCCACATCCAAAGAGGAATATATCAGCGTACAATTCACCGAACTCGGGGCGGCGGAGGACGCGCTGACGATCATAAGGAGATGACGATGTTGAAACACAAGGACGTTCTGGGGCTCTTCGAGCTCGACGCCGAGGAGATCGACGAGATCCTCACCGTCGGCATGAGCATGAAAAAGCTCCTCCGCCAGAATATCAAAAAACTGCCGCATCTGCAGGGGAAGTCGGTCACGACGCTCTTTTACGAGAACAGCACGCGCACCCGCTGCAGCTTTGAACTCGCCGCAAAATATATGGGGGCGCACGTCGTGAATATCTCCGCGTCCTCCTCCTCCGTGCAGAAGGGCGAGACGCTCGTCGATACGGGCAAGACGCTGGACGCGATGAAGAACGACGTTATCGTCATCCGTCATCCCATGGGCGGGGCGCCCGTGCTGCTGGCAAAGACGGTGAAGGCGCACGTCGTCAACGCGGGCGACGGCATGAACGAACATCCCTCGCAGGCGCTTCTGGATATGCTCACGATGCGCGAAAATTTCGGCTCTCTGGAGGGGCTCACCGTAGCGATCATGGGCGATATCCGCCATTCGCGCGTGGCGAAGAGCAATCTGTTCGGACTGCGGAAGATGGGCGCGACGGTCAGGATGTTCGCGCCGAGCACCCTCATGCCGACGGATATCGACAAGATGGGCGCGGTCGTCTGCCGCTCCCGCGAGGAGGCGGTGGAGGGCGCCGACGTCGTGATGGGGCTCAGGATCCAGCTCGAGCGCCAGCATGCCGGCAATTTCCCTTCCCTCGGCGAATATGCCAGATTCTACGGCGTGAACGAGGAGATCATGAAGTATGCGAAGCCGAACGCGCTCGTCATGCACCCGGGGCCCGTCAACCGCGGCGTGGAGCTCACGAGCGGGCTCATCGACGGCGATACGAGCCGCATCGAGGAACAGGTGCTCTCCGGCATTGCGGTCAGAATGGCGATCCTCTTCCTGCTCACAAAGGAGGAAATTTGAAATGATCATCAAAAATGCAGAAGTCGTCCTGGAAGACGGCGTGAAAAAAGTGGATATCCGCATCGAGAACGGCAGGATCGCCGAGATCGGGCGCGGGCTCGGGGGCGGGGACGCCGTCGACTGCAAGGGGCTCACGGTGCTGCCGGGGCTCATCGATATGCACGTGCATCTGCGCGAGCCGGGTTTCGAAAAGAAGGAAGATATTTTAAGCGGCAGCCGCGCCGCCGTCAGGGGCGGGTTCACGCAGGTGTGCTGCATGCCCAATACCAAGCCCGTTACCGATAACAAGGTCGTCGTGTCCTACATCAAAAACCGCGCGAAGGAGGTAAATCTCTGCAAAGTCAACCCCGTCGGCGCGATCACCGAGGGGCAGGAGGGGAACAACCTCGCCGCCATCGGTGGCATGAAGGCGGCGGGCGCCGTCGCGATCTCGGAGGACGGCAAGAGCGTTCCCTCCACAAAGATCATGGCGAACGCCATGCAGTACGCGGCGGACTTCGGGCTCAGATGCCTGTGCCATTGCGAGGACAGCTCGCTCGTGGACGGCGGCGTCGTCAACGAGGGCTACTATTCCACGCTCACGGGGCTGAAGGGAAGCATCCGCGCCGCGGAGGACATCATCATCGCGCGCGAGATCTGCCTTGCCGAGAGCCTCTCGCTGCCCGTGCATATCTGCCACGTCTCCACTTACAGCGGCGTGCAGCTCATCCGCGAGGCGAAGGCGCGCGGCGTACAGGTCACGGCGGAGACCTGCCCGCACTATTTCACGCTCACCGACGAGGTGATCGCCTCGTTCGATACGAACACCAAGGTCAATCCGCCCATCCGCGAGGAGAAGGACAGGCTCGCCATCATCGAGGGGCTGAAAGACGGCACGCTCGACTGCATCGTCACCGATCACGCCCCGCACCACTTCGACGATAAAAACGTGGAGTATGCGCTTGCGGCGTTCGGCATCAGCGGACTTGAGACCTCGTTCGCGCTCTCCTATACGCAGCTTGTCCGCGGAGGGGCGCTCAGCCTTCCGGAACTCGCCGCAAAGATGAGCGCGAATCCCGCGCGCATCCTCTCTCTGGAGGGCGGCGCGATCGCCGTGGGGCAGCCCGCCGATCTCACCGTCGTCGACCTGAATGAAAAGTGGACGATCGACCCGAAGGACTTTGTCTCGAAGGGCAAAAACACGCCCTTTGCGGGCAGAGAGGTCTACGGGAAGGTGAAGTACACGATCGTCGACGGAGAGGTCAAATATCAGAATTAAATTCACACTTTTTTCCGCGAACTGACGCGGAAAAAAGTCGTGATATTGAGAGACAACCCATTGCACGGTATAAATGCCTGACAATGTGTTTTCTCTCGCCGCCGCTGTTTTCGCAACAGTATAACACGCGGCGGCTCACTCTTTCCCCATAAGCGCAGGTATGCGCAAATGTGGGGTGAGCGGCGCGTTATGCGCACCACCACGGTGCGGTGTGCGCGCGCCGCGAACTAAGAAATTGCCATTTCAGCGGCAATTTCGTGACCGAAGCGACACACTACCTTGGTGTCGCTGAGACGGGCGCAGGGAAACCCTGCTTGCGCGAGTGATTTAAAAGCCACAAGCGACAAATTGCGAGCGCTGCGGTACGACAATGCCGTGAGATTGAGAGACAACCCAACAAGTGAAGCCTTTCGCAACCATTTCAAATAAGACAATATCTTTCAGGAGAACCTACGCATGATCATCGATAAACTCATTGAAAAAATCATCGCAACACAGAATCCCACCTGCGTGGGGCTGGATACCCAGCTCGACTACCTGCCCGATGAGATGCGCGCGGGCGTGATGACGTGCGGGGACGCGGCGGCAGCCATTCTCGCCTTCAACAAAAAGCTCATCGACAGCGTGTACGATATCGTTCCCTCCGTCAAAGTCCAGGTCGCCTATTACGAGCAGTACGGGGCGGCGGGCATGCAGGCGTTCCTCGATACCGTCGCTTACGCGAAGGAGCGGGGGCTCGTCGTCATTGCCGACTGCAAGCGCAACGATATCGGCTCCACCGCGGGGCGCTATTCCGCGGCATATCTCGGCGAAACGGCGCTCGGGGAAAAGAACGTCTCCGTCGCGGGTTGCGACTTCCTCACCGTCAACGCCTATCTCGGCACCGACGGCGTCCAGCCCTTCCTCGACGACTGCAAAAAATACGACCGCGGGCTCTTCATCCTCGTCAAGACGAGCAACCCCTCGTCGGGCGAATTGCAGGATCTGAAACTCTCCGACGGGCGTACCGTGTATGAGTGCATGGGCGACATGGTCGAGGGCTGGGGTTCGGACATGGTGGGCGCATACGGCTATTCCGCCGTCGGCGCGGTGGTGGGCGCAACGCACCCCGCCGAGGCGAAGATCCTGCGCGACCGCCTTCCGCACACCTTCTTCCTCATCCCCGGCTACGGCGCGCAGGGCGGCAAGGCGGAGATGCTCAAAAACTGTTTCGACGCAAACGGTCTGGGCGGCGTGGTCAACAATTCGCGCGGCATCCTCACCGCGTATAAAAAGAACGGCGGAACGTTCTGGGAGGCGGCGCGCGCGGCGTGCCTCGCCATGAAGGCGGATCTTCTTTCCGTATTGGGGGAAATATGCGCGAAGTAACTGCAACGGTGCTGGAAAACAAACGCATCGCCGACGAAGTTTATATGCTCACGTTTGCCACGGAGGACGAGATCCCCGTCCGTCCCGGGCAGTTCTGCATGGTGGGCGTGGGCGGATTTCCGCTCCGCCGTCCCATCGCCGTATGCAAGGCGGAAGGGGAGCGCATCACCGTATGTTACCGCCTCAAGGGCAGCGGCACGCGTGCGCTTGCGCGCGAATACAAGCAGGGTGAAAAGCTCTCCGTCCTGCTGCCGCTCGGCAACGGGTTCTATGTAAAGGAGAACGAGGAGCGCGTCGCCGTCGTGGGCGGCGGCGTGGGCATCTTCCCGCTCATCGCCGCGATACGCGCTTACAGCAAGACGAAACACGTCTATTCGTACATGGGATTCCGCAACCGCGCCGCTCTGTGCATGGAGTATGAGCTCATGCGCAGCGAAAAGCTCGTCGTCGCCACCGACGACGGCTCCATCGGCTTTCACGGAACGGCGGTGCAGGCGTTCATGCGCGAGTACGACGAGGTCAAGCCCGACGTCGTTCTCGCATGCGGTCCCGCGCCCATGCTGCGGGCACTCAAAGTCGCCATGGAGGGCAAGGGCGTGCCCGTCTACGTCTCGCTGGAAGAGCGCATGGGCTGCGGCATCGGCGCCTGCCTCGTGTGCGTCTGCGAAACGACGGGCGGCGCGCACGCCCGCGTCTGCAAAGACGGCCCCGTGTTCGAGATCAACGACGTGGTGCTGTAAACGATGGAAGAAGAGATCATCGCACGGCGGAAAAACGGGCTCTTTCTCTCGTACGGCCTCGTGCTCGCCCTCCTTGTCGTCTTTACGGGCGTCTCCTTCTGGGCGTTTGCGGGGCTGGGGAGCATGGCGATAATTTTCATAGTCATTTTCTGCGCGGTCGTCCTTTTCACGGCGGTATTCACGGTGCGTGCGCTGGTGCGCCTCAGCCGCGTTCCCCAAGTGATCGCGTCGCGCGAGGGGGATACGCTCGTATTTCTGGGCGAACGCGTCAGGCTCTCCGCGATCGAGGACGTCCGCTACCGTCACGCGCGCAGCCGCTACGGCATGCAGAGCTGGGGCAGGCTCACGGTCTTTCTCAAAGAGGGCAGAACGCTCGAATGCGACTATGTGGCGGAGGTCGACCGCGTACAGGATCGTCTCCTCGCACTCAAATACGAATACGCCGCCAAGGAGGAGTAATGGAACAGGAGATCATCGCAAAACGCGCCGCGGGCGTCGTTTCGCTGTACGTCGTCTCGCTCGTCGTCGGGCTGATCCTGGCGGCGGTGGGCGTCGGATTCATGGTTTCGGAGGGAGAGAGCGGCATCATGTGGTGGATCGCCGTCGCCATCGGCGGGGCGTTCGCGCTGTGGTCGGTGTTCGTCATCGTGCGATATCTCTGCGTGCCCGAAACCGTGCTCACGCTGGAGGGGGAGACCTTTCTCTTCCGCGGTAGGCGCATCCCGATCGCCGATATCGCGCGCATCGATTACCGCCGCGCCCGCGTGCGGCATACCGTCTATCCGTGGGGCAGGTTTTTCTTTTACCTCAAGGACGGAACGGTGCTCTCCTGCAACTATGTCGAAGACGTCAGGGAGCTGTTTGCGCGCCTCAACGATATCATCGAATCCCACGGCGGTCCGCGCTCTGCGGAATGACGCGGGAAGTAAAAATTCAAGGAGAAAACAATGGCTGATCTTTCGGTAACGCTGTGCGGGAAAACGCTGAAAAATCCCGTCATCACTGCATCCGGCACGTTCGGGTTCGGGCGTGAATTCGACGAAATATACGATATTTCCTGCCTCGGCGGGGTGGCGACGAAGGGCATCGCGCTCGTGCCGTGGGCGGGCAATCCCGTGCCGCGCATCGCCGAGAGCCGCGGCGTCATCCTCAACGCGGTGGGACTGCAGAACCCCGGCGTGGAAAAGTTCATCGCGGAGGATCTCGCGTGGCTCAAAGAAAAGACGTGCGTCATCGCCAACGTGGTGGGGCGCACCCCGGAGGATTACGAGGGCGTGTGCGCGCGCCTCAACGGGCTCGTGGATTTTCTGGAACTCAACATCTCCTGCCCCAACGTCAAGTGCGGCGGCATGGCGTTCGGCATCCGTCCCGAGGCGATCGAGGAGATCACGGCGCGCGCCAAGGCGAAGTGTCCCGATACGCCCCTCATCGTCAAACTCTCGCCCAATGTGGAGAGCATCGCGGCGAACGCGCAGGCGGCGGCAAGGGGCGGCGCGGACTGTCTCTCGCTCGTCAACACCTTCACGGGCATGGCGATCGATATCGAACGCCGCCGTCCCATTCTCGCCAACAACACGGGCGGCGTCTCGGGCGCGGGCATCAAGCCCATTGCCGTGCGCATGGTCTACGAGGCGGCGCATGCCGTCTCCATCCCCGTCATCGGCATGGGCGGCATCGCCTGCGCGGAGGACGCCGTCGAGTTCATGATGGCGGGCGCCGTCGCCGTGCAGGTCGGCACGCAGAACTTTACCGATACGCGCGCCTGCCCCAAGATCATCGCGGGGCTCAACGCCTGGTGCGATAAGCACGGGGTGGAAAAGGTATCCTCTCTCACGGATACGCTGCAATTAAACTGAAAGGAGGAACTATCATGTTATCGTACAAACAGCGCTTTATTCAGTTCATGGTGGAAAACGAGGTGCTCCTCTTCGGCGATTTCACGCTCAAGAGCGGCCGGAAGGCGCCCTACTTCATCAACGCGGGCAAGTACCGCACGGGCACGCAGATCGCCGCGCTCGGCGAGTACTACGCGGAGTGCTTCCTCGAACACAAGGTGGACGCAAAAACGCTCATCGGCCCCGCCTACAAGGGCATCCCGCTCGCCGTCGCAACCGCCATCGCGCTCGCTAAGAATCACGGCGTAGACGTCGGGTTTTGTTTCGACAGAAAGGAGGTCAAAGATCACGGCGAGGGCGGCATGTTCGTCGGGCAGTCGCTCGCGGCGGGGGATAAAGTTGCCATCATCGAGGACGTCATGACGTCGGGCAAGGCGCTCAGGGAGGTGCTCCCCAAGATCAAGGCGGAGGCGGATGTGGATATCACCGCCATGATCATCTCCGTCGACCGTCAGGAGAAGGGCACGGGCGAAAAGTCCGCCGTGCAGGAGGCGTTCGACGAGTTTGGCGTGAAGGTGTACTCCATCGTCACGGTAGAGGACATCATCGAGGCGATCGAGGCGGGCGTCATCGCAGGCAGGGAACATCTCGCCGCAATGCGGGCTTACCGCGCGCAGTACGGCGTATAACTGAAATTATCTGCAAACGCCCCCGCGGAAGTTCTTCCGCGGGGGCGTTCGTCTGAGCAAAAAAGGCGCCGTGCAGAATTCCGCACGGCGCCCTGTCTGTTACGGGATCATGCCTCTTTCTTTTCTTTGGCGGCGGGGAGCACTGCATACACGATGAGCGCGATGAGGGCGACCGCACTGAGCACCGTGAGCGCGATCGCATTGGCAGCTCCCGCCGTGACGGATTGCCCGGAGACCGAAGACGACGAGCCGCCGAGGATCGTCAGAAGCTGCTGACCGAGGAGGAATGCGAACACGGTCACCAGCACGGCACATACAAGGGAGAGCGCGGCAAACGTAATGATGCGTCCGCGCCGCATCGTCCCCTCGTGCACGCCTCCGATCATTTCGGCAAACGCGATCGCGGCAAACACGGCAAGGGCGATGAGCACGATATATCCGACGACGGAGTACGTCAGGATCTGCCAGCACTCATCGGAATATTGGTCTGCAAGACCGCCCTCCGCGCTGAGGTCGATCCCGCCCGCCATGCCGAGCGCCTGCAAAAATCCCGAAGATACGGTCATATCCTGCCCCGAACTTTTAACGTTGATCTGTGCGATCCCGCCCGCCATGAGCGAGAACATCACGGAAAACAGCACAACGCCGACTGCGGCAAACGCATATCTGAGGATGGCGGAAACGCACGCGTTCTGTTTCCCGCGGCATACTGCGTTGCAGATCACGGCGATCGCAATGCCGACCGCGCCGACTGCGATGCCCGCCGTCGTCGCGCCGTTGAGCGCCGTCCCTGCGGATATGCGCATGGAGGTGCCCGAAGTGATCGAACTTAACGAGTCGAAACGGATGGCGTTCACCGCCTGAAAGAGCACCGCGCAGATCACGAACACCGCAAACGTCCAAACCGCGGGGCGCACGGCAGTCTTTTCCGTCGCGCCCGAGATGTTCCTCAGGTAGCGCACGAGCGTGACGATGAAGAGGACGGGCACGGCGACGATCGAGCAAGCCGCGATCACGGTGCCGAAGATGACGGGCAGATACAGCGAGGTTTCGGCAAAGCCGGAGTAGCTCTGCAGTGCGGTGAGCGTCGTCTCGATGTCTTTATAGGCGTCGCCGAAGTAATAGTAGATATCGGATTCCGGAATGGAGAGTCCCATGGCGCCGATGGCGTCGCCCAGATTTCCGTTCACGGTTACCCCCATGCAGAACACGAAGATCACCGCCGCGAGCGCGGAGATGAGCGCCGCCGCGCCGCTCAAATATGTAAGCGCCCTTTTCCAGAGCCCTTCGGGCTGCGCCGCAGGTGCTGACGCAGACGCTGCCGCAGGCTGCGTTGCCACGGGCTCGGGCTGCTGCGCGGGGACTTCCTGTAAGCACTGTTGCGCGGGGACTTCCTGTTCGGGCTGTGCCGCGGGCGCGGCATGCAGGCGCGCGCCGCAGTGGATGCAGAATGCGCCGTCGGCAGGGGACTGCTGCCCGCATGAGGGGCACACGTACATGCCGTTCAGGGGTTTTCCGCAGTTTTTGCAGAATGCGGCGTCTTCCGGGTTCTCCGTGCCGCAAAATACACAATTCATTTCATACCTCCTTCACTTGCTCTTCTATTCTATCACGGCAGCAGAGGTTCGTCAAGCAATTGATTGATAAAAGAATGTTTTCATCGGCGCACGGCGCGGCAAAAAAATGTCCGCGCGGCGCCGGCGTGGCATAATTGCGGGCGATGCGTTCATACCATAGCGGTATGGAACAATATGCTTTGTCCAAGGAAGAAGTGATGCGGGCGCTCGCGGCGGACGAGGGCGGGCTCTCGCAGGCGGAGGCGGAGCGCAGGCTCGCCGAACACGGGCGGAACGCGCTCAAAGAGGGGAAAAAGCGGAGCGCGCTCGGGCTGTTCTTCGCGCAGTTTGCCGATCTCATGACCGTCATCCTCATCTGCGCCGCCGTGCTCTCCGCGGTGCTCGCCTTCATCACGAAGGATACGGCGGAACTTGCCGATACCGGCATCCTGCTCTTTGTCATCCTGCTCAATGCCGTCGTCGGTTTCCTGCAGCAGTACAAGGCGGACGCCGCCATCGAAAAGCTGAAAAAACTCTCCGCCTGCGAGGCGAAGGCGGTGCGCGACGGCAAGCTCGTGCGGCTGGACGCCGAGGAGCTCGTGGAGGGGGATATCGTCGAACTTGAGGAGGGCGACCGCGTCCCCGCCGACTGTCGCGTGCTCATGGCGGAGGATTTCCGCTGCGACGAATCGGCGCTCACGGGGGAGAGCAGACCCGTCAGAAAAACGGACTGCATCGTAAAAAAACGCGCGCTCTCGGCGCGCGTCAACACGGCGCATTACGGCACGTTCTGCGTGCGCGGACGGGCGCGGTGCCTCGTTACGGCATGCGGCATGGATACGGAGACGGGCAAGATCGCCGCGCTCCTGCATGCGGAAAAACAGGCGCCTTCGCCGCTCGATAAAACGGTCGCCAAACTCGGCAAGGTCGTCACCGTCACGGTGCTCGCCGTGGCGGCGCTCCTGTTTGCGGGGAATCTGCTCGCGGGGCGCGTGAGTTTCCTCGAAAACGTCATGAACGCCGTCGCCGTCGCGGTCGCCGCCATTCCCGAGGGCATGGGCGCAGTTGTCACGGTCATCCTCGCGCTGGGCGTTCAGCGTATGGCGCGCTCGCGCGCCGTCATGCGCAAGCTTTCGGCGGTGGAGAGCCTGGGCGGGTGCAGCGTCATCTGTTCCGACAAAACGGGAACGCTCACCGAAAACAGGATGTCCGTCGAGGCGTTCCGCACCGATTTTGCCGCGCCCATGTCTGAGGAGGAGCGTTTTTCGGGTACCATGCCGCAGGCGGAGCTCATGCGCTGCGTGCGGGCATGTCACACGGTAAAGGGGCGCGCGGGGGCGTATGTGGGCGATCCCACGGAGGTCGCGCTCGTCGAATTTGCCGACCGTCTCGGTTTCTTTGCCGACTTCGAGCCGCGCGGCGGCACACCCTTCTCCTCCGAGCGGAAAATGATGAGCGTATACGCGGCGGACGGCAGGGGGGTGCGGCTGTATGTAAAGGGCGGGGCGGACGTCGTGCTCAGAAAATGCACGCGCATCCTCACGCGCGAAGGGGTGCGCCCGCTCACTTCTGCCGATCTTCTCGCGGTGCAAAATTGCGCGGCGGGATTTTCCTCCCGCGCCATGCGCGTTCTCGGGTTCGCGTGCGGCGATACGGAGCGGGAGAGCTCGCTCGGCTTTCTCGGGCTGTGCGCCATGCTCGATCCCCCCAAGGAGGGCGCGAAGGAGGCGGTCGCCGCCTGCCGCCGCGCGGGCATCAAGACGGTCATGATCACGGGCGACAGTCCCGAAACGGCGTATGCCATCGCCTCCCGTCTCGGGATCGCATCCTCCCGGCGCGAGGTCGTCACGGGCGATGAACTCGACGAGATGGGCGAGGAGCAGTTCAGAAGGCGCGTCAGGGGGTATTCGGTATACGCGCGCGTCTCGCCCGGGCACAAACAGCAGATCGTCAGGGCGTGGCAGGCGGCGGGGGAGGTCGTCGCCATGACGGGCGACGGCGTGAACGACGCGCCCGCCCTCAAGAGCGCCGACGTAGGCGTGGCGATGGGTTCGGGGACGGACGTGACCAAAAACGCCGCCGACGTCGTCATCGCCGACGACGATTTTTCCACGATGGTGCGCGCGGTGGAGGAGGGGCGCAACGTCTTTTTCAACGTGCGCAAAACGGTCTCCTTCTTTCTCTCCACCAACCTTGCCGAGGTGCTGTGCGTGTTCATCGCCACCCTCTTTTTGTGGAAGTACGATTTTCTCACGTCCACCCAGCTCCTGTGGCTCAACCTCATCACCGATTCCCTTCCCGTGCTGGCGCTCGGCGTGGAACGCGCGGAGGGCGCGCTCGATCGTCCGCCCGTCTCCGACAGGGAGATCTTCTCCCGCCGTTCGGTGTTCACGATGCTCTTTTTCGGCTGCGCGATGGCTGCGGTCGTCGTCGCCATGTACGTCTTTTTCCTGCACCGCTGGGGGAATGGCGCCGCAACGACGGCGGCGTTCGTCACGATGTCCTTCTCCGAACTCCTGCACGCCTTCAACGTGCGCGGCGAGGGGTTCGATCTCAGGTTCAGAGATTTCTTCTCCAACCGCATCCTGCTTCTCACGGTGCTCTTCGGCGTGCTCGTCAACCTGCTCCTCGTCGTTTCGCCGCCGCTGAGAACGGTGTTCCGCCTCACGGCGCTCACGGGGGCGCAGTGGCTCGTCGTGGCGCTGTGCTCGGCCGCCGTGCTCCCGCTGGGCGCGCTCTACCGCGCCGCCGCAAAGCGCGGGCTGAAGTTCAGTACGCGCAGAAGGCGTATCCCTGCCCGCGGAAATATTCGATGATGCGCGGAAGCGCCTCTGCCGTCGTCTTCCGGTAGGCGCTGTCGTGCATCAGGAGCACAACGGTATTTTTGCCGCGGGAGGTCTCGATCGCCGTCTCCACGAGCTCGTCCGCCGTCGCACCCGCCGTCGCGTCTCCGCATTCGGCGTTCCACCGCACGACGCGGTATCCCTTTTTCTCGAGGAGCACGCTCCTGCGTGCGGCGTCCCATCCGCCGCCCGGAAAGCGGTACAGGTGCGGCGTCACGCCCGTTACCCGGCGGATAACGCCGGCGCAGGTTTCCGCGTCGGCAAGGAGCGCCTCGTCGGAGGCATAGATCTCCTCGTATCGGTGCGTTGCGGAATGCACGCCCAGCGTATGCCCTTCGCGCGCGATGCGCCCGAGCGTCTCTTCCCGCCCCGCCACGCGATCGCTCACGATAAAGAAGGTCGCCCTGATCTGCTCCCGCCGCAGCGTATCGAGGATGCTGTTGGTCACGACAGTGCTCGGCCCGTCGTCGAAGGTGAGATACACGCGTTTTTCCTGTGCGCACGCGAGCGAGAAGGCGGGTTCGCTCAGCGCGAGCCGCGCGCCGAGGTGCGCCGCGAACACCAGAAGGAGGGCAAAGAAGAGGAGCAGGGGAACATACTTTTTCTGCATATTCCCATCTTGGGTAATTTTTACAAAAATATTTACTTTTTCCGCCGGGCGTGCTATAATAGAATATATGAAGATCGCGCTCGCGCGTGAGGAGGAAGGTTTATGATCACAAAGAGGGTTTTCGGCAAGACGCAGGACGGCCGCGAGGTGCTTGCGTTCGATTTTATCGACGGCGAGAGAAGAGCGACCGTGCTCAATTTCGGCGGCATCATCCAGAGCATCGTCGTTCCCGCCAAAGACGGCACGCCGACGGACGTCATTCTCGGCTATAACGACGTCGCGGGCTACGAAAATAACGGCGGGTATCTGGGCGCGCTCATCGGGCGGTTCGGCAACCGCATCGGCAAGGGGCTGCTCACCATCGACGGCAAGACGTACCAGCTCTACTGCAACGACCGCGGCAACCATCTGCACGGCGGCAAAGCGGGCTTCAACAAAAAGATCTGGGAGCACGAGATCGTGGGGGACGAGCTCCGTCTCTCCATCGTCTCGCCCGACGGAGAAGAGAACTACCCCGGCACGCTCAGCGTCCGCGTGACCTATATCTTCGAAAACGGCGAGATGCGTCTGTTCTACCACGCCGAATCGGATAAAAAGACGGCGGTCAACCTCACCAACCACGCCTATTTCAATCTCAACGGCGAGGGCGACGGCAGCATTCTCGACAATATTTTGCAGATCGAGAGCGACGAGATCACGCCCACCGATCCCACGATGATCCCCGTCGGCGGATTTCGCCGCGTCGCGCACACGCCCTTCGATTTCCGCGCTCCCCGTCCCATCGGCGAGGCGATCGACGCCGACGATATCGATCTCAGGCAGGGGAACGGCTACGATCACTGCTACGTTCTGCGCAACAAGTGCGGCACCTATGTGAAGTATGCGACGGCGGAGAGCCCCAAAACGGGCATCCGCATGACGTGTTACACCGATATGCCCGCCGTACAGTTCTATGCGGGCAACGGGCTGCACCAGCAGGGCAAAACGGCGTACTACGGCAAGCGCGCGGGCTTCTGTCTGGAAACGCAGGCGATCCCCAACAACGTCAACGTGCCCGAATACGCCGAGAAGGGCAGTTCCATTCTCGATGCGGGCGCGGAATATTCCTTCCACGCGACGTATAAATTTGAATGAGTTCACGAAATTCTTTTCGAACTGACGAAAAGAATTTCCGTGAGATGAAAAGACAACCCGCGGACACGCCTATGGCTAACCGCGGGTTTTCTCTCGCCGCCGCTGTTTTCGCAACAGTATAGCACGCGGCGGCTCACGTTTTCCCGTAAGTCGCAAGCGACAAATTGAGGGCGCTGGCGCAGGGAAACCCTGCTTGCGCGAGTGATTTATAACAAAAGGCATACGCAGTGACGCCTTTTGCCACAATTAGAGCTTATATGCAAATTGAGGGCGCAGCCTGCTTGCGCGAGTGATTTATAATAAAAGGCATAACGCAGTGGCGCCTTTTGCAACTATATTTTTAGAACGATCCGCGGGCGCGTTTACGGCTGACCGCGGGTTTTCTCTCGCCGCCGCTGTTTTTTCGCAACAGTATATATAGCACGATGATACAACAATACGGCGTTGCCGCGTTCGCTCTTTCTCCGCTGCCGGAAGGCGGCGGGTTTTTGTATATAGAAAACCCCCGGATAGTCTGGGGGTTCAGTAGAGGCTTATGCCGATGAGCAAGAATAAAGGCTTCCCCTTGGGGGGAAGCTGGCACCGAAGGTGACTGATGAGGGGGTTTGTGTAAAAGTATCCATAATGGCGGGAATTGTGAAAGACCCCTCATCCGACAGTCTCACGCATTCGCCTGTCACCTTCCCCCGAGGGGGAAGGCAGGAAGATGACCCGTTTACTGGTAGCAAGTAACAGACGCGCTGACTGGCAGGTCGTTCTATGTGCGCGTGGCGCACAAGCTAGTAGTCAAGGGCTATGCCCGCCCCGCCTTTGGCGGCACGAGCCGCAGGCGAAGTATAATGAAGAACCACCAGCTAAGCTGGTGGGTTACTTTTTCCGTTCCTGCAAAAAATTTTTACAGAATTTTGTAAAAAGCGTTTAAGGAAGGCGAATTTACATTATATTAAAAGTGATCGAAAAGAAAACGGCGGTTATCATCGTGAACGAAAAGAAAAAACATCAGAACAATACCCCTGCACCCGAAGAGAAACTTTCCGAAGAGGAACTCCCCGCTGAGGAACTCACGGAAGAGGAACTCCCGGCGGCGGAGGAGGGCGCACAGCCCGAACAGCCGGCGGAGCCCTCGCCCGAGGACGCGCTCAAAGCGGCGCTCGATAAGGCGGTCGCCGACGCGGAGGACTTCAAAAAGAAGTGGTATTCCGTCTCGGCGGAGTACGAAAACTACCGCAAACGCACCGCAACGACCCGCTCGCAGGCGTACACCGAGGGCAGGAAGGACGTCGTCGTAAAACTCTTCCCCATTGCGGACAGTCTGGAACGCGCGCTCGCCGCGTGTGCCGACGAAAAGACCAAACAGGGCATCGGGATTGTGCTTAAAAACTTCGAAAAACTTCTCGAAGGCGAAAAGATCACCGTCATCGCGCCCGTGGGCGAGCCCTTCGACGCCAACCGCTGCGAGGCGATCATGGCGGTCGATCCCGCCGAGGGCGAAGAGAGCGGCATCATCCGCGAAGTGTATGCGAAAGGTTACGAGCAGGACGGCAAGGTATTGCGCTTTGCGCAGGTGCTCGTCACAAAATAAAATCAAAAATCATTTTAAGGGAATATAGAAGGAGAAAAATATTATGGCTAAGGTTATCGGTATCGATCTCGGTACAACCAATTCGTGCGTTGCAGTTATGGAGGGCGGCGAGCCCGTCGTCATCCCCAACGCGGAGGGCTCCCGCACCACGCCTTCCGTCGTTGCGTTCCAGAAGGACGGTTCCCGCGTCGTCGGGCGCGTGGCAAAGAACCAGGCGGTCGCCAACCCCGATAAGACGGTCATCTCCATCAAGCGCAAGATGGGTTCCGATTATAAGGTGAAGATCGACGAAAAGGCGTATTCGCCCCAGGAGATCTCCGCAATGATCCTCTCCAAGCTCAAGGCGGACGCAGAGGCGTATCTCGGCAGCAAGGTGACGGACGCCGTCATCACCTGCCCCGCATACTTCACCGACGCACAGCGTCAGGCGACCAAGGACGCGGGCAAGATCGCCGGGCTCAACGTGCTGCGTATCATCAACGAGCCCACGGCGGCGGCGCTCGCGTACGGGCTGGATAAAGACAAGGAAAACAGCAAGGTCATGATCTACGACCTCGGCGGCGGCACGTTCGACGTCTCCATTCTGGAAATCTCGGACGGCGTGTTCGAAGTGCTTGCGACCAACGGCAACAACATGCTCGGCGGCGACGACTTCGACCACAAGCTCATGGACTACATGGTCGAAGAGTTCAAAAAGAGCCACGGGGTAGACCTTTCCAAGGATAAGATGGCGATGCAGCGGCTCAAGGAGGCTGCCGAGAAGGCGAAGATCGAACTCTCCGGCATGAACTCCACGACCATCTCGCTGCCCTTCATCTCCATGACGGACGCGGGTCCCGCGCACCTCGATATGGAGATCACCCGTGCAAAGTTCGAGGCGCTCATTGCCGACCTCGTGGAAAAGACGGCGGAGCCCATGCGCCTCGCCATGCAGGACGCGGGGCTTTCCTACAAGGATATCGACAAGGTCATCCTCGTCGGCGGTTCCACCCGTGTACCCTGCGTCGTCGCAAAGGTCAAGGAGATCACGGGCAAAGAGCCCTTCAAGGGCGTCAACCCCGATGAGTGCGTCGCCATCGGCGCCGCCATCCAGGGCGGCGTGCTGACGGGCGAGGTCAAGGACGTGCTCCTTCTCGACGTCATGCCGCTTTCCCTCGGCATCGAAACGCTGGGCGGCGTGTTCACGAGACTGATCGACAGAAACACGACCATCCCCGTCAAGAAGAGCCAGGTGTTCTCGACGGCGGCGGATAACCAGACGAGCGTGGAGATCCACATTTTGCAGGGCGAGCGCGAGTTCTGCAAAGACAATAAGACGATGGGCAGATTCATGCTCACGGGCATCGCGCCCGCGCCCCGCGGCATCCCGCAGATCGAGGTCACGTTCGACGTCGACGCCAACGGCATCGTGCACGTCGAGGCGAAGGATCTCGGCACGGGCAAGAGCACCGATATCACCATCACTTCCTCCACGAACCTTTCCGAGGACGAGATCAACAAGGCGGTCAAAGAGGCAGAGCAGTACGCCGAAGAGGATAAGAAGCGCAAGTCCAAGGTGGAGGCGCGCAACAAGCTCGACGGACTCATCTTCTCTGTGGAGCAGGCGGTCAAGGACAACGGCGACAAGTTCACCGAAGAGGAGAAGAAGACGCTGACCGACGCTGCCGAAGAGGCGAAGAAGGAGCTCGAGGCGGACGACGAAGAGAAGTACAACGCGGCTTTCGAGACGCTCACGCAGAAGGTGCAGCCCATCTTCCAGAAGATGTACCAGCAGGCTGCGGGCGCGCAGGGCGCACCCGGCGCCGACGGGCAGGCGGGCGGCTCGGACGATACCGAGTTCCATCAGTAAATCAATTCGGGCTCGCGGCATCTGCCGCGAAAAAGCAAAAAGCGCGCGGGCGGTACCTTGCGGCGCTTTTTGCCGTCATAGAGGAATGTTATGGCAGATAAGAAAAACTATTACGAGATCCTCGGCGTGAGCAAGAACGCGACGGAGGAGGAGATCAAGGCGGCATATAAAAAGCTCGTCAAGCAATACCACCCCGATCTCCACCCCAACGATAAGCTCGCCGCGGAAAAATTCAAGGAGATCAACGAGGCGAACGAAGTGCTCTCCGATAAGCAGAAGCGCGCCGCGTACGACTATGAGCAGGAGCATCCCGGCATGGGGGGCATGGGCGGCATGGGCGGCGCCGGATTCGGCGGGTTCGGCGGCTTCGGCGATATCTTCGACAGCATCTTCCAGGGCTTCGGCGGCGGCGCGTCCGTCCAGCGCGATACGACGGGCGACGATATCCAGCTCCAGCTCACGCTCAGCTTTATGGACGCGGCGAAGGGCTGCACGCGCGAGATCTCCTATTCCCGCAACGAACCCTGCCCCGTATGCGGCGGCACGGGCGCCAAGAACGGAACGGCGTTCCGCACCTGCACCAAATGCAACGGCAAGGGGCAGATCCGCTACGCGCAGGAGACCATGTTCGGCAGAACGGTGCGCGTGGGGGCTTGTCCCGACTGCGGCGGGCGCGGGAAGATCGTCACCGAAAAATGCCCCGACTGCAAGGGGAAGGGCTACATCCGCCGCGAGACCAAGCTCACGCTCAACATCCCCGCGGGCGCGGATACCAATTCGTATATCCGCAAGCGCGGCTACGGGCAGGCGGGAACGGACGGCGGCGCGCCCGGCGATCTGATCGTCGTCATCCGCGTCGAACCGCACAAGATCTTCCAGCGCAAGAACATGGATCTGTACGTCGATCTGCCCATCCCGTTCCAGACGGCGGCGCTCGGCGGCACCGTCAAGGTGCCCGATCTCGACGATACCTTCGATTATCAGATCCCCGAGGGCACCCAGTCCGGCACCACGTTCACCATCCGCGGCAAGGGCATCCGCTCACGCAGCGGTACGGGAAATCTCTATCTCCGCGTCACCGTCGAGGTGCCCACCCGCCTCACGCGCGATCAGAAAAAGAAGATCGCCGACGCTGCCGAGACGCTGGATATCCGCCAGTACGACAAGGCGAAAAAGTATGCCGACAACGTGAGCGCACTCTACGGGAAAAATCCCTACTGAGTGCAGAATACAGCAAAAAACGCCCGCAGATGCGGGCGTTTTTTTGCGATCGCGCCGATATTTCCCGCCTTTTCTTGACAAGTGTTTCCCGAAGATTTATAATACAGGCATGAAGTACATCGAACTTACCGTGCATACCACGTCCGAGGCGAGCGAGCTCGTCGCGGACGTCATGTGGCAGTATACCGAGGGCGGAGTCGCCGTGAGCGACTCCCGCGACGTCGTTGCGCTCGTCAAGGGCGAGAACGGCGTGTTCTGGGATTACATGGACGAGGGGCTGCGCGCGCCGCAGGGCGACGTCCTCGTCAAGTGTTTCGTAAAGCCCGAAGACGCGGACGCGGCGATCTCCGCCATCCGCAGGGAGCTCGCCGAGATGAAGGCGCGCGGCGGGCTGGAATTCGGCTCGCTCGAAGAGACGCGCCGCGAGATCGACGGCGACGACTGGATCGACGTGTGGAAAAAGCACTTCCGCCCCCTGCATATCGGGGCGCGCGTCGTCGTGGTGCCCGAGTGGATCGAATATCATCCCGCCGCGGGCGAAGTCATCGTCCTGCTCGATTCCAACATGGCGTTCGGCACGGGCGAACACGAGACGACTTCCATGTGCCTCGAGGCGCTGCAGGAGGTGCTCAGAGAGGGAGATACCGTCATCGACGTCGGCTGCGGCAGCGGCATTCTGGGCATCGCGGCGGCGAAACTGGGCGCAAAGCGCGCCTATCTCACCGATATCGATCCCGTGGCGGTCGAGAGCGCCGCGCACAATGCCGAAAAGAACGGCGTAGAGGACAGGGTCGTCGTTGCGCTCTCCGATCTTCTGGACGACGCCGATATCAGGGGCGACGTCGTGCTCGCCAACATCACGGCGGAAATTCTGGCGCGCCTCGCGCCCGACGTGCCGAAGAACCTGAAGGAGGGCGGCACGCTCATTTTAAGCGGCATCATCGAAGACCGCCTTCCCCTCGTGAAAGAGGCGTTCGGAGCGCAGGGGCTCTCGCTCGAACGGCAGCTCCGCAAGGGCGAGTGGTATGCGCTCGTGTATAAGAGGTAACTATGTCCGCACCGAAGCGATTTTTTGCCGAACATATCTCCGATGAAATGACGCTCTCCGAAGAGGAGAGCCGCCACGCCAGGAACGTGCTGCGCCTTGCCGAGGGCGATGAGGTCACGCTCTTCGACGGCAGCGGCAAGGAGTACTCCGCCATCGTCACCGCGGTCGCAAAGGGCGGCATCTCCGTGCACGTCGTACGGGAGAGCACCTCCGGCCGCGAGCCGAAAACGTGGGTGTTTCTGCTCGTCGGCGCGCTCAAAGGGGATAAAACGGAGCTCGTCGTCCAGAAGGCGACCGAGCTGGGCGTGAGCCGCATCGGGGTGTTTTCCTCGCGCTACTGCTCTGCCTATATGAACGGGAACAAGCTCGAACGGCTCAACCGCGTCGCGCGGGAGGCGGCAAAGCAGTGTCTGCGCGCCTCCGTGCCGCGGGTGGAGTATTACGAAACGCTGGAAGAGGCGCTCCGCGCGGGCGCGGAGTGCGTCACGCGGCTGTTCGCCTGCGAATTTATCTCCGAAACGGAAAAGGTCATCGATACCGGCGCGACCGTCTGCGCCGTCGTGGGCAGCGAAGGGGGCTTTGCGGAGGAGGAGTACGCGCTCGCGCAGCGGCTGGGATACTGCGGCGTGTCGCTCGGAAAGCGCATTTTGCGCGCCGAAACGGCGGCGATCGCGCTCGTCTCCGTCATCATGCACGAGGCGGGCGAACTCGGATGAAGGCCTGCGTTTTTACTCTCGGCTGTAAAGTGAACGAGGTGGAGAGCGCCTCCTTCCTCGCGGCGCTCGAGGCGCGCGGCTACGAAACGACGGACGAGCCCGGCTATGCCGACTTGTATATCCTCAATACCTGCGCCGTCACCGTCGAGGCGGAAAAAAAGAGCCGCCAGGCGGTCGCCCGCCTCAGAAAATTCAACCCCGCCGCCCGCATCATCGTGTGCGGATGCGCCGCGCAGAGCCATCCCGAGGCGTTTTCCTCGCGCGAGGGCGTAACGCTCGTCACGGGAGCCGCGCACAAGGACCGCGTTCTGGAACTGCTCGACCGCGAGGGCGTATTTCTCGAGGAGGAGCGCGCGTTCTGTGAACTGCCCGCGCCCAAACAGACCAAAACGCGCGCCTTTCTGCGCATACAGGACGGCTGCAACCGCTTTTGCTCCTATTGTCTCATTCCCTATCTCCGCGGGCGCACGCGGTCGCGTTCGGCGGACGCCGTCGTCCGCGAGGCGGAGCGCATGCCCGCGCGCGAGATCGTGCTCACGGGCATCGATATCACCTCCTACCGCGACGGCGATACCGACCTCGGAGATCTGCTGCTGCGCCTCGGAAAGCTCCCCGCGCGCATCCGTCTCGGCTCTCTGGAGGAGGGCGTCGTCACGCGGGAGTTTCTCGGAAAAATGAGGGCGGCGGGCAACGTGTGTCCGCATTTCCACCTCTCCTTGCAGAGCGGATCGGACGCCGTGCTCAGAAAAATGAACCGCCGCTACACGCGCGCGCAATACCTCGAGGCGTGCGCGCTTATCCGCGAATTTTTCCCGGACGTCGCCGTCACCACGGATATCATCGTGGGGTTCCCGACGGAGACGGAGGAGGACTTTTCCGATTCTCTTTCCATCGTGGAGGAGGCGGGGCTCGCGCGCGTGCACGCGTTCCCGTATTCGCGGCGGGAGGGGACGGCTGCCGCAAAACTGCCCGATCTGCCCGCGGCGCTCAAAAAAGAGCGCATGGGGCGCATGCTCGCGGCGGCGCAGGCGGCGGAGGAGCGCTTCCTCGGGCGTTTCGTCGGGCGTACGCTCACCGCGCTCTTCGAGGAGGACGGCGGCTATACCGAGAATTACATCCGCGTATACGCCGAGGGCGCCAAAGAGGGGGGCATGTACGAGGTCAGGCTCACAAAACGCGCAAAAGACGGGTGCATGTCTGAGATCGTGAAAGAAATCATGGAGGAATAGAAACATGGAAAACTGCGTATTCTGCAAGATCGCCGCGGGGGAGATCCCCTCCGCAAAGGTGTATGAAGACGGCGAGATGCTCGTCTTCCGGGATATCGAGCCCAAGGCGAAGATCCATCTGCTCTGCGTGCCCAAGGAGCACTTCGCAACGCTCGCCGAGCTGACGCCCGCGCGCACCGCGCTCGTGGGGCGCATGCTCGAAACGATCGCCTCCCACAAGGACGAGTGGGGGCTGAAGGACGGGTACCGGCTCGTCGTCAATCAGGGCGAGAACGCGGGTCAGACGGTGCATCACCTGCATATTCACGTGCTCGGCGGCGAAACGCTGGGCTGGTGAACCGCGCTGGGTGCCCCGTGCGGCGAAAAGAGGTATAAACGCAAAAGATTGTGGCAAAACTCCTTCCGGAAAGAGCGGGAGGAGTTTTTTTATGCGCAGAAAACTGCATCGGGCGCGGGGGATCTGCGCCGTGCTCGCGGCGTTCGCCGCAGGGGCGTTCTGCTATCTTTTGTGGCGCGCGCCCGTATTTTCGGGCGGCGAAGGGTACGAATTTTCCGCGGGCGCGTCCTCTTCGGCGGGCATCGTGCGCGCCGACGATCCCGTACTGTACAAACTGTTCACGCCCGTCGCGGGGGAGAGCGCGCGCTATGCGGGGAACAGGTACGAGGCGCTCAGAGAGGCGTTTTCGGCGCGGCTCCTCTTCACGGAGGAGGCGTGCGGCGTGGTCAATTACTATCTGTATTCTCCCCGCCTCGGCGGCGGCGTCATGCTCGGCGGATATCTCGTCAATTTGCACATCGCGGTGAGCGCGGAGCAGACGGCGGTCGGTACGCCGCTCATCTTCGGCGGGAGCTGACGGGCGGCGCGGCGCCCGAAAAAAAATTTGCGGCGGCGGGTATAAACGCCGCAAAGGCTGTCCATCATTTACATACAAAGTTTTCGGAGGAGCATCATCATGAAAGAAGAAAACACAAAAAAAAGAAAGGGTATTTATTACATTCTGCTTGCCGTAGGCGTGCTGCTGCTTGCCGCGGCGACCGTGCTCACGGTGTGGTTCACGACGAACGGCCGCGGCGACGTGGCGGAGAATCCGCCCATCGATACGCCCGACGATCCCGACGACGGAAACATAGACGAGCCCGACGAACCGACGGGACCTTCCGAGCCCGAAGAGCCCTCTTATGTGCGCCCCATCGCGGTGGAGACGTGTTCCGTGGAGTACAACGCCGTCTATGTCAACCAGACGACGGACTTCATCTACCGGCATAAGGCGGTCGATTTTGCGGCGGAGGCGGGCACCGAGGTGTACGCCATGGCGGGCGGCACCGTTGCGGATATCAGCCTGAGCGAAGAGCTCGGCAATCTCGTCACCATCGATCACGGCAACGGACTCACGACGACGTACCGCTTTATCGAGCCGACCGAATCGCTCAAAGAGGGCGCAAAGGTGGAGAAGGGCGCGGTCATCGGCACGGTCGCCGAGGCGTACGGGTCGGAGGCTGCCGACGGCACGCACCTCCATCTCGAGATCGCCGAGGACGGTGTTTCGGTCGATCCCAACGAATATCTCGATCTCACTTACGACGAAAAGTAACAAGACCGCATATCCCCCAAAGAGGGCGGGCGTTCGTGTGTGCGAGCGCCCGTCTTTCGCAGGATCGGGAAATTTTACGGATTTTTGCAGATATGGGGCGCGAATGTGGTATAATATAGCAGACCCTGTCTGAGAAAAGATAACGGAGGTATGTTTATGTGGCTGAATGAAAACGCAGGCATCGTCGTGCTCGTGTTCGGCGTGCTCACGCTCGCTCTGCTCATCACGGTGCTCTGGCTCGTGTTTACGCTCAGGAACCGTTTTGCGGTGCAGCGGCTCAAATTTGTCGGATTGTACGCGACGGATGTGGACGACCGCACCGATTACGCCTCGCTCACCATCGGGAACCGTTCGGTCAGCGAGATCGCGCTCAAGGAGCTCGGCGTGAAAAACGGGCGCATCGCGTTCAATCTCACGGCGCTGTACCGGAAGAAGGAGGGGCTGGACGAAAAGACGCACATCGTCATCGAGCAGCGCCGTTCCATCGGGTTCCGTCTCGAGCGGGAGGAGCTCCTCGCGCTCCTGGTGGACGGAAAGCGGGGGAAGGTGCTCCGCGCGCTCCGTCTGTACGCCATCGACCTGACGGGGAACGTCTACGAAGGGCGCATCCCCGCCGTCAGAAAGCTGCTTGCGCAGCTCCTTGCGGGCGCCCCGGCGAAAGAGCCTGCGCCGTCCGCCGTCCCCGCCGCGCCGCTGCGCCGTCCTGCCGCGCCCGTGCGCGAGCCAGACGCGCCGCCCGCCCCGGCGAAGGAACCCGATCATCCCGCGGAGGGCGCGGAGCTTGCCGCCGCGCACGCCGGAACGATGCCCTACGAAGGCGAAGAAAAAACGGAAGAATAAGCAGCCCCCGCCCGCCGTATCCACGGCGGGCGGGGGTCTGCGTTCCGGAAGGAACGGCGTTGTTTGCTGTTATAGCGGGTCGTCGGGAAGATCGTCCGAAACACCTTCGGGCGGATCGGCAGGGGGCATGTCTGCGCCTTGCGGCTCGTGCGCGCCTTCGGCAGGCGCCATGTCCGAAGGGGCTTGCTTGGGTTCGTGGCGGTGCATGGGCGGCGCGGCGGGGTAACGGCGCGGTTTTCCGAACAGGTTGTAAAAGAGCACGGCAAGGTTGAACACCGCCATCCCCACGGCGACGAGCGCCGTCACGGGCAGGTAATGGAAGTTCGCCGCCATCGTCGCAAACGCCGTCAGGAGGAAGGTGTACAGCTTGACCGCCGTCCGCACGATCTTGAGCTTTCTCAGCCGCTGATTGAGCGCGTTGCGGCGGAAGAGGTAAAATTCGTAAAGGTACACGGCGGCGGTCAGCGCAAAGCCCGCGGCGGTCAGAACGATGACCGCGTATCCGACGCCGCCCGTCTCGTAGAACCCGATGCAGGAGAATACGAGGTATGCCGCGTAGAAGGCGAGAAAGACGATGCGTGCGAGGTAGAACTGCGCCTTGGTGCGCCGCAGGAGCTTTTTGTAGTCCGTCCTGTCGCGCTCCATATTTTCCAAAACGGTCAGGAGCGTCCTGTTGCCGCGCTGCACCGCCTCGCTCTTGGCGCGCTCGGCATTGCGGAAACTGCGGATGGTGTACCACTCCGACCGCCCCGTCAGCATCGTCGCCCATCCCGTCAGGCAGAACGCGAAGGCGCCTGTTTCGTACCCGGCGGCGTTCACCAGCGCCGCGGCAACATTGTCCGCCCCGTGCGAGAAGGGCGGCAGCGCAATGAAGAGGGCGGGCATGTTGATGAGGACGAGCAGGAGGGTCGTCACGAAAAAGGTGACGAGGGGGACCGCCCATTCCGCAAGTTTTTTCCCTTTGCGCGCCGCGCGGCTGCGGAGCAGGGAGTACACGACGGAGAAGATGGCGGCGCACAGGAAAAATCCGCCGATCGCGGGCAGGAAATTGACCTGTACGAGGGCGAGCCCCTCTTCCTTCTGCGGCGCGGGGAGCAGGTCGTTGACGAGGTATAAAACGGCGTAAACGCATATTCCCGACTGCACGAAGGGCGGGATATAGAGTTTGAATTTTTTCTGGACGACGGCGGGCAGCGTGATCAGCACGAGCGCCAGCGCAATGAAGAGCGCATAGCCCAGCAGCGAGTACAGATCCACCGCCTTCCACAGGAAGTAGGAGGCGAGGAACCCCGCGAGCAGAAAGAGCAGGATCCCTGCACTGATCATCCATATAATGCCCGTCGAGCGTTTTCCGAACAGCTTTTCCAGCATACGCATTTCCGCGGCGCGCGCCGCTCCCTCTATGATATGCAGCATTATATCACATTTTTCCGAAAACCGCAAGGGAGGGGAGAAGACGTTGACACCGCGCGCCGCGGGGCGTATAATAGGCGTATCATAAAGTCGCGCGCAAGCGGGAAGGGAGGACGGCATGAAGGCATATACATATCTCGATCGCGGGAAATTCGGGTTCACGGAAAAGGAAAGGCCGCACGCCGCGGACGCGCGCGATGCCGTCGTCCGCGTGACGCTCGCCAGCATCTGCACGAGCGATCTGCACATCATGCACGGCTCCGTGCCGCGCGCGGTCAAGGGGATCGCCGTCGGGCACGAGATGGTCGGCGTCGTGGAAGAGGCGGGGAGCGCCGTGCCCTTCCGCAGGGGAGACCGCGTCGCGGTCAACGTGGAGACGTATTGCGGCAAGTGTTTTTTCTGCCGCCGCGGGTTCGTGAACAACTGCACCGATCCGAACGGCGGCTGGGCGCTGGGCTGCCGCATCGACGGCGGACAGGCTGAATACGTCCGCGTTCCCTATGCGGATACGGGGCTGACGAAGATCCCCGATCACGTCTCCGACGAGGCGGCGCTCTTCACGGGGGATATCCTCGCCACGGGATACTGGGCGGCGGACATCGCCGGGATCGGGCAGGGCGACACCGTGTTCATCATCGGCGCGGGGCCTACGGGTATATGCGCGCTGCTGTGCGCGCGGCTGAAGGCGCCCGGGCGCGTCATCGTGTGCGAAAAAGACCCCGCGCGCCGCAGGTTCGTCACGGAACACTATCCGGACGTGCTCATCGTTCCGCCCGAGGAGGCGGAGCCCTTCGTGCGGGCGCACAGCGCCCACGGCGGTGCGGACGCCGTCATCGAGGCGGCGGGCACCGCAGAGAGTTTCCGCCTTGCATGGGCGTGCGCGCGCCCCAACGCCGTCGTGGCGGTCGTGGCGCTGTACGACGAGCCCCAGATCCTTCCTCTGCCCGAAATGTACGGCAAGAACCTCATTTTCAAGACGGGCGGGGTGGACGGCTGCCGCTGCGGCGAGATCATGGAGCTCATCGCTGCGGGGAAGATCGATACCACGCCGCTCATCACGCACACGTTCGCCTTCTCCGAGCTCGACCGCGCCTATGCGCTCTTCGGGTCGAAGGCGGAGGGCGTGATGAAGATCGCGATCAGAATGTAGGCGGCGTTGCGGGGCGCAGGTATGGCTACGGAAGTTTTTTACGATATGACGGAGGAGGGCGCGGAGGCGTTCCGCCGCGACTTCACGCACCTGTATCACCGTATTAGGCGGCTGGAGGACGGCGTGACCGCGTGCTGGCTCACGGGGGACGCGCACGCCTTTGTCCGCGCGCGCCTTCCCCGCGCGGGGCTTCCGTTCTTTGCGTCCGTCTCGTTCGACGCCGCCGCGGCGGAGAAGTTCGAACGCAGGGTGGAAAAAGCGCTCGGCGGCGGATATACGAGGGCAGCCGCGAGGATGCCTTCGCCCGCCTTTCCCGTCCGCGTGACTGCCGATCTGTACGGAACGCGGGAGGAGTTCGTGTACGCATTCGGCGGCGAGGATGCGTTCGTCGCCTTCTGCAAAGAGGTATGCGCGCGGGCGCAGGCGTGTTTCCGCCATCGTTTTGCCGCGAAGGAGACGCCTCGCCCGGGCGGGAAATATGCAAAAATCGCCCCTCCGGAGGGCGAAAGATGAAATATAGTTCAGATAAAGTATAATTAAAACGGATAAATGGAATCCGTTTTTTTCATACCGTCATGCCCTTCGAGCGTTTGACACGCGCCGAAGGGCGCGCTATAATAGGAACGGTTTGAAAGGGCGGCGTGTTCCGTGCGCCCTGTTCAAGGAGGGAGCATGACTAAAAAGCAGACGTGTATCTTTCTCGGCGTCGTCGCCGTCGTCATTGCCGCGCTCATCGTCGGCATTGTTCTGACGGACGGGCTGTATGTGAAAGATTCGACGATCCAGGATACGATGAAGGACGCCGTCCTGCACGAAGGGGATAAGATCAGCCTCTTCGGACTGGCGGTCAATCCGGGGCTCATCTCGGCATTCGTCGTCACGGGGATCATCCTCGTGTTCGCGGCGGTCGTCCGCATCTTCGTGATCCCCCGGTTCAAGCTCGTCCCCGGGAAGTTCCAGATGCTTCTCGAGCAGGCGGTCGGGCTCTTCGACGGGCTCGCAAAGAGCAACAGCCCGCACAGGAACGATTTCCTCGGGGCGTACGTCTTTGCCGCAGGCGCGTACATCTTTATCGGAACGCTCTTCGAGCTCTTCGGCGTTCCCGCGGTCACGGCGGCGGGCATGTCCGTCATCCTGCCCGCGCCGCTCTCCGATATCAACGGGGCGATCGCGCTGGGGTGCCTTTCCTATCTCGTGATCCTCTCGGGCGGGATCGTCTCCAACAAACTGCGCGGGGTCGGGCGCACGCTCAAGGAGTTCTCGCTGCCCATCTCGATGAGTTTCCGTCTGTTCGGCGCGCTTCTGAGCGGGATGCTCGTCACCGAGCTCGTCTATTACTATCTGGCGCTCTCGTTCGTCCTGCCCGTCATCGTCGGCGTGCTCTTCACGGTGCTGCACGCGCTCATCCAGACGTACGTCCTCACCATGCTCACCACGCTCTTCTACGGCGAAGTGAGCGAACCGTACGTCAGAAAACCCAAGAAACAGAGAAAAAAGAAGGGCGCTCCGGAAACGGAGCCCGCTGCCTGAGAGACGCGCCCAAGCCGTTTCCGGGATATATCTTCAGGAGGTCATGTTATGAAAGCGAATGTAAGAAAGAGATTGTTTGTCGTCATCTGTGCGGCGTTCGCGCTGCTTCTGGCGGCGCTCCTCGTGACGGGGCTCGCCGAGAATACCGCCGCGGCGCAGGCGGACACGGTCGTCGCCGCGGCAGCGGCGGACGAGGCGCAGGCATCCGACGCGGCGCCCCTTGCCGAGACGCAGGCGCCGAGCGATGCGCAGACGTCCGCCGAGACGGATTCCACCGGTTCCAAGGCGCTTGCCGCGGGCATCGCCATCGGGCTTGCCGCAGCCGCGGGTGCGATCGGCATGGGCATCGCCATCGCCAAAACGAGCGAGGCGATCGCACGCCAGCCCGAGGCGGAGGGCAAGATCCGCTCCACGCTCATGCTCGGACTTGTCTTTATCGAGACGGCGATCATCTACGCTCTCATTGTCGCCATCCTCGTCATATTCGTCCTGTAACGGAGGGCAGTCATGCCTTTGAATATTGACTGGCAGCAGATCCTGCTCCACCTTCTCAATTTTGTCATATTGTTTACGGGGCTGTGGTTCCTACTCTACAAGCCCGTGCGTGCCTTTATGCAAAAACGGAGAGAGCATTACGAGAAGATGGACGCCGAGGCGGCGAAAAAGAACGCCGAGGCGGAGGAGAAGCGCGCCGCGTACGAGGAGAAGCTGGCGCACGCCGAGAACGAGATCGCCGAAAAACGCCGTCAGGCGGAAAAGCAGGCGGCGGAGTACAGCGAACGGCAGCGCCGCGAAACGGACGAACTTGCAAGAAATATCGTGGCGGACGCCCGTCAGGACGCCGCACGCATCAAGGCGCAGGCAACGAAGGAAGCCCGCGCGCAGATCGCCTCCATCGTGACGGACGCGGTGGGGAAGATCGTACTCGAAGATACCGCATCCGAGGCGTTCGATCAGTTTCTCGACGCCGTAGACGCTCAGGCGGACGCCGCAGGGGCGCCTGCGGCGCCGGACGCCGCGGGCGCGCAAGCGGAGAACAAAAAAGATGAGTGAACTCATTCGCGCAAAACTTTATGCGGCGGAGCCGCCCACACCGGTGCAGGAGGCGCGCTTTCTCGCATTCCTCAAAAAGAAATACGGCGAGAACGTGACGCTTTGCTTTGAGCGGACGGACGCTTTCCCCGGCGGGTTCCGCCTCGAAGTGGGCGCGGAGGTATACGACTGGAGCGTGAACGGGCGTTTCCGCCAGCTGCAGGACATCATCACCGAAGTCCCCAAGCAGAACGGCGACGTCATCCCCATGCTCGGCAGCGCGGTGCGCGCGTGGTCGCCCAGGGCGGTCTCCGAAGAGCTCGGCACGGTCGTCTCCGTCGGCGACGGCGTTGCGACCGTCTCGGGACTCGGCCGCGTCAGCTACGGCGAGATCGTGGAATTTTCCTCGGGCGTGCGCGGCATGGTGCAGGATCTCAAGCGCGAGAGCGTGGGCTGCATCCTGTTCGGCGGCGAGGAGCTCGTCTGCGAGGGCGGCGCGGTGCGCCGCACCATGAAAACGGCGGGCGTGCCCGTCGGCAGGAACTTTCTGGGCAGGGCGGTCAACGCGCTCGGCGCGCCCATCGACGGAAAAGGGGAGATCGGCGCGGACGGGTACCGTCCCATCGAGGTCCCCGCGCCCCGCATCATCGACCGCCAGCCCGTCAACCGCCCGCTCGAAACGGGGCTCATCGCCATCGATTCCATGTTTCCCATCGGCCGCGGTCAGCGCGAGCTGATCATCGGCGACAGGCAGACGGGCAAAACGGCGATCGCGCTCGATACCATCCTCAACCAGCGCGGGAAGGACGTCATCTGCATCTACGTTGCGATCGGGCAGAAGGCGAGCTCCGTGGCGCAGCTCATGGAAGTGCTGCGTTCGCGCGGCGCACTCGACTACTGCATCATCGTCTCGGCGTCGGCGGGGGAGTCTGCGTCCATGCAGTATATCGCGCCCTATGCGGGCTGCGCCATGGGCGAATACTTCATGGAGATGGGCAAAGACGTGCTCATCGTCTACGACGATCTCTCCAAACACGCCGTGGCGTACCGCACCCTCAGCCTGCTTCTGGGCAGGTCTCCCGGGCGCGAGGCGTATCCCGGCGACGTGTTCTATCTGCATTCCCGTCTCCTGGAGCGTGCGGCGCATCTTTCCGATGAGCGCGGCGGCGGCTCCATGACCGCGCTTCCCATCGTCGAAACGCAGTCGGGCGACGTCTCGGCGTATATCCCCACCAACATCATCTCCATCACGGACGGGCAGATCTTTCTGGAAAGCTCGCTCTTCTTTGCGGGGCAGCGCCCCGCCGTCAACGTGGGACTCTCCGTCTCGCGCGTCGGCGGCGACGCGCAGACCAAGGCGATGAAGTCCGCGGCGGGCGCCATCCGTCTCGATCTGGCGCAGTTCCGCGAGATGGAGGTGTTCACGCAGTTTTCCTCCGACCTCGACGAGGCGACGCAGCGTCAGCTTCGCTACGGGCAGGGGCTCATGCGCCTTCTGCGCCAGCAGCAGTATCATCCCATGCAGCTCCATGAGCAGGTCATCCTGCTCGTCGCGGCGCTGCACCATGTGATGCAGGACGTCCCCCTCGAGCAGGTGGGCAAATTCCGCGGCGAACTGCTCGCCTATTTCGAAGTGCATGCGCAGGAACTGTGCAGGAGCATCGAGGAGACGGGCAGAATGTCGCCCGAGGAACGCGACAGGATCTGCGCGCTTGCGGAGGAATTTCTCTCCGAATGGCGGCAGGAGGGGGCGAACGCGCAATGTCCGGCGTAAAGGAGATCAAATCGCACATCGCGAGCGTTCAGGATACGCAGAAGATCACCGAGGCGATGTATCTCATCGCCTCCGCCAAAATGCGAAAAGCCAAAGAGGGGCTGGACAGAACGCGCCCCTACTTCAACGCGGTGCAGGCGGAGATCAAGCGCATCTTCCGCACCGACGAGCGCGTCGAGAACCGTTACTTCTACCCGCTGGAGGGGAAACTTCCGGAGGGCGGAACGGTGGGGGTGCTCGTCGTCACGGCAGACAAGGGGCTCGCGGGCGCGTATAACCAGAACGTCATCAAGGCGGCGAAGGAGCTCGCCGAACAGAAAGTCGGCGAGAAGGAGCTCTTCGTCGTGGGCGAATACGGGCGGCAGTACTACAAGCGCCACAATATCCCCATCCGCAGGAGCTTTCTGTACACGGCGCAGAATCCCACCATGCAGCGTGCGCGCGAGATCGCGTCCGTCCTTCTGGATGCATACAACGCGGGCAAGCTCAAAAAGATCTATATCGTATACACCGACATGAAAAACGGGCTGAAAAGCGAAGTCCGCGCGACCCGCCTTCTGCCCTTCCACCGCGCGCAGTTCTCCTCCGACCACAAGGAGAGCCATGCGGTATTCGACTTCGAGCCCTCCATCGGCGAGGTGCTCGACAACATCATCCCGAGCTATCTTTCGGGCTTCATCTACAGCGCCCTCGTGGACAGTTTCTGCTGCGAGCAGAACGCCCGCATGGAGGCGATGGACGCGGCGAGCCGCAACGCGCAGAAGTTGCTGGATGAACTCTCTCTGCAGCTCAATCACGTCCGCCAGGGCGCGATCACGCAGGAGATCACGGAGATATCTTCGGGCGCGCAGGCGCAGAAACGGAACGCCGGGGAGGAGACAACATGACATCCAAGGGAACCATCGTACAGGTTCTGGGATCGGTCGTGGACGTCGTGTTCGGGGCGGGGCAGCTCCCGCACATCCACGATGAGATCACGGTAGAAGTAAACGGAAAAAAACTCGTTATGGAAGTCGCGCGCCACGAGGGCGCCAACACGGTGCGGTGCATCATGCTTTCCGGGAGCGAGGGGCTGTGCCGCGGCATGGAGGCGACCGCCCTCGGCCACGGGATCGAAGTCCCCGTCGGCGAACGTACGCTGGGGCGCATGTTCAACGTGCTCGGCGAGCCCATCGACGGCGGCGAGGCGCCCAAAGCGCAGGAACGCTGGTGCATCCACAGAAAGGCTCCCGCCTTCGAAGAGCAGTCTCCCGCCGTGCAGGTGCTCGAAACGGGCATCAAGGTCATCGATCTTCTGGAACCCTACGCAAAGGGCGGCAAGATCGGGCTGTTCGGCGGCGCGGGCGTCGGAAAAACGGTGCTCATCCAGGAACTCATCCATAACGTTGCCACCGAGCACGGCGGCTACTCCATCTTCACGGGGGTGGGGGAGCGCTCGCGCGAGGGGAACGATTTGTGGCGCGAGATGAACGAGAGCGGCGTCATCGATAAGACCGCCCTCGTGTTCGGGCAGATGAACGAGGCGCCCGGCGTAAGAATGCGCGTCGCGCTCACGGGGCTCACGATGGCGGAGTATTTCCGCGACAGCGAGAACAAAGACGTACTGCTCTTCATCGATAACATCTTCCGTTTCGTGCAGGCGGGCAGCGAGGTCTCCACGCTCCTCGGGCGCATGCCCTCGGCGGTCGGCTATCAGCCCACGCTCGCGCAGGAGATGGGCGC
>CALVWO010000015.1 GCA_944367465.1 uncultured Clostridia bacterium
ATGCTTCTGTGGCTCAGTCGGTAGAGCGATTGATTCGTAATCAATAGGTCGCCGGTTCAAGTCCGGCCAGAAGCTCCATAGACCCCATATATTGTGGTTTTCGTATGAAAAATCTGCAATATGTGGGGTCTTTTTTTGCTTCTTGCCGTGATTTTAGTATGGTTTGGGGTGTGATTTGGGGTGTAAATCAGGTGGGAAAGCGGACGGAATCCATTTGCTCACGCATAAACTCATCGGAAAAATGTATGTAAACTTTTCCGACGAGCCGCTCAGGGCTATCGCCCATCCACAGTTCCACAACTTCTTCCTTTACGCTTTCCGCGCATATTGAGGCGAAAGTATGCCGCAGATTATAGGAAGTCGCTTCTCCATTGAGGCATTTTTTCATAAGACGCGCAAAATTGTTGTAGTGGAACGGTAAAGCGATCGGCTTATCAAAAAATAATAATCCCCGTGCTTCTTTGGGTACGGGGATCTTTTTATACTCTACCTTTCCGTTTTTGCGTTTGCGGTTGCGGGCGATAAGAAAGCCGTTCTCAAAGTGAGCTTCATAATTAAGCTCACAGGGGCGAAGTCCGCAGAAGTACATTGCGTAAGCGCATTGACGGATTTCGTTATATTGTGGAAGCTTGATCTCTTTTAGAAAATGTGTGAGCTGCGCTGGTGTAAGCGGGGTGCGATTGACTCTTTTCGCTCGCTTGAACGGAAGGAGCGTGACGGGGTTATGTGTGATAACACCGCTTGCAATTGCGTATTTGAATACGGAATTGATGACAATTCTTGTACTCTCATAGAGGCGTTCACCCATTTCACGCATGATAGCGTCAATATCGCCTGTACGAATCTCCTTGATACTCTTATTGAGCAGGGGAGCAAAATCGCGTGAAATATACAGACTGTACTCTCGCAAAGTCTTATCGGCGATTTTACCTTTTTTGTAAGTAAGCCATTCATCGGCAAGTTTTCCAAACGTGAGCTTGCTCTTTTTGGGTTCGTCAAGATGGAACGTTTTCACAATGAACAGTTCTTTTGCTCTTTGTAGGTTCTTGTTGGAAACAGATATGTTATATCCGTTTCTGCGATAGCGAATTTCATAATACGCACTGTTTTTCCCGCTCGGACGTTTGATGATATGGGCGACAAGCCCGTTTGCAATAAATTCCTTCTTAAACGTTTTAGACATTTTGGCAACCTCTTCTTGTGAAAATTTGATAGTTGCCGATAATGTTTTTTCCTTTTTATGCAGTTCGCATCGTTCGAGCTGCATTGCTTGTTCTACAAGCTCGTTCATTTTGCTTGATAGCCGAACCATCTCACCGCGAGACGATGCCATCAGCATCATTGAAGAAAAAGCGATCAATTCTTCGGAAAGTTTTTGTTGCATTTGTGTGTCCTCCAAAAAAATTTTAGTGGAAATTATTTTAATGGAGAACAATGTTCGGTGTACACCGTAATTAATTGTTTTTCTTTACAATTTCCTCCAACATTTTTTTGACGGTTTTTTGATAATCTTCGCCCATAGTGCGAATCAGTTCGCTGCGCAGTTCCAACCAATTCCATTCTTCGGCAGAAAGGGTAATAGGATGCTGTCCGACTCCTTGAACTCTTTCTTCGTCTGTCCAATACATATCTTTTAGCCCGAGAGCCTGTTCAATTGCTTGAAGTGTATCAGACCGTGGATTTGGTACATATCCACAAAATATGTTTTGGACGGTACCCTTGGGCAAGTTTGCTCGTTCTGCGATTTGAGCGATCGTTAGCCCCGCCTTCTTTTTTGCCGCCTTCAATGCTTCAAGATTCATACTTTCCTCCTTACGTCAAATTATAAAAAAAACTCATGAATTAACAAGAAATATTGCCTATTATTCTTGACAAGTCATGAATTTGATAGTATACTATAAGAAAAACTCATGAACTCATGAGTTCGGAGGTTGATATGGTGAAGCATAAATATGAACCAATGCTGAATCTCAAGATGAGACGAATCAGCAAAGGTCTCACGCAAGAGGAACTTGCGGTGAGATGCAAGATCAGCGTCAATTTAATTTCTCAATACGAGGTGGGTAGGCTGTTCCCTCGTAAGAAAACATTGGAAGCCCTTGCCGAAGCGCTCGAATGCGACGTTAAGGACATCATCTGAAACCTTGTTTTCCCAAGGGAAAGCAAGGGAAGGAAAAACAAGGGAAAGCAAGGGAGGGCAGCCTGTATGGAATATCACAAGAAAACCTATTTATACAAATTCCTTGCAGAGCGCGGTTATTCTGTCCCGAAGAAGTCGGAGATGGTATATGAGTTCTATCGCGGCAGTGAATGGCTGCGCGGCGATCTGCTCGAAGCGTACAGCCCTGCGCGCGGCGTTGTTTACGTCACGGTCAAGGAAGAACGTGAAGAACGGGAAGTTCAGGTCGAGTACAGCAAGTATGAAAACGGCGTTCTTGTGTATCAGGTTTTGGATGGAAAGCGGGTTGTTTGCAAGATAGCCGAAAAAGTGGGAGCAACGGCATGAAAACCTTGTTTTCCCAAGGGAAAGCAAGGGAAGGGAAAACAAGGGAAAGCAAGGGAAACCTTGTTTTGTGAGATGAGGGAGGAAGAGGTATGCAGCTTATTATTCCTGATCGCTATTTTCTAAGGTGGGAGAGCTATGCAAAATTCGGTTACGGACACAGCGTTGAATTTAACGCAGTCAGATATGTGTTTGCCGTTCCTGATACGGCTGGATTAGAGTCAGGCTATACGATCTATATCCATACATACGATGTGTCGAGATCGGACAGTACAGCGCCTTCTTATCGGGAAGTCGTTGCGGTCGGAGCCAAAAAAGAACACTATGCGGGCGCATATCATATCGAAGTACAAAACGACGCAGTTTTTACGGCAATCAAAACTGAAAGCAGAGAGCAAGGGAAAAAGTACGCCCGGCACAAATTCAATGCGTTGGAACTTCAAGCAATGTACAACGGGCACGATCTGAACGACGCAGTAGATGTGGTCGCAAAAGTGCTGATCTATCAGAACGACGATACCCGACTTGCGGGCAGGATCATGGAAGAAAAGGTCATTGTCGGGAAGAAGGTTGGCTGCTGGCTGTATTCCGAGGATTTGGACAGCAAGCGGCGGATCAGCACGAAGGGCGTTCGGATTCTCGGAGAAATAGACGGTGAATCTGTATATTCAGTGAGAAAACTGATCGCAGATCATAAGAAAGAGATTTCGTCTATCCAAAGATCGGAAAATGTACTTGCCCACAGACTTTATCAGGTCGATTCGCTTATGCGGGATATACAGTACATGAAGGCGCTCGTAAGCGGTGCTGACGAACCCCCTTATGTGGAAAGTCTGCAAGACAACGCGGAAAAGCTGAAAGAGTTTTTGCAGAGTTCCGCGCAAAAGACGGATGAAGTTATCAGGCAGTCCGAGGCAAGGTTTTATGAGCGGTTGTACAGCCTGTGCAGAAATCCCGATAGCAAGGAAAAACAAGGGAAAACAAGGGGGACGGGATGTTCGGACGGAAACGGAAGAAAGAGCCCATGACGGCGCTGCGGTTCGTTTGCGTATTCTGCCCGAAGCTGCTGATGATCGTATCGGCGCTCGGGTATCTGATCGGCGGGACGGCACTGTTCGTGGCGGACGAAAGTGCATGGCAGGCGGCGATCACGCCGTGGGGGATCATCGAGATCGTGCTGCTGCTGATGTTCGCGGCATGGCTGGGGATCGGGAAAATATATCTGAAACACAAAAAAGACGAGGGAGCGGAACAATGAACGCAAAGAGATTTCGGGAGTATATCCCCGAGGAGCTAAAAGCCTTGCCGCAGTGGGCGGTGTACAAGACGTATTGGCAGCCCGAGAAGGGGAAAAAGGGAAAATCCGTACTCAACGTTGCGGACGGGCATTGGGCAAAGTCGAACGATCCCGCTACATGGACGGATTTCGAGAGCGCGCTTCAATATGCGCAGAAGAACGGGTGCGCGGGGCTGTCGTTCGCGCTGACCAAAGAGAGCAACGTCACTTGCATCGATCTTGATAAATGCGCGGACGAAAACGGGCGGTCGACGGCGCTTGCGCGGAAGATCCTCGATCTGTTCCCGGGGACGTACACGGAAACGAGCGCGAGCGGGAACGGGCTGCATATTTTCGTGCGGGGCGATCTCACGGAAAACGGCTTTTACAAGAACAGGACGGCGGGCGCGGACGGCGAGATCGAAGTATACAGCGCGGGGCGGTTCATCTCCATGACGGGCAGCAGCGTGGACGGGGTAAAGACGATCGCAAGCCCTACGGACTTTGCGGTGGACGAACTGCAAAAAATGCTCGGGCGGCGCATAATGCCGACGCAGCCCGTGCGTCCGTCGGCGGAGTATGCGGCAAGCGACGCGGAGGTGCTGGAACGCATTCGAAAATCGAAAAAAGCGGCGGAATACGAAGCGCTTGCCCGCGGGGACAACATCACGGGCGACCGTTCGCGGAATGATTGGCAGATGGCGAAGATCCTTGCGTTTTTCACGTCGGGCGACGCGCGGCAGGTGTCGCGGATGATGCGTCAAAGCGGGATCAACCGTCCCGACAAGCCGGACGTGTATTATGACCGCACGGCGGAGAAGGCGGTAGGCAGCCTGACGTCGCGGTACGGTGACGGCGCGGACAGACCTTGGCTGAACAAGGGAAAGCAAGGAAAAACAAGGGAAACCTTGGTTCAGCCGAATTTATTGGACAGATAACGGAGGTAAGACGGTGAAGAAATTTGTAACGGAAACTACGGACTGTGCGGTGGCGGCAGCGGAGATCCTGGATCGGGAGCTTGCCCGTTCGCGGTATGCGAACGATGAGAGCAGCTATAAGGGTACAGGATATTCGGTGATCGTGTACATATTTTGGGAATGGGTGTCGGGAGAGCACGCGGAGACGCGCCCTTCGGATGCGTACCTGAAAAGACTATGCGAATACGGTGCGCGGCGGCACGGGCTGTTGAAGGGGTTGTACAAACAAATGGAGGCGCAGATCCGTTGTGCAGAGACGGAACCCACGCGCGATACGGCGGCGCTTGTGCGGGACGCGGTGATAGGGTTCTGCGAGCGAAAATCTGTGATAAAACATTCCGACCGTACGCGGGCGGTAAGGAGAGGGGCAAAATGAAAGTGATCTCAATATTCAATCAGAAGGGCGGCGTGGGGAAGAGCACGAGCGCGGGGAATCTTATGGCAGAGTTCACCAAGCGCGGGCACGCCGTGCTCGGCGTTGATATAGACCCGCAAGCGCATTTAACGAAGTTTTTGGCGTGTGGGGAATCGGACGGAGCGACGATCTGCGAGCTTTTGGGCGGCGAGGCGAAATTCATCGACGTGGCGCAAGGCTCGAAGTACGGGGATTACATTCCGTCGGACAGGAGCCTTGCGACGCGGCTGGGCGCGCTTGCGGACGATCCCGCGTTCGTGTTCCGTCTGCGGGAGCTGCTGGCGGAGCAGACGGATACCTACGACTACGTGATCATCGACTGCCCGCCTGCGGTGAATCAGCTCACGGTGGCGGCGTTGGTAGCGAGTGACTATGTACTCATTCCAACGGAAGCGGAGTACTTCTCTATGGACGGGGTGTGCGAGATCTCGCGGACAATCGGTCAGGTGCGGGGGAGCAAGTTTCTGAATCCCGCGTTAAAGGTGCTTGGGATATTCTTCACGCGTTACCGCTCGAATCTAACGATCGCGAGGGATATGGGCGAAGTGATGGAACAGGCTGCGAAGGAGCTGTTCGGGTCCGAGGTGCTGCGTTCGCGGATCCCGAACACGTGCGACGTGCCTGAATCTCAGGCGGCGAAAAAGGCGGTGGCGGAGTACAAACCGACGTCGAAGGCGGCGACGGCGTACAGTGCGTTGGCGGACGAAGTTTTGGAGGCGATCGGATGAGCAGCAAGGGTTACGATCTGAGCGATCTGTTCCGCGGCTCAAAGCCGCGGGAAACAGTACAGGAAAAGCCGCAGGACGCCGTGGTACGGCAAGCCGCGCCGCGTGTACAGACGGTGACGTCGGGGCAGGCGGTGCAGTTGTGCGGGAAGATCACAAAGAAGGCGACGTACGAGCTGGACGCGGAGTTGTTGGAGCGGGTGAACCGGTTTGCGAAATCGCGCGACATGAAAAAACTTGCTGTGATCGAGCGCGCGTTGGAAGAGTATCTCGAACGGAACGGGGATTGAGATGGTCGCATTAGAGCAGATACAAGGACTAATCAAGGAGATCTCGTCGGACGAGGAGCGGTTTGTGCGGTTCATCCGCCTGCGCGCCCGCTCGGACGAGGATCTGGACTATACGCAGCTGCTAAGCGTTTTCGATCAATGCAACAGCGCGGCGGAAGTACATACTTATGACGGATGGAAGAAGCTCAAACGGTATGTGCGGCGCGGGGAGCACGGGATCCCGTACGCGGACGAGAACAGTCCGTTCCGCTCCAAGGTGTCGTATGCGTTCGATATCGCGCAGACGGACGGCGTGCCGTTGCCGAAGCGGGTACTGACGCGGGAGCGGGTGTCGGAGATCTATGACGATCTTTGTGACCTCTGCGAAGCATATACGGGAGAGCAGGTAACATTTTCGGAAGAAAAGATCGCCGAGCGGCTCGGCGTTGCGAAAAAATTTGAGAAGGAGAAAGGAAATGAGCGGACAATCGCAATTCATGAAGGCAATGTCGTACGGAACACCGAAACCAAAGCTGAACAAATACAGCCTGACGGTGGAGCAGATCGAGGAAATGTACGCGGCGCACGAGCGCGGGGAGATCAGCGAGATCGAGAACAGCTTACCCTCTTTGGCGGATTTGAGGCGGAAGGCTGGATGGTACGGGAAGATGGCGTACGAGCACATGCTGCACACGAACTTTCCGAAGTTCATGCGGATGCGGGCAGATTTCTCGCTGTGGGAGGAATTGGCGGAGCTGCCGGAGAAGATCGAGGCGTTCAAGGACGAGATGTGGGCGGCGTACGAGCGGCCGCAGACGAACGACCCGATCGAGCGGATCAGCCATCGGCGGATGTACGAGAGCATGATCGAGGAGCGGGTGTTCGAGGAGATCATCAAGCCGTTCTGCGCGGGCGAGTAACGCCGTATTATGCGGCGTATACCGCCGCGCAGGAGGAACACCCCGCGGCGGTGTGCGCGGTACGCGTCGGGGATTTCTACGAAGTGTTCGGGGACGGCGCGGTCATCGCCGCGGAAGAGGCGGGACTTACGCTCACAAGCCGCGACGTGGGTCTCAAAGACCGCGTGCCGATGTGCGGATTCCCGTTCTTTTCCGCGCAGGCGTACTTTGAGAAACTGCTTGCAAAGCACGACGTGCTCGTATTGGAGGACGGTCAGGAACCACGGCTCATCAAGGCGCACGCGCCCGCAGGCGTACAGGCGGCGCAGCAGAAAGGGATCAAAGACCGCGCGCAGAAACAGCCTACGCTTTTCGACCTTGCCGCGCCCGCCGAAAAGAGTGCGAAGGAACAACTCACAGAGCGTATTTTGAAGCGCGGGAGCGGGTTCGAGGACGGAAGGATCAGGATCTGCGAAAAATACCGCAAAAACCCGACCGCGGAGGAGTTCGCCCGCTTTCTGAAAGACGAATACGGGATCGGCGGGTTCGGCGGTTACGGCGGGGACAATTGCGATCATGATTCTAAGGGCATCCGTATGTCGTACTTGGGAGAGCATGGCGAAAAGCTCGCCGAAGCGTCCCTGACGTGGAACGAAGCCGCGGCACGCATTGCCGATCTCATCGACGCGGATAATTATCTTACCGACGCGGACAAGGCGAAGCTTACGAAGATCGAGAATATCGTCGGCGGGATGGTGGAGAGCGGTACGCGGAACACCAACGACAGCAGCTGGGTGACGTACTTCAATGAGTTCGCCGAAGACGAGGATTTTGTCCGCAAGAACGAGGGCATGATCCTCAGCAGACTGTCCGAGCGGGAAGAAGTTGCCGAGGTGGAGAAGCTCCCGAACGGGATCGATCTCACGTTCTATCTCAAATACTGCCCGAACTATGAAGATGTTTGGGATGAGTTTGACGCACCTGCGGCAGAACCGCAGGCGAGCACACAAGAAAAGGAAGATGCTGTGCCGCCGCAAAACTACCGCATGACGGACGCGGACTTCGAGACGCGGCCGCCGAAGGCGCGCGTGCGGGATAACATTGCCGCGATCCGCACGGTGCAAAAGCTCGTTTCGGAGAAAAGACCGGCGACGTCGGCTGAACAGGAGATCCTTGCAAAGTACGTCGGCTGGGGCGGGCTTGCGGAGGTATTCGACGAGAGTAAGGCGGGCTGGGCGCAGGAGCGGGGCGAGCTGAAAGACCTGCTCACGAAACGCGAGTACGAGAGTGCGCGGGAGAGCACGCTGAACGCACACTTCACGCCGAAGGCGGTCATAGACGGGATCTATGCGGGCTTGGAGCGGCTGGGCGTACGCGGCGCGCGGGTGTTGGAGCCGTCGTGCGGGACGGGGAATTTCATCGGCTGCGCGCCCGAGGTAATGAACCTCGCGTTCGACGGCGTGGAGATAGACCCGCTTACGGCGCAGATCGGAAAAGCGCTGTATCCCGAGGCGAAGATCGAGAGCGGCGGGTTTGAAGACGTCGCGGTGAAAAAGGACGGATACGACGTCGTTGTCGGGAACGTGCCGTTCGGGAATTACAAGCTCTACGACAGCGCATACGCGCGCGAAAACTTCCTCATCCACGACTATTTCATCGCAAAGGGATTGGACGAACTGCGTGCGGGCGGCGTAACGGCGGTCGTGACGTCGAGCGGGACGCTGGATAAAGCGGACAGCCGTGCGCGCAGATACTTTGCACAGCGCGCGGAGCTGTTGGGCGCGTACCGTTTGCCGGATAACACGTTCGGCGGGAACGCGGGCACGGAGACGGTGACGGATATCCTGTTTTTCCGCAAGCGGGAAGAGGAGCTTTCCGCGGAGGAGGCGGAAAAGGAGCCGTGGGTACACGCCGTGCCGCAGGCGGACGGGCTTGGTACACTGAACGCGCATTTTGCCGAACACCCCGAACACGTCCTCGGCACGTTCACGCGGGCGAGCGGGCGGTTCGGCGACGAACGCACCGTAAAAGCGAACGGGGCAGACCTTCGGGAGCAGCTCAAAAATGCCGTTGCCGATCTTCCGCAGGGGATATACCGCGCGGCGGAAAATATTCCCGCCGAGACCCGTGACGAAAGGGAGCTTGCGGGGAAGGATTATAACTATGTCCTCGACGGCAGCCGCGTATATATCAATGCGGGTGCAGAGCGGTGGGAGCCGCAGAGCAAGCAGTTGCAGGGCGAACTCACGCAGTCCATGCGAAAGCGCGTGCAGGCGTATATCACGCTCCGCAATACCGTAAGCGGGTTGATTCAAATCCAAGTAGACGGATGTAGCGACGAGGCGCTTGCGGAAAAGCAGGCGCAACTGAACGCGCAGTATGACGCGTTCGTCAAGAGTTACGGCTGCCTGACCGCGCCGCAGAACGAAGTGCTGTTCCGCGGCGACAACGATTATTCGCTTGTCTCCACGTTGGAGAACTACGACAAAGAGACGAAGAGCGCGGAAAAGACGGAAGTATTCACGCAGCGCACGATCCGCCGTGCGGAGAAGAAGACGCATACGGACGACGTGTTCGAGGCGGTGGATCTGAGCCGCAACCACACGGGGGGCGTGGACGTGCGGTATATCGAGCGTCTGACGGGGCTGGGGTACGAGGAAGTCGTGTCTCGGCTCAAAGAGCATATTTTTCAGGAGCTTACGCCCGCCGAAATTTATGCGGGCCGCGCAGACCGTTATACGGGCTGGCGCACGCGGGACGAGTACCTTTCGGGGAACGTGGTGGAGAAGCTGAAAACGTGCCGCGCGGCGCTTGCGGCGCTGGATGCGACGGAGACGGAGGAAAAGGACGTGCTCCGCGCGCAGCTCAGACATAACGAGGAAGCGCTCGTCGGCGTGCAGCCGAAACCGCTCACGAGCAGCGAGATCCGCGCGCGGATGGGCGCGACGTGGGTGGAAGCGGACGATTATTGGAACTTCTTGGAACACCTCGTCGCGGACGACGGGTATATGCGCAGGTATTCGTCGGACGGGATCGAATACAGCGGGTATAACGGGCAGTGGTACGTCCACGCGCAGCCCGGGTACCGTCACCGCGTGGAGGCGCGGTCGGTATGGGGGACGGAGCGGATGAACGCGCTCGACATTTTCGACTGCGCGCTCAACAGTCGCGCGCCCACCGTGTACGACAAAGTACGGGATGCGGACGGCAGGGAGCGGCAGGTGACGAATCAGGCGGAGACGGCAATGGCGCGGGAGAAGCTGCGCGCCATGCAGGAGGAGTTCGGCAAGTGGCTGTGGGAAAATCCGCGGCGCAGGGAAAAGTACGAGCGGATCTATAACGAGCGGTTCAACAACACCGTCCTTCCCGAGTATCACGGCTACTATCTGACCTTTGACGGCATGAACGCGACGATGCGATTAAAAGAGCATCAGAAGGACGCGGTCGCGCGGATCGCGGCGGGCGGGAACGTGCTGCTGCATCATTGCGTGGGCGCGGGCAAGACGTACGAGATGATCGCGGGCGCGATGAAGCTCAAAGAATACGGCGTTGCGGCAAAACCGATGTTCGTCGTGCCCAACGCCATCATCGGGCAGTGGGCGAAGGAGATCAAGACGCTGTACCCGCAGGCGAAAGTGCTCGTGACGACCAAGGACGAGTTCGAGAAAAAGAACCGCGGGCGGTTCATCTCCAAGATCGCCGCGGGGAATTGGGATATGGTGGTCATCTCGGAATCGCAGTTTTCCAAGATCCCCGTCTCGCCCGAGCGGCAGCTGCAAAAGCTGGAAGCGGAAAAGGAGCGGATCGAAGCGGCGCTGACGGAAGTCAAGACGCGCGGGTATTACCGCGACGGCGCGCGGCTTACGGTGAAGGCGCTCGCCGAGGCGAAAAAGCGGTGCGAGAGTAAGGTCAAGTCCGTCATGGATAAGATCGGGAAACGGCAGGACAACCTTTTAACGTTCGAGCAGCTCGGCGTGGACTATCTGTTTGTGGATGAGGCGCACGCGTACAAGAACAAGGAGCTTGTGACGCAGATGCGGAACGTGGCGGGACTGTCCACGGGCGGCAGCGAGCGCGCGTTCGATATGGAGATGAAGATCGAATATCTCTCTGAATTGCATGACGGCGCGGACAAGGGCGTGATCTTTGCGACGGGTACGCCGATCTCGAACAGCATGGCGGAGATGTATACAATGCAGTCTTACCTCGGCAAGAACGACCTGCAAAGAGCGGGCGTGCAGTTTTTTGACGCGTGGGCGAACACGTTCGGCGAGACGGTTACGTCGTTGGAACTCAAACCATCAGGCGATGGCGTGCGCCCGCGGACGCGGTTTTCCCGTTTTGTGAACCTGCCTGAATTACAGCTCATGTACCGCAAGTTTGCCGACGTCAAGACGGCGGAGATGCTGGATCTTCCCGTGCCGGGAGCGGAGCGGATCACGCATACATTGCCCGCGACGGAACAGATCTTGGAATACAACGACGAGATCGTCGCACGCGGCGCGGCGATCGAGCGCGGCGGGGTAGACCCGTCGCGGGATAATATGCTAAAACTCACGTCGGACGGGAAGAAACTTGCGCTCGATCCAAGGTGTTATGACTCGTCCGCAAAGGACGAACCGAATACCAAAGTCAACGAATGTGTTCAGTCCGTCTGCGATATTTACGGGCGGACGGCACAAGAAAAGGGGACGCAGGTCATCTTCTGCGATCAGAGCACGCCGAAGGGGAGCGAGTGGAGCGTATACCGCGACATCCGCGAAAAGCTCATCGCGGCGGGCGTGAACGCGGACGAGATCGCGTTCATCCACGACGCCGACACGGACGCGAAGCGGGAAAAACTGTTCGAGGCGATGAACGAGGGGAAAGTCAGGATCCTTCTCGGCAGCACGCAGAAGTGCGGCGTAGGCGCGAATTTCCAAAAACGGCTCAAAGCGCTACACCATCTGGACGTGCCGTACCGCCCTGCGGATATGCAGCAGCGCGAGGGGCGGATCATCCGTCAAGGGAACATGAACGAGCGCGTAGAGATACATACCTACGTCACGGAAAAGACATTTGACAGTTATTCGTATCAGATCTTGGAGAACAAGCAGCGGTTTATCTCACAGATCGACAAAGGCGACATGAGCGTGCGCGAGGCAAGCGACATCGACGATACGACGATGTCGTACGCGCAGATCAAGGCGATCGCCACGGCGAATCCCGATTTTTTGCGGCAGATGCAGGTCATATCCGATATGAAAAACCTGCAAATGCTCAAACAGAAGCATATTGAAACGCAGTCTGCGCTGCGCAGGCGGGTCGCGGTCGAACTGCCGCAGGAACTTGCCGCCGCGGAAAACAGGCTCGCGCAGCTCAAAGCGGACACGGACGGGTATACGGAAACGCCTGTATTGGAACTTGACGGCAAGGTCTATGATACCATGACGGACGAAGCGGCGGAGCATTTCAGGGCGGTCTGCGAGAAAACGCCGCACGGGCAGACGGTAGGGATGTACGGCGGCATGAAGATCACGTTGCGTACGGCGCAGTCGTTCACGGGCGCAGCCGTCGGGCAGGAACTGCTGCTGACGGGCGCGGGGTGTTACCGCACCGACGCGGGTCAGAGCGCGCGCGGGAACCTGACGAGGATCGCGAATCTCTACAAGGGGCTGCCCGACATGGAAAAAGATACGCAGGCGCGGCTCGGTTTTTTACGCAATCAGCTTGCGGAGAGCACAAAGCAGGCGGAAAAACCCTTCGAGCGGGAAGAAGAGCTTTCGGCATTGCAGCGCGAGCTGGAAGAGATCAACGCGCGGTTGCAAGTGGATAAAGACGAAGTCGCGGTGGAGACGCAGGAAGCGGAACCGACCCGCGGCGCGGAGGAGACGATCGATGAAAAAGAAAATGTCTGCACGGGGCAAAATACAAGATCTTAGGATCTCGCTTTTGGACTACGCGATCTGGTTTTTTGCCGACGCGGTCGTATCGTATGCGGTCTGCGTGTTGGTGGGTTGTCTTGCGCTCGGCGTGGGGTTTAGCGGCATCTTATACGCGATGAATCACAGGTACGTGCTGATCGCAACGCTCCTCGTCACGCTGATCGGGTTTGTGCCGCTCGCGCTCGTCATGCGTTTTCAGCTCGAACAGCACTATGTGATGCGGCGGCTGAAAAATGCAAAGCGCGGGATAGACGGCAACCTTGAAAATTCGCATTTTCAGACCATGCGCGAGATGGTGCAGAACGGATACCGCATTTACAACTCCGCCGAGGAACTGAAAGGGGCGGAGAGCGGGATCATCCTGAACATGGAGGAGCGCGGGAAAGGGAAAATGCGCACGGTGTTCTCGCCCGAGACCATCCACACGCTCGTCATCGGTACGACGGGCAGCGGCAAGACGTCGAGCTATATCATCCCGTCCGTGAAAGCACTTGCTTTGACAACGGAGGCGACGCGCCCGTCATTTCTCTTTACCGACCCGAAGGGCGAGCTGTACGAAAAGACGGCGTGGTATTTGGCGGAGCACGGTTATAAGATCCTGACACTCGATTTTCGTCATCCCGAGCGTTCGCTGCGCTGGAACCCGCTTCGGTACGCATGGACGAAAATGTGCGAGGCGCAGGGCGTGCTCGACAGGATCACGATGGTGTCGGAGCGCGGCGTACCCGTATACCGCCTGCACGGGCGGGAGTACGACGGGGACGCGATCGACGCCGCTGCCCGTGCGGAGATCCAGCGCTTGGAGGACGAGGCGTACGAGGAGATCATCAATATCGTCGCTGCGCTCTGCCCCGTAACGTCCGCCAAAGACCCGATCTGGGACGAGGGCGCAAAGGGGCTTATCCAAGGCGTCGTGATGGCGATGCTCGAAGACGGTATGTCACCCGACGACGTCGGCATGACGGCTGAGAAGTTCAATTTTTACAACCTGCATCAGATCTGTACGCACGCGGGCGCGGGGTACAAAGACCTCATCGGATATTTTCAATACCGTGACAAAAAAAGCCGCGCGGTATCGAGCGCGGAGATCGTGCTCGTCGCGCCGCCGCAACAGCAGGGGTCATATATGTCGTCCGTGCAGCAGAAATTGCAGATGTTCAACGACCGCGGAATCTGCAACATGACGAGCGCAAGCGAGATCGACGTCAAGGAAATGGACGAACAGCCGACGGCAATTTATCTGATGCTGCCCGACGAAAAGGAGGGGCGGCACCCTTTGGGCTCGCTGTTCATCTCGCAGTGCTACAAAAAGTTGGTCGAGAAGGCGGTGGAGAACGGCGGTTCGCTCAAACGGAGGGTGTTCTTCATGATGGACGAGTACGGGAATATGCCCAAGATCGACGGCGTGCAGAGTATGTACACGGTGGGTCGGTCGCGCGGGATCATACAGATCCCCGTCATTCAGTCGTATTCGCAGATCATCGATAAATACGGACAGGAGACGGCGCGGACGATCTTCGGGAACTGCAACATCGAAGTGTTCATCGGCTCGAAGGACAACGAGACGTGCAAGCAGTTTTCCGAAAAGCTGGGCAACTACACGGTGCTTTCGTCGAGCGTGTCGGGCGGGAAGCACGCCGTGGAGCACAATTACAGCGAATCGGTGAAGGAGCGCCCGCTCATGTACCCGCGCGAGCTGACGCTATTAAACAACAAGCACGACATGGGCAACGTGGTGGTGATCAATCAGGGGTATTCGCCGACGCTCGGCACGTTCACGCCCTATTTTAAGAGCAAAGTGTTCCCGCTCGGGGAGACGCCCGAAGCGGCGCTCACGCCCCGCGCGCTGGACGAGGACGCGGCGCTGTTCGATTTCAGGGCGCGCACGGACGCTATCATTGCGGAATATGAAGAGGCGACGTCGGACGACGGCGGCGAGATCAAACGTCAGGAGAACGAGACTATGGCGCAGACGCCGCCCGAGACGGTCGCGGCGCTCACCAAACGGCTGAACGCGATCGCGGAGCCGTACGGGCTGGAATTTACGGACGACGTTGAAGAGAATGCGGAGACGTTCGAGGCGCTCACGGACGCGCTGCGTGCGGACATGAAACTGACGCTCGTGAACGAAACGGCAAAACTTCGGTCGGAATATCTGCAAGCCGTCGGACAGACGGCGGGGAGGGAACGGGAATGACGAGACGGAAAGGGTTTTTATCGGTCATATTGTTCTTTGTGCTGTTTGCCGCCGTTGCGGCGGGGGTCATGCTCCTGTCGCCCGCGCAGCGCCGCACGGCGGACGCGGCGGTATCGACGAGCGGCTCGGTCGGACCGACGCTCCTAAAACCCGTGGATAACGGGCGGTATATCCATGAAAACGCGCAGATCTTTGTCAGCTATACATATCCGAGTTCGATGTACGATTATCAATCGACATATATTTTGCGAGTATCGTATAGCGTGACCTCGGCGGGCAACGGGAACGCGTGGGGCGCGAATACCTATTCGCTCTCCACGGCGGCGCTGTACAGAAAGGACGGGAACGGGACGTACCAACTGTATACGCCGACGCAGGCGTTCGGGATCGTGGAAAGATATTTTAATGTAGACGGCGCAAAGTACGGTAAGGGTAAGATCAACGACAATACGGATATAAAGAAGGATTTCGAGGACACAAAGAAAGTGACCGTCGACGTGCCGAGCGGCGCGAAGTGGAGCGATTTTCAGGCGCACGGCGACGGTACGACGAACCCGTCGAACGGGAACAAATCGCTGACGCTCACCGTGAGCGAGCCCGGTGAGTACAAAGCGGTGCTGTGGTGTCTCGGGTATGACGCGGGCCCCGTGAACGCGCAGAAGGTCGAGTATGAATTTTCATACGGGAACGGCGCGAACACGGGCAATGCGTCGGGAATGGGAAGCGCGCGGACTGCGAGCGGGACGCAGCTTTCCGCCGGCGCGTATACCAACGAGGCGATCACGTTCACGGCGATGGGCGGGACGGAGCTGTATCTCGACGGAGAACTTCAATCGGGTACGACGGCAACGGTATCGGGCGAGGGTCAGCATTCCTTTTGGGTCGAGCCTGAGATCGGCTACCGCGCACAGTACTATTACTATATCGACAAGACCGCGCCGACTTTATCGTTCGGAGGCGTAACAAGCGGCGGGTTCACACGGAGCGGGGTAACTGCGTCGGGGTCGGATAACATGGGCGTTGCGTCCGTCAGATACAGTTATACGACGGGCGGCTCGTTCCCGTCGTCCGCCGATACGTCGTATACGGGCACGCTGACTGCGGCGGGGAACTACTACATGACCGTGACCGACTATGCGGGCAATAACGCGAGCTATACGTTCACGATCGATAATTCCGCGCCCGTGCTGGCACTGAACGGAGTAACGGACGGCGGGTTCACGAGCGGCAGCGTGACGGTGTCGTGGGATACAAGCGTGACGGGCGCGTCGGGACAGCGGACGAACGAAAACGACAGGCTGACCGTGACGTACGCGCATTCGCGGGACGGCACATTCCCGACGGAGACGGATTCTACGGCGTATATGAATACCGTGTTCTCCTCGGAAGGGAACTATCTTGTAAAGATCGCGGACAGTGCGGGAAATGCTACGTCGTATACGTTCACGATCGACAAGACCGCGCCCGTACTGTCTTTGAACGGCGTTGCAAACGGCGGGTACGGCAAGACGGACGTTACGGCGGAGTGGACGGACGGCGTCGGCGGCGCGGGCGCGCAGCGGACGAACGAAAACGACGCGCTTACCGTGAAGTATTCCCGCTCCGCGTCCAAGGACTTCCCCGCGTCCGCAGACACGATGTATACGGGAAAACTGACGGCGGAGGGGAACTACCTGCTCGTCATCTCCGACCGAGCGGGAAACAGTACGAGCTATAAATTCACGATCGACAAGACCGCGCCGACGCTTGACCTGAAAGGGGTCGCAAGCGGCGGGTTCACGCAGGGGAACGTCTCCGCGGAATGGAGCAGTACGGTCGGCGGGGCGGGCAGCCCGCTCACAAACGACGGGGACAAGCTCACAATCAATTGCGATCGCACTTCGGGCGGGTCGTACCCGAGCACGGCAAATACGCCGTATTCGTCTGAACTCACGGCAGAAGGGAACTACCTGATCGTCATCACCGACCGCGCGGGCAACAGCACAAGTTACAAGTTCACGATCGACCGCACCGCGCCCGTGCTTGAATTGGAAGGGGATAACGGCGGGTATACGAACGGAAGCGTATCGGCAGGTTGGGATACAGCGGTAGGCGGCGTAAGGACGCAGCGCATGAACGGCAACGACGTTCTGACAGTCATGTACGCACGTTCGGATACCAAAGATTTCCCGTCTTCGGCGGATAATGAATACACAGGTGCGCTGACGGCGGAGGGGAACTACCTCCTCGTCATCTCGGACAGTGCGGGCAATTCTACGGCGTATAAATTCACGATCGACAAGACCGCGCCGACGCTGACGCTCATCGGTACGGAAAACGGCGGGTTTACGCGGGAAGCGGTCTCTTCGGAGTGGTCGGCATCGGTCGGCGGTATCGGAAGTCAGCTCACAAACGACGGAGACAGACTTTCCGTCATGTATGCGCGGTCAGACGGCGGCGAATATCCGTCTGCCGCAACGCAGGCGTATTCAAAGGCGTTGACGTCGGAAGGGAACTATCTCCTCGTCATCACCGACCGCGCGGGCAATTCTACGAAGTACACGTTCACGATCGACACCTCCGCACCCGTACTGTCGCTGGACGGTACGTCTGACGGGGATTTCACAAACAGAGACGTCAGCGTCGAATGGCGGACGACGGTCGGGGGCGTCGGGGCGCAGCGTACGAACGCGAACGACGCGCTTACGGTCATGTATGCGCGTTCGGAGACCAAGGACTTTCCCGCAGCCGCAGGAACGGCGTATACGGGAGCTTTCTCGCAGGAAGGGAACTATCTCGTAACGATCACCGACCGCGCAGGAAACACCCGCTCCTATACGTTCACGATCGACCGTACCGCGCCGACGCTCGAATTCGATACCGTGGAAGACGGCGGGGCGACGAAAGAGGACACGACGGCGCTATGGGATACGACGGTCGGCGGCGTGGGTGCGCCGCGAACGAACGGGAAAGACAGCCTTGTTATAAAGTACGATTTTTACGACGGGGCAACATTTCCCGAAACGGCAAATAAAGACTATTCGGGAAAATTTACCGTGCAGGGGCGGTATTTCGTGACGATCACCGACCGCGCGGGGAACAGTACAAGCTATACGTTCACGCTGGATAAGACGGCGCCCGTCTTGCAGGTGAATGCGGACATGGTAGGGAGCAATTCCGTTTACGGCGGCACGCCGTCCGTGACATGGAGTGATAACTACCTGTCCGTTGCGGAGATCGGAATCACGCTTGCGGAGCTGGCCGCGACGCCGCAGTCCATGACCGCGGGCGAGCCGTACGGCGTGGAAGCGGAGTACGGAGACAAGCTCACGGAGAGCGGCGTATATACGGTCACGCTCACGGACGACGTGGGGAACGAGAGCGTCGTTTCGTTTGCGGTCGTGGGCGCGGTCAATTCGTACAACCGCGACCGCATGGAAAACAGCGGGTATCTGAAAACAGGGAATTACCGCGTGAAGATCCCGTATATGAAAACGGTGACCGTTCCCGTCACGGGCAAAGACGGAAAGAAGTCCGTCTATCCCGGCGCGTGGTCGAACGCGAACACCTACGTGTTTGCGAGCTATGAGAACGCACTGCGGTTTATGATGGAAGTTGAAATGGAAGAAGCCGTGACGTACAACGGGAACGGCATCTATACCTACTATCAGATCAACAATCATTCCGCGACGACGACGTACGGCGACGGGGACGGGGCAAAGGCGACGATGGAGGAGTTCTACAAGGCGCTCGAAAAATATTCGCTCGCATACGTGAGCGAATACAGCGTGCCGTCGCTCAATTCCCCGTATGTGGGGAGCAACACCGTCATCATGGACAGTGAAGTGCTTGCGGGCACGACGCAGGACGGCGTGCAGCGCATCGGCGGAGACTATGTGTTCGCAAGCAAAACGTACAGTATCGCGTTCGGGCGGCAGACGTTTGCCTACGATTCGCTGATGCGTCTGAAAATCGAGCAGGGCGGGCGTACGGTGTACGAGGGCGCGCTGCAATCGGGGGCGGATCTTCTCAAATACATCGGTTCGGGCAGTGCGTCGGGCGCGACGGGCGGGGTCTATACCGTAACCGAGACGGACGGGCTGGGGAATACGCTCGTATACGAGGTATATTTTGACCGCACCGCGCCGACGTTCCTCGCAAAGTATACCTACTACCACGCCTTTACGGACGGGGAAGGGGATATGCAGTCGGAAGTGCTGTCCGCGGAGCTGGAACTCTCGTCCAACTTGCAGATCGACGGGAACCTGCGCACGCTGAGCGTGCAGAAGCTTCTCGACAATTCTGACGCGATCATCACGGCGGTCGTCGTGAGACCGGACGGGACGACGCTTACGACGTTCGATCTGTCGCTTCTGACGTTCGGCGCAGGCGGGAACTTCACGGACGGCGGGGAGTACCATGTCAAGCTGTACGACCGCACGGGGAACGTGTTCGACTACGTGTTCACGATCTACGGCGGCGCGCCCCGCGTACAGTCGCAGATCCGAGGTACGGGCGACAACCGCAGCATCACCATCTCGTTTGCCAATGCAAACAGCTATTCGTCCATCGTGCGGTTTGCGATCTACCGCTACGGCGTGCGCCTTCCGGACGGCGAGTATAACGAGACCGTGGACGGAAAAGTCCTCAACACGCTGTATATCGAGCAGGACGTATGGAGTTACAGGTTCGTGCTCGGCGGAGTCTATACCGTCCGTTTCGAGGACAGCTTCGGGAACGTGACGGAATCGGAGGAGATCGTATTCTCCAAGGGACTGCCCGAATACACGCTTTCGGGCGTGACCGAAGGCGGCAAAACGCGGAAGAGCGTATCGCTGGTATTCGAGAGCAGCGCTGGGTACGAGGTGTACAAGGACGGCGAAGTTATGACGATCCCCGCAAACGCCGTTGCGGACGGGCAGGAGATCGAAATCGCTGCCACCGAGGAGAACAACGGGATGTGGGAGATCAAGCTGTACGTCAAGAGCGATCCGAATACCTATGTGACCGTGCGGTTCACGCTGGATACCATTGCGCCGACGGCGGCCGCCGAGAACGAAAAAGGCGCGCCGATCGCATGGGACACGACGACGCAGGAGGGATTCCGCATCGTGTGGAGCGATACGGACGTGGAACGCGTACGGTATCAGATCGATAACGGCTTGTCCAAGAGCTATACCGCAGGCGAACTTCTGACCGAGGACGGCGTATATACGGTCACGCTCACGGACGACGCGGGCAACAGCGCAACGTATTCCCTCACAAGGGATACGGCGGTAAAATACGAGATCAAATTCAACGGCACGAATATCGAGCAGGACGGCGTCGGGTACGTCCGCGGAGGATTTACCGTCGTCAACGATGAATGGCTGGAAATGAGCATTTCCCGCGACGGAGCGTCGGTCGAGACGCCGAGATTTAATTACGAGTACGTCACCGAAGGCAGATACGAGATCACGCTCAGAGACAGCATCGGCAATCAGACGATGGTGACGGTCGTGATCGATAAGACCGCGCCCGAGATGGAGATCAGAAGTGGCGCGGACGAGTATTCGCCCGTCACGGTCGAAGTGGAGAGCGGGGACGTCAGTTCGATGACGGTGCGCAAGGACGGCAAGGCGTACAGCATCGAGCTTGCGGACGAGATGACGTTCTCCGCGTGGGGCGTGTACGAGATCACGCTCAAAGACATGCTCGGCAACGCGCGTACGGAGACGTTCACGATCGCCAAGATTCCGCCGAAAGCGGAGATCTTCTCGACGGACGGCGAGAAGCTCGCCGACGGCGGCAGCACGAACAAAGCCGTCTACGTCGTATGGGACGATGAAGCCGCGACGGCGCGCGTCACGCTGCCGAACGGGTTGTCCAAGAGTTATGCCGCCAAGACCGTGCTCATGGACGAGGGGACGTATACGGTCAGGATCACGGACGCGGCAAAGAACGTCGTGACCGTGACGGTGACGATCACGCGGACGATCGCCTATACGATCACCGCCACAGACGGCACGGAGATCGAACCCGTGTGGCTGGACGGAATGCTGAACGTGACGCGGGATTTCGCGGTCGCGTTCGGCGCGGGCATTACCGTGCAGGCGGAAAGGGACGGTCAGCCGTTCGCCTATGAAAGCGGGCAGGCAGTTTCCGCCGACGGGGTCTATACGTTCATCTTAAACGACGGCGTCGGCAACGAGGAGAAGATCGCGATCCGCCGCGACGCGGCTCCGCCCGAAGTTACCGTGACGGCGGGAGAGAAGGATACGGACGCGGTCACCGTGACGGTCGGTGAGGCGGATGCGGTCATCATTCTTACGCACGTTGCCGCAGGCAAGAAGTATAAAACAGAACTGACGGGTAAAACGGAGTACACATTCGCCGATTGGGGCGCGTACACGTTGGAGATCTCGGACGCGCTCGGGAACGCCGTCACGAAGTCGTTTACGATCGCCAAAGTGCCGCCGCAGATCGATGTCATGACGACGGCGGGGATCCTCGTCACGGACGGGGCGTCCGTCAATTCGTCCGTGTATATCGAGTGCGGCGAAGAGAACGTCGTCATCCGCTACCGCGTGAACAACGAGACGTTCAGCCATATCTACAAAGAGGATACGATCCTTTCGGAACAGGGCGTTTACGAGATCACGGCGACGGATATTGCGGGGACGGAAGTGACGATCACGTTCACGCTGGATTCGGAGGTGCTCGCCGAAGCGTGGATGGACGGAGAGTACGTCCGTACAATGAGCGATCATATTGCGGGCAGGGAGTACATCGATTTCGAGTTCGGCGAGGAGCTTGCGCTCGACTGCACCCGCGACGGCGCGCCGTACAGCGTTTCGGCGCAGGACGGGGCGCTGCGTATCAGCGACGAGGGCGATTATATCCTGACGCTTACGGACGGCGTGGAGAACGTCATGACGGTCACGTTTACGATCGACCGCACCGCGCCCGTGTTCGAGATCTCCACGGATTCGGACGTCACCAAAGACGACGTCGCGGTCATGCTCGAAGATCTCTCGGACGTGGACAGTTACAAGCTTATGACGGACGGACGCAAGGCGAACAACTTCGTGCTCGATACGCTCAACACGTTCGATTCCGAGGCGAGCTATCAGCTCACGCTTGCGGACGCGCTCGGCAATACCGCCACGGTGTCCTTTCAGATCAGACGCACGATCGGGTATTCGCTCAGCATTCCCGATTCGTTCATGACGGCGGACGCCGTCACGCTCACGCTCAAACAGACGGCGAACGTCTCGGCGATGCGGGACGGAGCGGCGTTCGAGACGAAAGCGGAGAACGGCGCGTACACGTTCCGCGAGGACGGCAGTTATGCCGTCACGCTCACGGACGAGCTGGGCAACGTCGTCACGCTCACGTTTGAGATCAGGAGCAATCCGTACACGGCGAAATTCGAGTACACGATCCCGCGCGACAGCACCTACAAATTAGTGCGCGACGGCGTGACGTTGGCGGTGGAGGAGTACGTCAAGGGCGATAAGATCGTCGTGACGGAGGACGGGGAGTACACGCTCACGCTCCGCCGCGGCGGGCGGACGGGGATGTTCACGTTCATCGTCGATACGCTCCTGCCCGCGCTCGTCCTCAACGGTACGGAGTATGCAAGCGGCGCGTCCATCCCGAACCTGAAAGAGGATTTCACGATCGCGGCGAATAAGGACGCGTGCACGATCGAGGTGTTCTACAACGGCGTCTCCGTGCCGTACAGCACGGACGCGCAGAGCGCCAACGGGCGGTATAAAGTCGTCATTACGGACGCGCTCGGGAACGTCGCGGAGTATGAATTCCAAAAGGATTTCACCTTCAACGCGGGCGCGATCACGCTGTTCGCCGTGGGCGGCGCAGCCGTCGTCCTTGTGGTCTTGCTGCTCGTCCGCAGGCGCATCAAGATGCGGATCAGGTAAGGCGCAGCCCCGCGCCGACGGTAGTCGGCAGCCCGCAAAACGGTTTCCGTTTTCGCGGAAAACGAGGTGCTAAAAGGCGCTAAAAAACAGAAAATTTTTTAGCAGAAAATTGATATATACATAGTATATATCAAAAGCGCGAAAAAACGGATTTTTTAGCACCTTCTTATCTTGCCTGACGTGCATTTTCGGGATTTTTGCAGGCATTGTGCAACACATAGGATTTAAGAGGAGAAAGAGGTCATGAAACGTAAACAGGATGGAGCTATGCAGATCTGCGCAAGGCTCTACGACGAGGAACTCATAGAAGACTTGCGCGGATTGGTATCGCAAGGGAAGTTCCATTCCGTCTCCGAAATCGTGGGCAGGTGCATCGAACTTGCGCTGCCCGTGCTTACGGGCCGCGCGGGAAAAAGCGGGAACGATGAGAAGCGGGAGGATACCGCAAAGGCGGTCAAACAGCAGACGGCAGTCCTCCGCGAACTGTCCGTGCAGACCGCCATGGCGTTCAATCTCCTCGTCGGGCTGTTCCGCGAACGGGAGCTTGCCCTAAACGGCGTGCGGACGAACGGGACAGACCTTGCGGGCGGGAAATACGAAGTGCTGTCGGAGTACTATCAGGATCGTATGAACGAACTCATGAAACTGCTCTGACTTCGCCCGAGGGGCGGCGCTCCGAAGCCGCGCGGCTTGGCGCTCAGGCGGCGCGCCCGCCTCGATCGGAAGGACAAATTTCAGCGGGCGTCCGCCAAGCCTCGCAGGGGCTTGACGGACGCAGAAGGCACAAGAAAGAATGAGGTGGAAGATGGCGGGATCGTCGTCAACAAACGTCGTCATGCTCATGGCGTTTACTAAGGCAAGCCCGCCGTCGGGCATGAAGGGCGAAAAGCGGCTGGCGTACATGGAGGAGCGGGCATGGTTCTCGGGCGACCATATCGACTACGCGGGGCGCATGGGCAAGTATGCGGATAAGGCGGAACCGCACGACGAGCAGTTCGCGCAGCTCCCGACCTACGGCAACTTCATGGACTACGTCTCGCGGCAGGGAACGTTCGCGGGCAAGGGCGAAGCGGGCGGGCATGCGCCGTCCGGCACGGGCGTGTTCGGGCGGCACGGCGCGATCGAGGGCAAGGCGCTTGAAAACTTGCGCGCCGAGCTGAAAAAGACGAAGAGCATCATCTGGCACGGCGTGATCTCGCCGCGTAAAGAGGTGGGGGATAAATTGCTCGCGGATAAGGCTGCCGCGATGGAGTTTATGAACGCCAACTTCGACAGGTTCCTGAACATGACCCACCTCAAAGCCAAGAACGTGGAGTGGTACGCGGGCTGGCACGACGACAGCACGAGCGGGATCAAACATATCCAATTCGCGTTTTGGGAAAAAGCGCCGCACCCGAACGCCAAAGGCGGCAAGTCGTATACCCGCGTCGGGAGTATCCGAAAACAGGCGCTTGCGGACGGGCTGGAACTGTTCGAGGAGTACTTCTCGGGACATCAGCACGACGTACATATCGTCCGCGATAATCTGAGCAAGTACCTGAAACAGGCGTCGCCGAAAGAGGTCAAGCGCGAGATAGCAAACGATCTGATCGCGCTTGCGAAAGTCCTGCCGAAGGTGCGCGGGCGCGCGGGATACAATCATCCCGATTACGCGCCGTACCGCAAACAGATCGACGCGATCGCGCTGAAAATGGTGCGCGACGTGCCCGCGGTCAGGATGCGGTATCAGGCGGTCATGACGCGGGTCGCGGAGCGTGAGGCGCGGTACAGGGCGGTCGCGGCGGGCATGACGAATATGCAGCCGTCAGAGGGCAGAATGGACGAGCTGCGGGCGGATATTCAGGCGCGGCTCGGGAATTCGGTCATCGGTATGGCACGGCGGTTCGCCTACGACGAAAAGACCGTCGAGTGGGCGAAGTACCGCGAGGAGCAGGACTACCTGCGGCAGAATCAGCTCAAACGCCGCGCCAAACAGCAGCAGGAGCGCGAGCGCAAACGCAATTTCAAGCGGATCGCGCGGATGTTCGACGCGTGGTATTCGTCTGAAGGACAAGAGGTTTTGGAGTACTACGAGGAGATTGAGAACATACAGACGTCCCGGAAGGACAGAAGTGTTGTCAAACAATAATCAAAGGAGCAGATCATGGGATATTGTGAGGTTTTGGTGCCCTTGACAGGCACGCCAAAAGAGCGAAATAAACAATTGCGAAAATTGCAGCAGCAGGTTTCGAGGACCCCGAATGTCGAAGTATTCGATACGTTGCTTTTTGCAAAACGTGATATGGAGATCCGCCGATCGTTCTTCGGGATAGAAGCGGTAAGCCATTTTATAAAAGCCGGAGATACCTTTGCAGTCATTGGCGGCGACAGATTTGATATAAAGATGCTTGGCGAAAGAGTACAATATGAATTTGAAAATTTTTATAACCCGTTTTTGAAGGGTTTGATCAATGAAAACGGTAAATTTTTGCCCGTAAAATCAGGAGAATGGCTCGAAGGCGATCAATGTATATTATTTTGCATGAGCCGCATGGATGATGGAAAATATATGTTTCCCGCCAAGAGTATTCCAAAGCCACTGACGGCGAATGCCGTGGTGAATATAAAAGAAGGAGGTTCATCGAGGATGAACAACGAAGTAACGTTGCAGGGCAAGCTCGTGGACGAGGTGGAGTTAGAGACCTCGAAAAACGGGAAGCATTTTGCCCGCGGCAAGCTCGCGATCGAACAGGCGCACGGGGAAGAGGTGAAAACGCACACCTATCCGTTCACCGTGTTCGGCGCGGTTGCCGAACAGCTCGCCGATTACAAGGCGGGCGCACAGTTGGAGATCGCGGGGCAGCTCAATCGCGACGACTACACGAACGCGGACGGCGAGCGGCGCACGTCGTTCTCGGTCGTCGGGCGGGAAGTCAAGCGCCCGCAGGAGGTCGGGTCGAAGAACGCGGTCAAACTCTCGGGGTTTGTGCAGTCGCAGGCGGAGGACGGGTCGCTCGAACTTAAAACGTCGCAGGACGGAAAGACGCAGTTCGTCAATTTCGGGCTTGCGGTCAAGCGCGACAGTTTCCACCGCGAGGGCGAGCCGAAGCCCAAGGCGCAGTACGATACGTTCTACCTTACGGCGTTCGGCGAGGCGGCGAAGCAGATCGTATCGGGCTATCACAAGGGCGATCTTGCCGAGTTCCACGGCAGCCTGAATATGGGCAGGAGCGGCATTTCCCCGATCGCCGCGTCGGGAAAGATGATCCGCGAGGCGTCCGTCGTGCAGGATGCGCAGGCAGACCGCGCGGCGGAGAACGAGAACGTGCAGTCCGCGAAGTCTGACCGCGTACATACCAACTGATCAATTTATAAGGAGAATATGTTATGAATACCTACGAATCTTTCATCAACGCGGGCGTAAAGCCGCTTTATGACTTCCTCAACGCGGTGCTGCCCGCGCTCATCGGCGTGGGGTGCGTGATCTGCCTGTTTTTGGGCATCATCAAGCTCATTCAGGCGGCAAAGGCGGAGGACGACGGCGAAGCCGTGAAAAAGCGCCGCGCGGCGATCGTGTGTTTTGGAACGATGCTCGCGTTCGTCGTCATCGTCGCAGTTTACGTCGCGCTCCGCGAGCCGCTGCTTGAAATGATCGCAAGCAACCTCGAATCGCTGACGGACTGATGAAGAAGCGGCTTTCGTTCACTTCGCGGCTGACGCTGGCGGTCGCTCTCGGCGGGATCTGCGCGGCGCTGCTTGTTATCTTGGCGCTGTGCGGGGGAGCGTCCGCCTCCGTGCGCGAGGCGGAGGAGCGCAGCAACCGTACGGCGGAAGCGTTTCAGTTGGAGTATGGGCGTATTTATACGGGGAACACGCTGGACATCGCCGCCGTAAACGGCGACGGCGTGAGCGATCCCGTGAGCGCGTTCATCCTGATCGCAAAGCGCACCGTGCACGTCACGAGCCTGACCGTCGTCACGGACAAACTCACGGCGGACGCGGAGCTGACGGTCACGGCGGACAGTCCCGCGGACGAAGAGGGCGAAAAACCGGATATTCCGCTGAATACGACGCTGACGGCGCAGGCGGGGGATACGGGGTTCTCTTCGGAGATCTCCGCAGACATTCCCGCGGGGAGCTGGCTCATCGTCACGTTTTCGCGGGAGCTGCCGGTGCAGGCGATCTTTGCAAATTATTCTTAAAAAGGAGTACAACATTATGAACAAGTTTTTGGTCATCGGAAATTTAACACATGACCCCGAGTTGACGAAAAAAGGAGAGACATCCTATTGTAAATTCTCGGTCGCGGTCAACCGCCCGACGGCGGGCGCGGACGGCGAGCGGAAAACGGACTTTTTCGACTTCACCGCTTTCCGCGGGCTTGGCGAGACGGTGGCGAAGTACTGCAAAAAGGGCAATAAAGTCTGCGTGGAGGCGCGGGTCGAGACGAACAACTACGAGGACGCGCAGGGGAATAAGCGGTACGGCTATAACTTCGTCGCGTCGGAAGTGGAGTTTCTCACGCCGAAGGGGAGAGATGAACAGGAAAGCGCCGCCGAGTAACGGCGGCGCGGGGAGAAGGGTATGTTAGGGTTGGATACGCTGTTCCATAAACTGCTGTTCGGGATCATCGCGACGGTGGCGAACATCGTAGACGTGATCATCGATTTCATCCGCATGATCTTGGGGCTTTCGCCGCTCGAAGGGACGGACGGCGTGGAGAATATCCTCGAAGACAACTTATGGACGGAAGTGGTGTTGCAGGCGTTCGGGGTCGTCATCGCGATCTCCGTCACGCTCATCTTCGTGTTCGCGCTCATCCGCCTCATCCGCGCGCAGATGGCGGAAAAGGATGAGGGCGGGCATTGGAAAGCGGCGCGGGGGATCGTGGAATCCATCGCCATGATGTTCGTCATCCCGCTCTTCGCGGGGGTGATCATCCTCGCCACGTCCGTCACGGCGCAGGCGATCGACACTGCCACGCGCGATTCGCAGGGTGCGGATATTGGCTACTCCACCGAGGTCGTGTTCTCTACCGTGGACGAATCCATGCTGACAATGACAGGGCATTCATGGCATGACGGAGAGAATCATTTTCAAATTTACGACGGGTACGGCAATCAAATCACGGGCATGAACGCGGTCAAGCTCGTCTACGGCGGCTGGGAGAATGGCGTAAACGCGGAGGACAAGTACTACGCGGACGCGCAGCTCTCCGTCGTGCTCGAACCGCCGCTTGCTGGGCAGAGCGATTTCAGCCGCCTCACGGCGCTCGTGAGCGAGGACGCGTATTTCGATACGTTCATTTTGCCCATGCTCGGCGGGTTCGTCATGTTGTGCGCGCTCGCCATGGCGGGGATCACCATCACGCAGCGTATCTTCTCCGTCATCTTCCTGTTCATCATCGCGCCTATCCCCGCGTCCGTGCGCCCGTTGGACGACGGCGCGCGGTACAAGAAGTGGTCTGAGATCTTCCTCGGCAAGGTGCTGGGCGGGTACGGCATCATCTTCGCGCTCAACGTGTTTTTCTCTTTGTGTCCTTTCATCGTCTCGCAGACGTTCTTTTACAACGCGTTCGCCAACGGCGTGGCAAAGCTCATCGTCTATATCGCGGGCGTGGTGTTCGCCACGGGCGCGAACGTGCTCATCGGACAGCTCATCGGCGCGGACGCGGGCACGGCGGAACGCGATCAGGCGTCGCAGAACTTCCGCTCCGCTATGTCGGGCGCGTATTGGACGGGCTCCGCGATCCGCGGCGCGCGGCGCATGGCGGGTTACCCGTTCGGACGCGGGAAGAGCGCAAAGAAAAATCCTTCGCTTGCAGGCGGGGGAGGCGGCGACGGCTTAGGCGGTGGCGGGGAGAAAGCCCCGCTCGGCGCAAAGAGTGGCGGCACGCCGTCTGCGGGCGGAGAAGACGCGGGCGGTGGCGGCGAAAGCGCCGCGCTCGCCAAGGCAGGAAGCCCTGCGCCCGATGTGGGCGGCAGCGGCGGACAGTCCGTCTCCTCGCGGATCGGCGAGGCGATGAGCAGCCGCGGCAGTCAGTTCGCGTCAAGGCTCGGCGGCATGCGCGTCACGCGCGCAGCCGTGGGAACGGCGGTCGCCGCGGCGGGCGTGGCGGTCGGCGGGTTCTTCGCAGGGCGCGCCGCGTGGAGCAATACATTCGGGCGGAACACGCTCGGCGGGCTGAAATACCGTTCGCGCCATCTGGACGCGCGTCTGCAAAAAAGTTCCGCCGCGGCGCGCGCGTCTGCCGAACGGTACCGGAACGCCTCCGAGGCAGACCGCGTAAAGATGCGTCCGAAACTGCAAAAACAGCTTACAAAGCGCTCAAAGCTTAAAAACAAGCTCAACAAGGTCAACGCCTCGCTCGGCGCAAAGCAGTCTCAGCGCGACCTCAAAGTCTTGCAGCGGCACGAAAAGCAGGCGCAGGCGCGCCGCGCGGCGGCAAAAAAGAAATAGGGCAGCGAAAAGGGCGCCGCCCTTCGGCAGTGCCCTCAACTCCCTTGCTTATGCGGGATAGAATTCGATTTTCAGATTACGGACGACAAAACTCGGATTGTTTTTCGGCAGCTTTGCGATAAATAATCCTTCACCCGCTTTCCAAGTTCCGCTCGGGATCGAGGCGTAGTTTGAGGAAGCGTTCGCGGAAGACGCGGGAGTCATCACAAAGTCAAAGGTGATCTCGCCGTTGCGGGGGAACGTCTGATTGTTTTCAAACACGTCCGTGGTGATGTCGGTCGGAAAATCTATCCGCAAGTCGTCTCCGAATCCGTCTTTATACCAATCCCAATTGTAGTACGCCGTGCCCGTGATTTTCGTGACGACAACGTCCTTAGTGGGGACAATCGAAGTGCCGCCCGTTCTATCGGTAGGGACGTCCGAACTCATCATCTTCTGTAAGTTCTCGGTGCCGCCTCCAAAGTCCTCGAAGTAGTCCAAGATATTGTATTCCGCGTTGGGGTCGGGCTTGTCGCCGCAGGCGGTAAAGGGCACAAGGAACGTGCAAAGCAGCATTACAGAAAGCAAGATTTTCAGAACTTTTTTCATGGTTTTCTCCTACATTTTGTCAAGTATATTATAGCACAAACGGGAGGAAATTGCAAGGGAAAACCCTCAAATTTCATCGGAAAGAAGGAAGCCTACGATATTATTACAAATAAAACTTGCAAAGTCAATCGTTTTATTTAATGCGGAAATATAAAAATCTGATTTTCAAAGTAAATTTATAGTCTGAAAACATAAAAAAGGAGAAAAACGCCATGCAGCGAATGATACCCAAACAATCGAAAACGCAGTTCATGATCAGAGGGCTTACGATCCGCGACATCCTGTTTTTAACGGTGTGCCTTGCGGTGTTCGTCCTGCTGCTCGTCTCCAACTTCGATTACCATTATTACGTTGCGGTCGGCTGGGCGCTGCTCGTCTGTATCCTGTTCTTTTTGAAGATCGACGACAGGCTGTACTACGAGCTGTACACCATCATTTTGTTTGTGTTCTCCCGCAAGAAGTGGAACGGGCGCGATCTGACTGCGGTATCGTCCGTGGACGGAGACGTCATCAGGTTTAAAGACGGCTACTTCGCGGGCGTGCTGCGCATCGACAGCACGGAGTTCTTCCTCCTGCGCGAAGAGGAACAGGACAGGATGATCGACGCGTTCTCGGGCGTGTTCAAGAACCTAAATATCGGGCAGAAGATCTCGCTCGTCCGCCTCGATCGCCCCGTGTTTTTGGACGAGCGCATCGCAGAACTCGAACGGAGCAGCACGAAGCGGCTGCGGACGGGCACGCGGGGCGAACGCGCGGCGGCGTATATCCGCGCGGAGCGGCTGAAAAACTTGGCGGCTGTCAACACAAACGAGAACTGTTTCTATTATAATGCCTTTTACATAGTGTTGTACGGGTACAACCGCGCGGCAGTGGATAAGACGCTGCTTGCTGACGTGCGCGATCTGAGGGCGAATAACTTGCAAGCGACGCGGATCGGCGGCGCGGAACTTTTAGGCTTTGCCCGCCGTACGCTGCGCCCGGCGTTTGACGAGCGCGAGGCGGCGAAGATCGCGGGAACAAAGGCGCAGCAGGAGTTCGTATCGCCCGAAGCGGTCAATTTCACTTCCAAGTTTGCCGAAGTGGACGGGATCGCGGAGAACACGTTCGTGATCACGCGCTATCCGACGCAGACGTTCAACGCGTGGGCGCGTGCGCTGTGCGATATGCCGTACACGAAAGTGGTGATCTCGGCGACGCCCATCGAGGCGGAAAAGGCGGTGCGCGCCATCGACCGCACCACGGCGGAGCTGAAAGACAAGTACGCGCGCTCCTCGAAGATGAGTTCGGATACGACGACGCAGCTGCACTACGAGAGCCTGCAATACCTCATGGAAGAGCTGATGAGCTCCAACGAGGTCATGCTCAACGTGTGTACGACGGTGACGGCGTACGATTACGCGGGCGAGGGGAAGGAGTTCCGCCGCTCCATGCGCAAAGCGATCAACCGCCTTGGATTCCGCACGAGCGCCATGCTGTGCCGTCAGGCGGAGGCGTTCCGCGCGGCGACTTTGAACGCGTCCTTCCCGAAAGCGCCTACATACACGCAGGGGATCAATTCCTCGTCGCTTGCGGCGGCGTATCCGTTCGTCGATACGCAGATCATCGAGCCGAACGGCGTCATGCTCGGGCAGAACTCCGCGCCCGTCATCGTGGATTTTTCAAAGCGGTCGGATTTCTATAAGAACTCGAATATCGTCATCCTCGGCGGCGTAGGGGGCGGCAAGTCGTTCTTCGCCAAATCTCTTTTTGTGAACTTATTCTCCGAAGGAGAACGGATCTTCATTCTCGATCCCGAGAACGAGTACAGCATCCTCGCCGACAATCTCGGCGGGAAGGTCATCGATATGGGCATGGGCGGGAACATCATCAATCCGTTCGCCGTGCTCACCGACGTCAACGACGACGATGACACGGGCAATCTCCTGCTTGCGCATATCACCTTCCTCGAAGAGTTCTTCCGCACGACGTTGGACGGGCTGGGGAGCGAGAATATCGAGCTGTGCCTGTCGCTCATCCCAAAGGTGTACAAGAAGAAGCGTATCACCACGCGGACGGATCTCAAAAA
>CALVWO010000016.1 GCA_944367465.1 uncultured Clostridia bacterium
GGGTTGTCTCTCAAAATCACGAAGATTTTCCGCGTCAGTTCGCGGAAAATCTGTGAACACTTACTGTTTGAGTACCGCGCTCTTTACGTCGTTCACGTCTTTCGCCACGCGGTCGTTCACGCGCATGAGTTCCACGATCTTGTCGCGCGCGTAGATGATGGTGGAGTGGTCGCGCCCGCCCATCAGTTTGCCCACCGTCACGAGGGGAAGGGCGAGCATATCGCACATGAGGTAGATGCAGATCTGCCGCGCGCGCACGATCTCCTGCCGCTTGTTTTTGCCCACGAGGTCGTTCTTGCCGATGCCGAAATAGGTACAGGTCGCGCGGATGATGGCGTCGGGCGTGACTTCCTCCTGCTCGTCCACATTGATCGCCTCCTGCAGCGCCTCCGCGGCGAGCTTGAGCGAAATGGGCTCTTCGTGCAGTTTGCTCGCAAAGATGACGGTGTTCAGCCGCCCTTCGAGCGTGCGCACGTTGTTATCCGATCCGCGCACGAGGAAGGCGAGCACGTCGTCTGGCACAACGTATTTCTTTTCGAGCGCTTTGCGCTTCAGAATCGCGATCTTCGTCTCCGCGTCCGGGGGCTGGATATCGGCAATGAGCCCGCCCTCGAAGCGGGTACGCAGACGCTCTTCCAGCGTCGTCAGCTCCTTGGCGGGGCAGTCGGAGGAAATAACGATCTGTTTGTGCTGGGAAAACAGCTCGTTGAAGGCGTGGAAAAACGCCTCCTGCACGCCGTATTTTCCCGCCCAGAACTGGATATCGTCGATGAGCAGCACGTCCACGCCGCGGTAGCGATTGCGGAAACGCGTCTCGTTGTCCCGTCCCGAGCCCTTTTTGGCATACATGCTGTCCACATACTCGTTGAGGAACTTTTCGCTCGTCGTGTAGATCACTTTGAGCGAGGGTTTTTTCTGCGCGATGTCGTTGGCGATCGCCTGCATCAGGTGCGTCTTGCCGAGCCCCGTGCCGCCGTAGATGTAGAGGGGATTAAAGTTTTCGCCGGGGTTCTCCGCAACGGATTTCGCCGCGGCGAACACGAATTTGTTGGAGCTGCCCACCACGTAGGAATCGAAGGTATAGCGTTTGTCCAGAACAACGGAATCCGCCTCCACCGCGTCGTCGGGCGATTCGGTGAGGGTGAACTCCTCGCTGCCTTCCACCACGATGATCACGTCCGAAAGTCCCACGTCGGCGGAGACGACCGCCTCGCGCAGTTTTTCGAGGTGGTTTTTGGTGATGGTGCGGGCGGCGAGCTCGCTCTCCGCCCTGAGGGCGATCTTCTTGCCCACAACGTCCACAGGCGTAAGGTTTTCGATGAACGTGCTGTACGAGATGGGGTTGATGAGCGCCTTTGCCCGCTCGCGGATCTTATTCCATAAAAAGTCGAATTGTGCCGTCATATTTCCCTCGCAAACGCTTTTCCTTTTCGTGCGGTTTTGGTATAATATTATCTGTCGGTTGGGAGTGTATACGCTCTCATTATAGTACAAAATGCGCCAAAAAGAAAGCGTTTTTCAAAAAAATCCCGCATGGTCATCAAAAAATTAACGCTCGTCAATTTCAGAAATTATGAGGCGGAGACCTTCGCCTTTTCGGAGGGGCTCAATGTGCTCACGGGCCGCAACGCGCAGGGCAAGACGAACTGCGCCGAGGCGGTGTTTTACCTTTGCACGGGCGCAAGCCTCCGCATCCGCCACGACCGTCAGCTCATCCGCCGCGGTGAGAGCTGCGCGCGCATCTCGGCGGAGGCGCATACGCGTTTCGGCGGGATCACGCTGGAGGCGGCGATCTTCGAAAACAAGCGGGAACTCTGCCTCAACGGCAACCGTCTCACGCGGGCGGCGGACTTTGTGGGCAACATGAACAGCGTCTTTTTCTCGCCCGGGGAATTAAGGCTCATCCAGGACGGTCCCGACGAGCGCAGGCGTTTTCTCAACCTCTCCATTTCGCAGACGTCGCGCGAATACTGTACGGCATTGGCGCGCTATCAGCGCATCCTCGATCAGCGCAACAACCTTCTCAAGGGGCGGGAAGTCCCGCTCATTCTCGAAACGCTCCCCGTCTGGGATGAGCAGCTCGCCGTGTACGCGGCGCGCATCATCCGCCACAGGCGGCGGTATCTGCGGGAACTTTCGCCGCTCGCGCGCGACGCGCACGCCTACCTCACCGACGGCGCGGAAGAGCTCACCCTCGAGATGGACGGCAGCTATCCCGACGACGAAGGGGAGATCGCGGAAAAACTCATAAAGCAGTTTTCCGCGGCGCGGGAGCGCGACCTGCGGCTGGGGTTCACATCCGTGGGGCCGCACCGCGACGATATTAAGATTTCCATCGACGGCGCGGACGCGCGCGGCTACTGTTCGCAGGGGCAGGCGCGCACGGCGGCGCTCTCCTTAAAGCTCGCCGAAACGGAGATCTTCCGCACGCTCGCGGGCGAGGCGCCCGTGCTCATCCTCGACGACGTGATGAGCGAGCTCGATCTCCCGCGCCGCAAAAAACTCCTGGAACGGGTGCGCGATATCCAGTGCATCCTCACCTGTACGCACGCCGAGCGCGTATTGTACGGCGCGGAATGCAACAAAATACGCATCAAGGAGGGGAAGATCGTCTCATGAGGGCGGATCTGCATATCCACACGGTCTATTCGGACGGAGCTTACACGCCTGCGGAGATCGCCGCACGCGTGAAGGCGGCGGGCGTGGAACTTTGCTCCATGACCGATCACGACAGCCTCGAAGGGCTCGGCGAAAAGCGCGCCGCAGCCGCGGCGCAGGGACTGCGGTTCATCTCGGGCTGGGAGGTCTCCTCCTACGCGGACGGCGCAAAGGTACACGTCCTCGGGTACGGATGCCGCCCGAACGCGGCGTACAGCGCCTTCCTCGCGCGCCGCAAAGAGGGCGCCCTCTTGCGAGCGGAAGAGATGATCGGACGGGCGAACGCGGTGTTCGGACTCTCCCTCACGCTGGCAGACGCGGAAAAACTTCACCCCAAAAAGGAGGCGCCCCTGCATACCATGCACGTCGTGGGGGCGTTCGCAAGCCGCCTCGGGCGCAAAAAAGGGGAGCTGTATCAGGAATATTTCAGCGCGGGCAAGCCGTGTTATTCCGATAAGATGCGCCCCACGCCCTTCGACGCGATCGACGTCATCCATCAAACGGGCGGCATCGCCTCCCTCGCACATCCGGGGCGCATCCCGCTCGGTTTCGAAGCGCGCGAAAAGCTCATGGACGCGCTCGTTTTGCACGGGCTGGACGGGATAGAATACACGCATTCCGACCATACTGATCCCGAGCGGGCGTACTTCCGCGCCTACGGGGAGAAGAAGGGGCTGTATCTTACGGGCGGTTCGGATTTCCATGCCGAGGGCATGCGCAACCGCGTCATCGGTCAGCCGCCGTTCGAGCCGGACGCGCGGCTCCTGGAAGTTTTCGCCCGCCTTCGGGAGAGCGAATGAAGAAAATTTTTGCCTGTATGTTTGCGCTCCTCCTCGCGGGGAGCGCGTTTTTCTTTCTCGGGCGCGCGGGGTGCGTGAGAGCGGACGTGACCATTTCGGGCGTGGCGGTCGGCGGAATGCCGTACGAGGAGGCTATTTCCGCCGTGCGGGAAAAACTTGCCGCAGAGCGCATTCCCTTCACCCTCCGTACGCCCTTCGGCGATACCATGCCCGCGATCGTCTATGCGGACGATGTCCCCGCGCTCGTGCGGAAGGCGCGGAAGGGAGAGGTTCTGGAGGCGACCGTGCGCCGCGTATGGGTGGGGGCGGAAGAGGAGATTGCCCGCCTGTGCGAGCGGGGCGCAAGCGCGCCTGCGGACGCGGAGCTCTCCTTCGGCCGTTTCGGGTTCTCCTATACGGAGGAACGCGCGGGCGTGTACTGCGACCGCGCCGCGTCGCTCGCGGCGGCGCTCCGCGCACTCGGCGCGGGGGAGACGGAAGCCTCCCTCGTCACGCGCGCATGGCAGCCCTCCGTCACCAAGGCGCAGCTTGTCGCGCGTACGCAGAAGCTCTCCTCCTTCTCTACCTCGTTCGACGCCTCCAAAGCGGCGCGGGCGCACAACATCGCCCTCGCCTGCGAGCGGATCGCGGGCAGCGTGCTGCTCCCGGGCGAGACCTTCTCCTTCAATGCCGCCGTGGGGCTGCGGACGGCGGAAAACGGGTTTCTGGAGGCGCCCATCATCTCGGGCGGGGAGTATGTCTCGGGAACGGGCGGCGGCGTGTGCCAGGCGTCCACCACGCTCATGAATGCGGCGCTCGAGGCGGGGCTCACCGTCACGGAGAGCCGCCCGCACTCGCTCTCGGTGGGGTATGTGAGCCCCTCGCTCGACGCCATGGTCTCCCGCTGGAGCGACCTCAAATTTTCCAATCCCTATCCCTTCCCCGTGTATCTTCTGGGGCGGACGTCGGGCGGGAGGGTCACGTTCGAGGTGTACGGCAAGCCGGACGGCATGCGCTACCGGACGGAGAGCCGCGTCCTCGCGCGCATCCCGCCGCCCGCGGCGCAGATGCGGGAGGGGGAGGAGGACAGGACGGTGCGCGCCGAAAAGGAGGGGATCAGGAGCGAGAGCTATCTGCTCGTGTACGATGCTTCCGGCGCGCTCGTGCAGAAAAAACTGCTTCGCCGCGACAGCTACGCCGCCGTACAGGGCATCTACGAAGTAAAAAAGACGGAGGTTTTGCCCGAACAGACGCCCGTTTTTGCCTTGCCGTGCGAATAAAATGGCGGAACGGACAAAAATCTTATGAAAGGCTGCAAAAAAAAGTTGCATTTTCGCGGGGTATCGGATATAATTGACAAGTGACTTCGGGCGTTCCTCTGCCGCATGCGGGAATGAACGTCGCGTACCATAAGGAGGTAAGTCGGAAATGGGACTCATTGAGGCGATCGAAGCCGAGGGCATGAAGGAGAACGTCCCCCAGTTCAACGTGGGCGACACCGTCAAGGTCGGCTACCGCATCATCGAGGGCGGAAAAGAGCGTATCCAGAATTTCGAGGGCGTCGTCATCGCAAAGAAGAACGGCGGTATCCGCGAAACGTTCACCGTGCGCCGTTTGTCGTTCGGCGTCGGCGTGGAGCGTTGCTTCCCGCTTCATTCCCCCAAGGTGGCATACGTTACCGTTGTAAGAGCGGGCAAGGTGAGAAGGGCAAAGCTCTATTACCTGCGCGGACTTACGGGGAAGGCGGCAAAGATCAAAGAAAAGAAGTAAGAAAGTACAGAGAAAACAGTCGGGCACTTAAAGTCAGAAGTCGCTCGGCGTTTCTTTTTTATGAGGTAAAATATGGAAGAGAACAAAGACGAGATCATCGTGACGCCCGCCGAAGAACCCTCTCCCGAAGGGGACGGAACTCCGCCCGCGCAGGCGCCCGAAAACACTCCCGCCGAGTCGGAGCCCGATCTGAAGTATCGGAACGGCAAAGAAGTCGCAAAGGGCGGCGTGCTCGGGTTCTTCATCGGTCTTGCCGTCATTGTGCCCGGAGTGAGCGGCTCCACCGTCGCCATCATCTTCAAACTGTATCACAAACTCCTGTATGCGCTGGGGAACATCGTAAAAAAATTCAAAAAATGCGCGAAGTTCCTTTTGCCCATCGCCATCGGGCTCGTGATAGGGTTTGTGCTGGGCTTTCTCGCCATACAAAAACTGATCGATATCAGCCCGTTCACCGTCATCGGACTGTTTGCGGGGCTCATGCTCGGCGCCTTCCCCGCCGTCTGCGACGAGGTGCGTTCGGAAAAGAGGACGCCGCTGCGCATCGGGCTGTTTGTGCTGGGGCTTGCGGTGCCGGTCGCCATCTCCGTTGCCTCCACCTTCGCCTCCGAGGGCGCGCAGTCGCTCGATGGGCTGAACGTCGGGCATTATATCCTCTTTCTGGTGCTGGGCTATCTCGTGGCGATCACGCAGGTCGTACCGGGGCTGAGCGCGACGGCGATCCTGATGGCGTTCGGGTATTTCACGCCCATCATGGAATCGGTGCATTTCAGCTACTGGCAGCAAAATCCCGCCGTGTTCGGCGTGTACGCCTGCCTTGCCGTCGGATTTTTGCTCGGGCTCGTCACCTTCTCCAAACTGCTCACCAAGATCTTTGCAAAGCGGCGGGCGGCAGCGTTTTTCGTCATTGTCGGGCTCTCGCTCGGCTCCGTCGTCACCATGTTCTTCAATCCCGATGTATACGCCGTATACAGGGGATGGGCGGAAAACGGCGTGAACGCGCTCGATCTTGCGCTCGGGCTCGTGCTCTTTGCCGTGGGGATCGTCGTTGCCTATCTCTTCGTGCGCTACGAGCGCAAAAAGAACGGCGCGCCCGAACTGCTCAACAAGCAAAAATAAAAGAACCGCGCGCCGCAGCTTTGAGCTGCGGCGCGCGGATTTTCAATTTGGTTTTCAGGATGTCCGCCGTTGCGGGCATTTTTTATTGCGGCGCCCCGGGGAGCGCTTCGGGATCGAACACGATCGCGCAGCCGCTCGTCTTGCTCAGAAGGACGAAGGTGCCGTCCGCCCGCTTGTACACAGCCTCGGCTGCGATGCCAGTGCGGTAGAGGAGGCTGCCCTCCGCGCGGTCGTATACGGCGATGATGCCCGTCTGCGTGCGGAGGAAGGCGTATTCTTCGGTGAGCAGTACGCCTTCTTCGGGAACCGTTCCGAACGCGGGGAGGTAGTCCTCGGTGAGGTTTGCAGAGAGGCGTTCTCCCGTCGCGGCGTCGAAACGGACGCCGCAGAAGTACACGGCCTCACCGTCGAAACGCGCGCCCTCTTCGGCATAGGAGAATTCGCCCCATTGCGAGACTTCCGTCGTCGTGCCGTCGCTCAGCCTGATAAAATAGAGGGAACAGTCGGAAAGCCCCGTCTCGGCAACGTATACGAGCCCTTCGCTGCGGTTGGGCGTGAGCACGGGGAAGTACGCGGTGTTCAAAAGGAGCGTCTCCCGTTCGCCCGCAAATCCGACGCGGTATACGCACTGATCGCCGTCCGCGTACACGATGCAGCTGTTCATGACGGCAATGTCGCTCACCGCAACGGCGGCGGCGATATCTTCATACTGCCCGTTCATCAGATCGACGACGCGGATCTTTTTCGCCTCTCCCAGTCCGAGGCACAGTTTGCCGTTGTATGCGTCGAGGCAGGTGATGTCTAAAAGCAGTTCTTCCGAAAAGCGCAGTTCGCCCGTCTTCATATCGTATACGCGGAAGGCGTTCGTCTCCGCAACGATGTAGCTGTCCGTCGCCGCGTCGTACGCGGCGAGGGAATCCTCCGTCGCGTAAAAGGTCTGCACGGTGAGAATGCCGTCCTTCGTCGACTGCGGAAGAGAGGCGTCCCCGTGGACGGGGTGATCGGGGAGCGTCGGATCGTCGGGTGCGACCGTCCGCTTCGGGAATTCGGCGGGGTCGACGATCGCCGTCCAGCCCGCTGCCGCGCAAACGGCGTATATCGTGCCGTCGGTGCGCTCGTACAGCGTATCGGGTGTAAATTCGGCGCGGTAACGGAACGCCTCCGCGCTGCGGTCGTATACGAGCAGGGTGCCGTCCGTGCCGCGCAGGTAGGAGTACTGTTCCGTAATGAGCAGGGTCTCCGCGGGCGGATAGCCCGTCGTTTCGGGATAGAGTTCCGCAAGCCCGCTCGAAGAGACGAGCTCCATCGTGTCCGCGTCGTAGCAGGAACCGTTGAAGTGCAGGTACTCTCCGTCGAGGGATATATCCGCATCCGCGCCGTCTGTATTTGCAATGTTGAATTTCTCCGAAGTGTTTTCCGCAAGGTCGATCTTATAGATAGTTGCGGTCGGCGTGCGGTTTTCGATCACGTACACGCCGCCTTGCCCGACGAGAAATTCGGGGTCGTAAACGCTGTTCGGAAGGCGCGTTTCGCCCTCTCCCGTAAAGCCGATGCGCATCACGGCGCCCAATTGAAGGCTCGTGCCGAACACGATGCAGCTGTCTGTCGCGGCGATGCTGTAAACGGGGGACGCGGTAACGATGTGCGCGGGGGACGCCGTCAGATTTTTGAGGTCGATCACGTCGATGCCCTTTTCGCCCATGCCGAGGTACAGTTTCCCGCCGCGGACGTCGGCGCATACGATGTTCTGCAGTACGCTATCCGAGTCGAGCAGATTGCGCGAAGCGGCGTCGTAGATCTTGTATCCGGTCTCCGTGACGATGCAAACGCGGTCGGTCGTCGCGTCGTACAGGATGTTTGCGCCCTCCGCAGCGTTGAAGTTCTGCGCGGTGACGACGCCGTCCGCTGTCGTCTGCGGTTTGAGTACGGTCACGGGTTCGGGCTGCGGTTCCGGATCGTCCGGCTCTTCTGGGTCGGCGGAAATAAAGAGGTCGTCGTACAGCGGATATTTTACGGAGTCGGCGAGCTCGTCCGGTAGGGTGACGCGGGGCGAGGCGTACCGGAGCACGAAATTGCCGCCGATCGAGAGCGTTCCCGCCTCCTCGCCTTCGCCGACGTCGCCCTGTATATCGATGAGCGAGGAGAACTGTTCGAGCAGTCCGTCCTGCCTGATGTGCAGGTAAATTTCAAACGTCTGCTGCGTGTATGTGAGCTGCATCCCGTACGATTGCGCGTCCGCGGCGAGCGATTCGTAGAAGCGTTCGTTTGCAACGAGTTTGAGCTTGAACCCGTCCGAATCGTCTGTCCAGGCGTCCATGCCCAGATCGAGCAGCGCGCCGACGGCGTCCTCGATGTCGACCGTGCCCGACGTAAGTTCCGCAAGGGGGAACCATTCCGGCAGCGGAATATCATCGTACGCTCCCGCCGCGGCGGCGAGCGCCGGGAAGGAGAGCTTCCCGCCTGCCTCCGTGCGCGTCTCTCCCCGTTCTGCCGTGACGTAGGCGTACGCCGCGTCCGCGTCGTTGTAGAGCGAAACGTTCACGTTCAGCCCGCCGTCGTCGGTATTTTCGGGATCCGTCTCCTCTCCGCGCGCGGAGAGGGTGAAACTTCCCGATCCCGCACGGGCGTCCTTCGTGTGCGAATAATCGTAGCGGATGCTGCTTTCGAGCGAGGCGACGCACGCCTCTGCGTCGGCAGATATCTCGAAGTCTCCGCCCAGGGAGAACCCGAATCCGCCGCCCTGCGCGGCTGCGTTGCCGAAGAGCTTTTCTTCGTCGATCGCGCCGAGCGCCGTGCGCAGTTCCTCCTCGGTGGGGCGGGTATAATCGCCTTTCACGGTCGGGTCGCGCTCCGTGCAGGCTGCCGCGGCTATGAGCGTCCCGCACAGCATGACCGCCGTGCAGCAGATCGCCGTATATTTCTTCATCGTTTGCTCCCATGGGCATATCTGCCCGTTTCCCTGCGGATATTATACGCGTTTTTCGCCGGGAAGTCAAACAGATCGCCGTGCGGGAGACGGTTTGCACGAAAAACCGCCCGCAGAGGTCTGCGGGCGGGCAAGCGTTCGGCCGTCGGTCACATTCCTGCGGCGGAGCCGGAACCGCCGAGGTCGGGGTATTTCTGCGGATCGTCGAGGTCGTCCGGGAGGACGGGCGCCGTATCTGCATTTTTGAGTACGATCTCGGCGTTCAGAGACGCCGTTCCGGGATTTTCCGCGTCCTTTATGTCTGCCGCGAGATCGGCAAATACGGACGCCTGGCGGAACAGCCCTTCGGAATCGACGTAGAGGTAGATCTCCAGAACGGTCTTCGTAAATTCCATGGGGGTGCCGTCCGTGGCGGACAGCCCCTCGAGCGCGGTAAAGAAGTCCTCCGTGGCGGCGATCCTGAGTTTCACGCCGTCGGCGGTATCCAGCCCGACTTCAAATCCCGCCTCTTTGAGTTCGCGGACGAGCCCGGGAATATCGGGCGTCTGCGCCGCGCCGCCGTCAGGCGCGGAGGGGAGCTGATCGGGCGCCGCGCTCAGCAGGTCGGGCATGGTGCCGAAGGGGAACTTCCCGCGCAGGGTGCGCTCCTTCTCGCCCTCGGTGAGGGCGGCGTCTATGTACATATAGTCGCCGTCGTTGCAGATCTCCGCCTCCATGCTCGTATCTTCGAGGGTCTTTACGCCCTCCGCGTCGAGGGAGAATGTAACGTTTCCCGCGCCCGTCATCGTCTCTTCCGCGAGCAGGAACGCGTACTCCGCGCCGGCAGTCATGTCGATGCTGCCGCTCTGCGCCGTCATTTTGAGCGTGACGTCCGCATTTGCGGAGATGCCGAACGTGCGCTCCGCCGCATCGGGATCGCCGAAGAGGCGCTCTGCGTCGATGGAATCGAGCGCGCTGCTGAGTTCTTCGTCGGTCGGCTCCTTGTAGTTTCCCTTGATCTGCGCGTCGCTGCCGCATGCCGCAAAGCCTGCGGCGGCGGCAAGCATGATCGCCGCGCATCCGAGTGCAAGTATTTTTTTCATATTTCTCCTCCTTCGGGCATTCGTGCCCTCTCTCTGTAAGCAGAGTATACTATATTTTCACGCCGCCGTCAATATGCTTCCGGAAAAAAGTTCCGCGGCGGCGGAGTCATGCAAAAAGGCGGCCTCCGCACGGGAAACCGCCTTACAGGTATGCGTTTTTACTTCTTTTTCTTTTTTACAAGCACGTTGTAGGGCTTGATGAGACCCTTTTTGATGAGCGCGGCGTCATCCTCGAAGGGCGCGTGATAGTCCATCGGGATATGCCCCACGACGGGCACTTCGTGTTTCGCCGCAAGGTCGGCGATGAGCTCCTTGGCGTATTTGACCATGCGCTTGCTCGTCACGCGCACTTTCATGGGCGTTTCGGCGTACGTCTTGCGGTCGGATACGTCTTCGTAGCGGTATTTGGTGTCCTCATAGGCGTCCGGATCGAGCGCGAGGTAGAGAGTGAGCGTCTTCCCGCCGACGGAGAGCCGCGCGATGCGGTCGCCGTGGAAACGGAAGTTTTCGCACGCCTGGCTCACGCGGGAACGCAGTCCCGCGAGCTCGGAGAGGGCGTTGCGCACTTCAGTGTAGAAGTCCTGCATCTTTTCGTTCTGGATAAGGCGGGATTTGAAGGAACGGCGGTACCGCGTGACCCATTCGTAGCCCGCGGGGATCTCGCTCTCGTCCGCCGCGGCGGGAGTTTCGGCAGCGGCGGGCTCTTCCTCGTCATCGTCGGAAGCGTCGGCTGCGGCGATCTCCTCCTCAGCGGCGTCCTCCGCGGGGATGTCCTCGTTCTCTTCGAGAAGGGCTTCCTCTTCCTCGAATTGCTCCGTCTCCTTTTCAAGCTCCGCCATGTGGCGCGCTTCGGCGCGGGCGCAGGGATGCGTTTCCGTCTTGTCGCAGCGGGCGCAGAAGGTGAACGAGCCGCACAGGTCGTATCCCGCCGCTTCGCTGGCGAGCCACTTGTCCACGTCGAGCACATGCTGGCGTTCGGCGAGCATTTCGTCCGTCATTTCATCCATGTTCATCACCCCAAAATTTCTTCCTTACCGATATTATAGTATAAACATTTACAAATAGCAAGCGGCGGAACGCGGTTTTTCAAAAATTGTAAAAATTTTTTACCTTAAAAATGCTTTCATCAGTTCGCATGCGCGGGGAACGCACAGCCCCGTCGTAGCCGCCGCCTCTTCGTCGTAGCGCGCGGCGCCGCCCGCCTTTTCCTCGTCGCTGCGGTACAGCAAAAAGGGCACCGGGTCGGCGGTATGCGTTTTCAGCGCGATGGGGGTGGGGTGGTCGGGGCAGATGAGCATGCCGAACGGCTCTCCCGCATCCCGCAGCGCCCCGGCGACCGTCCGCGCGACCATATCCACCTGCTCGATGGAGTAGATCTTTCTGTCGGTATCGCCGTGGTGTCCGCACTCGTCGGGCGCCTCCATGTGGATATACACGAAGTCGAGCCCGTCCAGCAGCGCCCTGACCGCCGCGTCAGCCTTCCCCCTGAAGTTGGTGTCCCAGTTGCCCGTCGCGCCTTCCACTTCGATGACCTTCAGCCCCGCCAGAACGCCGATGCCCTTCACGAGATCCACCGCCGAGATGACGCCACCCTTTTTGCCGTACAGCTCCTCAAAGGCGGTCAGCCGCGGCTTGGTGCCTTCGCCCCAGAACCACACGGAGTTTGCGGGGTTCTTCCCTTCGGCGACGCGTTTTTTGTTGACGGGGTGTTCCGAAAGAATCTCGTACGAGCGTTTCATCATTTCGAGGAACGCCTCGCTGCCCTCGCCCCGGGGGAGATATTCCGCAACGGGTTTATCCGAAATATCGTGCGGAGGGGTGAACGTATGCCCCGTCCTGCCGCCGTCCACAACGAGGCAATGGCGGTAGGAGATGCCCGCGTACAGCGTGAAAGGGGGCTTGTCGAACGCTTTTTTGAGCGTGGCAACGAGTTCGCGCGCCTCCGCCGTGGAGATCTCTCCCGCGGAGTAGTCGAGCATCGTCTTGTCTTCGTAGTTTTTTTCGTCTGAGAGGGTGACGAGGTTGCACCGGAGCGTCACGTCGGTATCTTTGAGCGGGATCCCGATGGACGCCGCCTCCAAAGGAGAGCGCCCCGTGTAGTAGAGCGCGGGGTCGTATCCCATCACCGAGAGGTTCGCAACGTCGCTTCCCGGTTTATAGCCGTCGGGCACCGTCTTCATCAGTCCCACGGTGCTCTTTCGCGCCAGCTCGTCGAAAAAGGGCGTTTTTGCGAGCTGTAAAGTCGTCTTGTTTCCGCGGTCGGGCAGCGGATATCCCGCCATGCCGTCCCCTAAGATCACGATATATTTCATGTGCCGCTCCTATTTATGATTTCCGCGCGCCGCGGTCAGTCGTTCAGGTTCCAGTCGATGGGCGCGATGCCGTGTTCGAGCAGGTAGGCGTTCGTCTTGGAAAAGTGCCTGCATCCGAAAAATCCGTTGTATGCCGAGAGGGGCGAGGGGTGCGCGCATTCCAGAACGAGGTGCCTGGAAGTATCGATGAGCGCCTTCTTTTTGCGCGCGTTGCCGCCCCACAGGAGGAACACGAGGTGCTCCTTCTGCTCGCTCAGAATGGAAATGACGGCGTCCGTGAACCAGCTCCATCCGCAGTTCGCGTGCGAGTTCGCCTGGTGTGCGCGCACGGTGAGCGCTGTGTTCATGAGGAGCACGCCCTCCTTCGCCCATTTCGTGAGGTCGCCCGACTTCGCGGGCGGGTAACCCAGGTCGGATTGCAGTTCCTTCATCATGTTTTCGAGCGAGGGCGGCTTGGGAACGCCGTCCTGTACCGAAAAGCACAGCCCGTGCGCCTGCCCCTCGTTGTGATAGGGATCCTGCCCGAGGAGCACCGCTTTCACGTTCGCAAAGGGCGTATAGCGGAAGCAGTTGTAAATATCGTACATATCGGGGTATACCGTGTGATGGCGGTATTCCTCGATGAGGAAGGCGCGGATCTTCTTGTAGCGCTCGTCTTCGAAAAGCGGTCTGAGCGGCTCCTTCCAGTCTCCGAGGTCGATCATACTTTCTCCAGTACGGCAAGGTATGCCGCAAGTTCTTCTTTTGCGCCCGCAAGGTCGTGTTCGAGGTAATTGCCGCACTCTTCGCGCCTGCTCCCGGGGATCTCATCCAGGGCGAGCGCGGCGGGAATGCATGCTCTGAGGAGGGAGAGCACCTCGTCGCGGCTCATGCGCAGCGTCAGCAGGTAAAATCCCGTGCGGCAGCCCATGGGGCCGAAGTATACGATGTTCTCCTTTGCGCGGCTGTTGCGGAGCACCGTCGCCATCAGGTGTTCGACGGTATGCAGCGCCCGGGGCGTGATGTAATCGCCCGCGTTCGGCTTTTTGAAACGCAGATCGAACGTGGTCACGCCGTTTGCGTCCGTCTGCGCGTACAGCCCCGGGGTGAGCGCGTCGTGGTTTTTTTGAAAGGAAGGGATTTTTTCCATAATGATCACCTGTTGTAAGTTGCGCGAATACCGCGGCGGGCGCGGGTTTCAGCCTTCGAGCGTAGCGAAGATCTCGCCCATGTACGCCTTTAAGTTGAGCATGGCGCGCGCGGTGTTCTTTTTGAACTGCTCCGTCGTGCTGCCCGCGCCGTATACGTCGGAGACCGCCTTCACGGAGACGAAGGGCACGCCCGCGTATTTGCACACTTCGGCGATCGCCGCGCCCTCCATGTCGCGGATGTCCGCGCCGAGGGAGAGGAGCAGGGCATGGTCGGCGGCGGAGTCGTTGAACCTGTCGCCCGAGCCGAGCGCGCGACGCGGGAAGTCGAGCGCCGCAGGCGTGCAGAGGGGCATAAAGTTCTCCGTCTCGCCGTCGAGGGTGCCGACCGCGCCTCCGTTCAGCTGGGTGAGGTCGAAGTCGTACTGCACCGCCCTGTCGATCAGGTATACCTCCGTCAGCTCCGTTTTCTCGTGCAGTCCGCCCGCAACGCCGAAGTTGAGCAGAACTTGCGCGCCCTTTTCCAGCACCGCGCATGCGCCGACCGCCGCGTTCACCTTGCCCACGCCGCACACGCACAGCAGTACGTCCTTTCCGAACGCCTTGCCCGCGTACACGGGCTTGCCGTGTACGGTGAGAATATTTTCGATTTCCATCTGATCGAGGAGCGCTTCCGCCTCCGAATCCATTGCAACGACTGCGCCGATCATATCGCTGTCTCCTTTATTTTATTCCGCTATTTTATTCCGCTTGCAGTTGAGTCCCGGAACGTGCCAAAAAAGTGCTTTGCGGCGGCTGCGCCGCTCCGCTTTTCCTGTACCGTCCGAAAACCTTTGCAAGCAGGCTTTCCTGCTTGTATTATAATTCAAAAACACGCAAAATAAGATATTTTGCGGCGGCTGTGCCGCTCTGCTTTTTTCCGCGGAAAAAAGCGTTTTTTCTTGTACTACGGCGTTCAAAAACCTTTGCAAGCAGGCTTTCTTGCTTGTATTATAACAATTTTGCGCCCGATTTGCAATCAAATGCATAAACCTTTTCATCTCGGCAATAAAAAGTGCAGGAGGTAAGGTATGAATCCCTTTGAACTCAGACCGCAGAAGGCGGATAAGATTTTCACGGAATGGAAAAAGGTGCTCGTAAAGCCATACGATAAGAACACGGTCGATCCCTATACGCGTCTGCGTGTCATCCTGATGTCGGGTACCGAATTCGAATCGGTGCGGCTCACGCACGCCATGTCGCGCATGTGTCCGAACAACGACGTACGCCGCCGCCTCGCGTACATGCGCCGCGGCGAACAGCTCCAGCAAAAGCGCGTCGCGTCCCTGAAGCCCGCCGACGAGAGCATCCTGGAACACACCATCGGCTACGAACAGCTCGCGGTCGATCTCACCGCCAACCTCGCGCTCGGCGAGAAGAACGGCTACGTCAGAAAGCAGCTCGACTTCGCGCTTTTAGAGGATTTCGACCATCTCTACCGCTATGCCGATCTCATGGAGCTGGAAAAGGGCGGCGATCCCGCGCGGTTGGTTGGCGACTACACCGAGATCATGCCCGGGCGGCCCACCGTGTCGGAATACCGCCATCCGTTCGACGACGTCCGCTTTTACATGAACGGGTATCTGAACGACCTCAGAACAAAGCTCTGCGTGAACATCATCACGGCGGCGGAACAGCAGACGATGAACTTTTATATGAACGTCGGCAATCTGTATGCCTCGCCGCTCGGGCGGAAGCTCTTCAATGAGATCGCCATGATCGAGGAGCAGCACGTCACGGGGTACGGGTGCCTCAAAGATCCCTGCATGAGCGAGTGGGAGAACCTCCTCATGAACGAGTACACCGAGTGCTATCTGTATTATTCCTGCTATGAGGACGAGACGGACGCGCGCATCAGAAAGATCTGGGAGATGCACTTTCTGGAAGAGGTCGCGCACCTGCACGAGGCGGCGGAGCTCTTGCGCGTGTACGGCGGAAAGGTGTGGCAGCAGGTGCTGCCCGAGGGCGGCGAGTTCCCCGAACTGCTGAAATTCCGTTCGCAGAAGGAGTATATCCGCGAGGTGCTCAAGAGCGTACGCCTCACGGGTGTGGAAGAGGGGTTCGAAGATGTGGACAAACTCCCCGATTCCTTCCGCTATTTCGGCTACAACGCGCGCGTCCACGGCAGCGTGGAGGCGGCGGGCACGCACACCGTCATCGAAAAGGCCATCGAGCGGCTGGGGCAGGATTACCGCCTCATGGGGAAGGAACATCCCGTCCGCGCGCTCGCAGACAGACGGCGCGACAATACCGACGTCGGCAGGGTGAAGGGAGCGTAAAGGGGTTCACACTTTTTCTTTCAAACTGATGAAAGAAAAAGTCGTGATTTTTAGAGAAACCCAATGTTCGCATACGCTCTGCATTTGGTTTCTCTCGCCGCCGCTGTATAGCAACATTTTAGCTCGCGGCGGCTCACTTTTCCGCAAAAGTTGCTTACGCAACAATCAGGGGCGGAAAAGCCATAACGCAGTGACGGCTTTTCCCGTGATTTTAGCTCATAATCATGTCCGCGAGCAGGGTTTCCCTGCGCTGCGGTACTCAATTTGCGCACGCCTGCGCTTATACGGAAAAGTGAGATAGCGCGCGTTATACTGTTGCCCTTTGCGCGCTATCGAGGAAAACCAAACGCAAAGCCGCAGGCGACCGTTGGGTTTTCTTTTTCTCACGGAATTATCATACCGCAACACTCGCAAAAAAGATTTTGCAGAAAGATTTTTTGCGAAGAGGAGCGGCGAGCGTTTTAAGTGCGGCGTTTGGCGCAGCCGAACCGCCCGCAAAGTGCGCTCCGCCGTGACGATGTCAGTTCAAAAAGAAATTCGTGAATAGCGAAAAAAAATACGGGGGGCGGGTGCGCATATGCGCACCCGCCCCCCAGCATTCGTGTCGTCATGCAAACAGCGCGGAAAGATATGCGGGGTTCAGAGCGAGGTAGATAGCCGCGAGCAGTGCAAGGTGCAGCGGATAGAACGCGTAAAAAAAGTATTTGAGCCGCAGTTTTCCGCGCTTGCCGTTATAGAGCACGATGAGGGGCAGCGCGAGGAGGGAGAGAAACTGCATGTCCCCCCGCGGGAGGGCGATCGCGATCAGACACACGGTAAAAAGGAGCGCCGTCAGGGCGGGCTGATGCAGTTCCGCCGCAAGCCCCTTTCCGCCGTACGAGCGGAAGTCAAGGAGCCGCACCGTCATGGGCAGAAGCACGCCGCCCAAGCCGTAATCGATGCGCACAGAGGAAAAACAGCATACCCATGTCGCAAGTGCGAGCGCAGCGAGCAGCCCTGCCGCGGAGAGCGCGGCGCGCTTTGCATCCCTGCGGAAAACGCCGCGTTTGAGGGAATCCAGCGCCCATATCACAAGGCTCGCCATCGTAAAGGAGATCATGATGTCGCCGCGGAGCGCGCCCTCCGCAAGGGAGAATCCCGCGCTCGTCACGAGCCCGATCCCCAGCACGAGCATAAAGTGCGTAAGGCGCCTCCGGGTGTAAAAGCACCCTTCGGCGAAGGTAAAGGCAAACAGCGGCATGGCAAGCCTGCCCACCGCGCGCAGCGCCGCGGTCTCTGGAAAGAGAATGGCGCCCGTATGGTCGATGAGCATGCAAACGCAAGCGAAAAGTTTGAGCGCGTTCCCGCTCAAAAACCCTTTGTAGATCCCGCCGTCTTCCTGCATGGCTCTATTGTAGCGCGCGGGGCGCACGCTGTCAAACGCTTTTCCGCGGTATGCGCCGCGGGGGTTGACATTTCCCGTCGGTTCCTGTATACTGTAAGGGAGTAATACGAACCCGATCAAAAGCGGAAACTGTGCGCTCATACATTGTTGAACCCCTTGCCCGTGCCACACGGCACGCGCTGCGGGCTTCGCCTCGTCTGAGACGCTCATCTTGCCGCTTTTGATTGCTACGCACCTTTGGCGTGAAGATTTTCGTGTCAGATTTTTGTGAAGATGACGCCGCTATACAAGCGTATTGCAAGGAAGATGAGCAAAAAGATGCCGAAAAGATGCCGCCAAAGGCGTGGTTCGTATTTTTCCTTTACAGTATACTGTAAGGGAGTAGAGGGCGGAACGATGAAGATCATGTGGTGCGGTACGGCGTCCCTGCTGTTGGAGAGCGGGGGGACGCGGCTGCTTGTCGACCCGTATTTGAGGCCGTATGACCGCACGGGCGCACCCTTCCCCGCGGAGGAGGCGCGCACGGCGGACGCCGTCTTTATCACGCACCCGCACATCGATCATTTCTGCGACGCGGGCGCATTTTCCGACCGTCCCGTTTACGTCTCGGCGCGCGGCATCGCGCTCGCGCGGAGGAACGGGCAGGATGTTTCCGCCATGCGCGAACTGCGGGCGGGGGAATGCGTCTCTTTGGGCGCGTTCCGCGTAACGGCGTACTGCGGGCGGCATTGTTCGTTCGACGCCGCCACCGTGTTCCGCGTGCTGTTTTCTCCGCGTACATGGCTGCATTTTGCGGGGGCGCTGCGCCTTTTGTCGGAGGCGAAGCGCTACGCCATCCCAGCGGACGAGATCTTCGTTCTGCACTTCGCGGACGGCGAAAAGTCCGTCGTCGTGCTCGGCTCTGCGGGCATGGCGGAGGGGATCGCGTACCCGCGCGGCGCCGATCTTCTCGTCTTTCCCTATCAGGGCAGGGCGGGCATGCACCGCGAGATCGCGCCGTTTCTCGATGTCTTTGCACCGAAAAACGTGATGATCGACCATTTCGACGACGCCTTCCCGCCCGTGAGCAGGCGCGTCGATCCGAAAAAATTCCCTCAGGCAGTCAAAGAGCGCCTGCCGAAGGCGCAGGCGCTCGTTCCCGAAATGAACGTATGGTACGACGTTTTATAGCATACGGGGCTTACAGCGGACGGTATACGATGTTCTCCTCTTTTTCCGAACAGATGCAGAGGGCGCAATCCTCGAGTTCGCCGAAAAAGAGGTGCGCGGGTGCGGGCGTTCCGTCCTCAAACAGAGTCCCGTCCTCAAAAGCGAGGCGGGGGAGCATTGCGGCGAGCGAACCGCCGCGGTACTTTACGTACGCCTCTTTCGCCGTCCAGAGGCGGAAAAAATCCTCTTCGCGTTCGGCGGGGGTAAGGCGCGCGAGGATGGCGTCGTGCGGTCTGGGAGTGCGCTGCTGGACGTCGATCCCCACCTGGTGCCGTCCCGCCGCAACGGCGGTGAGCGCCCCGCTGTGCGAAAGGTTGAACCGTACGGGCGCGTCCTTCAGATAGGGCTTTCCGTGCAGGTTGAACTGCAGCCGGCGCGCCGCGTCGCGTATGCCGTAAAACTCCTCGAGCACGCGCGCAAGAAACGCGCGGCTTTCCGTCTTTTCCGTGGTATAGTAAACGCAGATCATAGCGCTATTATAATTGATTTTTTCTGTTCTGTCAATATTGTGAATTAAATTCAGGGAGGAATGTTCGAATGAAGAGGGCGGAGCGCGCCAAAGCGCTTTTTCTGGAGGGGTACAACTGTGCCCAGGCGGTCGTGCTGGCGTTTGCGGAGGATGCCGGACTGGACGAGTCCGTCGCAAAGGCTTTTTCCCGCCCGCTGGGCGGCGGCATGGGGCGGCTCCGCCAGACGTGCGGCGCCGTCTCAGGGGCGGCGGTCGCTTCGGGCGTGCTCTTCCCAGAACTCACCAAACCCGAGGCGTACGCGCTCGTACAGGAGATCGCACGCCGTTTCGCCGAAAAGAACGGCTCCTTCAACTGCGGGGAGCTTTTGAGGGGTGCAGGGCTGAAAACGGATACCGCGCCCAATCCCGAAAGGCGCACGGAGGAGTACTATAAAAAGCGCCCCTGCCCCGAACTCATTTACGATGCGGCGGAGATCCTGGAGGATATCTGCATCGCGCGCGGCAGGCTCAAAGCTGCGGAAAAATCTGAATAAAATGCGGCAGGACTGCGTTTTGCAGTCTTCCGGCAGGAGGAAACATGACGGAGTGGGAGAAGATGCTTGCGGGATACCCCTGCGACGACAGGAGCGATCTGCTCGAGGCGCGCCGCCTTGTGGCGAAACGGCTCTTCCGTGCCTACAACCGCACGACGGAGGAGGACGCCGCGCTCAGGCGGGAGATTATGGAAAAACTCTTCCGCAGCGTGGGAGAGAATGTCTTTATCGAGCCGGATTTCATCTGCGAGCTCGGAAATAACATTACGATCGGGAACAACGTGTTCCTCAATTTCGGGTGCATCATTTTCGATATGGGCGAGGTGACGATCGGCGATAACGTCATGTTCGGTCCGCGTGTTGGGCTGTACACGACGAATCACGCCTTCGATCCCGAGGAGCGGACGGCGAACCTCTCTGTCTCTCGCCCGATCCGGATCGGCAGCCGCGTATGGGTGGCGGCGGACGTGAAGATCGTGCAGGGCGTCACCGTGGGGGAGGACAGCATCATCGGCGCGGGCAGCGTCGTCACGCGCGATATTCCCGCGGGCGTGGTCGCCGCGGGCAATCCGTGCAGGGTCCTGCGGCGCATCGGCGCGCAGGACAAGTGGCTGAAATAAGCGCGGATAGACGCCGGCGGAGGCAATGCCGCGGCGCGGACGTCCGTATAAAAGTTCATAAAAGCGGGAGCGGGACTGCAAAACGCAGTCCCGCTCCCGCTTTTTGTGTTTATTTCAGACCGATCCCGATCTTCGTGCAGGGGATCTCGCCGCTCAGCACGGCGCCGAGCGTATATTTCGCATTGGCGATATACACGGTCGTTCCCTGCGCGGCGGCGTCCTTCACGTATTCGAGCTTTGCCTTCGCGCCGTTCGCGCCCGCGCGCGAGGCGCCCTCGCAGTACGCCTTGTGCCGCTCGATGTTCTCCACGAGTTCGTAGGCGTCCTTGCCGGAGATCGTCCGCACCAGCGTCGCGGGGTCGTCGTGATCGGTATAGATCCCGTCCACGCTCGTCAGGATCACGAGGTATTTCGCCTTCACGAGGCAGGCGATGCGCGCCGCCGTCTCGTCGTTGTCCACGCACTCGAATACGCGGCGGTTGCCGCGGGTGAGCGCCATGATCTCGAGCCGCCTGTTCTCCTCGGAGGAAACGGCGTCGTTATAGTTGACGATGGGGATGGCGTTCTGTTCGCGGCACCGCAGGAGCAGCCCCTTGATGTGTTCGCTCTTTTTTTCATCGTTGAAGTGGTGGTGCTCCACGAGCACCTGCCGCACCGAATAGCACGGATCCACGAACTGGCGGTACGTCTGCATCAGGATCGCCTGTCCCTGCGCGGCGTAGTCCGTCTTGGCGTGTTCGCCCGCGATCTCCCTGCCCGTGCGCTGAATGTAGTCGAGCCGTCCGATCTCCGTCGCGCCGCTCGTCACCCAGATGTATCCGGGGCGAAGCTCGCGCGAGATGCGCGCCACGCGCGTATAGTCGATGATGCCGTCCTCGCGGTCGATGAGCGCCATCGAGCCGATCTTGCCCACGAGTTCGAAGTCAAAGGTCATGCTTTTATCCTCTCATGAAAAAAATACGAAAAAGAGCAAATATTGTAAGTATGAAAAAGATATTTACCTGTATGGCGCCGCTCCTTCTGGCGGCGCTGGTGTGCTCCGGCTGTTCCGTCTCCGAAATGAGCACCCTCCGCGAACTTTCCCGCCCGTATACGGGCGTATATGCCTGCGAAAAACTCACCTGGGCGGGGCGCGATCTGCTGGAAGATTTTGAGTACATCCGCCTCGAACTCGACCGCGGCGGCGCCGCCGTCTTCTCGTGGGAGAGAAGGTCGGGCGGAAAAGGGGAGTTTTCACTCGGCTATGACGCCGACGTCGAGAACGGGCTCGTCACTTTTTCGTCGGGAAGCGTCCGCCGCACGTTCCCGCTCGGAGGGGGCGCCGTGCGCATGGAGCTCATCGTCCTCGGCAGGCTCCTGTATGCGGAGTTTTCCGCGTAAATCACATGAGCACGATGCCGTGTTCGCGGCAGTACGCCTCCGTCTTTTCGTCCCATACGGAGACCTGCACTTCGCCCACGTGTACCTTGTTCAGGAGGAACATGCAAAGGCGCGACTGTCCGATGCCGCCGCCCATCGTAAGGGGGAGCTCGCCTGCCGCGAGCGCCTTGTGGAAGGGCAGCGCGAGGCGGTCGAGGCAGTTTTCCGCCTCGAGCTGGGCAAGGAGGCTCTTTTCGTCCACGCGGATTCCCATCGAGGAGAGCTCGAAGGCGCAGTCGAGCGGCGGGTAATACAGTACGATATCGCCGTTCAGGTTCCAGTCGTCGTAGTCGGGGGAGCGCCCGTCATGTTTTTGCCCGGAGCGCAGTTTTCCGCCGATGCACATGATGAACGCCGCGCCGTATTCCTTCACGCAGGCGCGTTCGCGCTCCTTGGGCGTGAGACCGGGGTATGCGTCTTCCAGTTCCTGCGTCGTCACGAACGCGATCTCGTCCGGGAAGTAGTTGTCGAGCTCGGGGAAGGCGGCGCACACCTCCCGCGCCGTCGCCTGCATCGCCGCATATATTTTTTTCACCGTCTTTTCGAGGAAGGCGCGCGTCCTGTCCTCGCGGAGGATAACGACTTCCCAGTCCCATTGGTCGACGTATATGGAGTGCAGGGCGTCCATGTCCTCGTCGCGGCGGATGGCGTTCATATCGCAGTACAGCCCGAAGCGCGGACCGAAGCGGTATTTCGCAAGGGCGTAGCGCTTCCACTTGGCGAGCGAATGCACGACTTCCGCCCGCGCGCCCGTCGCCTTCACGTCGAAGGAGACGGGGCGTTCCACGCCGTTGAGGTTGTCGTTGAGTCCGCTCCCCTGCGCCACGAAGAGGGGCGCGCTGATGCGCGTCAGGTTGAGCGCCCCGGCGAGGTTGCTTTCGAATACGTCTTTTACGAGTTTGATCGCCCGCTCGGTGCGGACGAGATCGAGTTTTGCCTGATACATCGCGATACTCCTGGCGGCAGTATGATAAACCGCCTTTTATTGTATCATATCTGCGGATTTTTTGCAATAAATCGAGGGCGCGCAGAAGAAATTCCCTGCGCAAAGAAAAAAACAAAATTACTTTGAACGAATGTTTGCTTTTTTGCACGTTTCGTAGTATACTTGACGCATGGACGGAAACAAGCCCGCGCTCACGGCGGATCAGCAGGAGGCTGAGGCGCTCATCGAGGCGTGGTATTTTCATCTGAATACGCAGATCTTTGTGCTGTGCGGCTATGCCGGAACGGGCAAGACGTTCCTCGTCGATCACGTCGTGCGGGCGCTCGGGCTCGTCGCGGGGGAGAGCGCGGCGTTCGTCGCGCCCACGGGGAAGGCGGCGTCCGTGCTCATTAAGGCGGGCGTTCCCGCCACAACGGTGCACAGCCTCATCTATACGCGCGAAGAGGATATCGAGGTGGACGAGAACGGCGAGGTCATCTCCGAACAGTTCCTGCGCTTTGTCAGGCGGGAGTCCATCGATTCCAAGATCAAACTCATCGTGCTCGACGAAACGAGCATGGTCTCCGACGACGTGCTGCGCGATCTGCTCTCGTTCGGGGTAAAGTGCCTCTGCTGCGGCGATCCCGCTCAGCTCCCGCCCGTCGGCGGCAGCAACACGCTGCTGCGCTCGCCCGTCATCACCCTCCGCGAGATCGTGCGGCAGGAGCGCGACAATCCCATCGTGCGGCTTGCCGAGCGCATCCGCGCGGGGGAGCGCCCGCAGTACGGGGAATACGGCAGCGTGTCCGTCGTTCCGCGCCGCTCGCTCGACGCCGCCGCACGGCGCAAACTGTTCTGCGAGGCGGATCAGATCATCGTCGGCACCAACCGCACGCGCGCTCTCGTCAACCGCGAGGTGCGCGCCTTCCGCGGCATTCCGCCCGAACGTATCCTGCCCGAAGAGGGGGAAAAGATCATCTGCACGCTCAACGACTGGAGCAAGCCGCTCGACGAACGTGGGGATTTCCACCTCGTGAACGGCATCATCGGAACGTGCTATCACGTCCGCGAACAGCTCGACGGGCTCGGTCAGCTCGATTTTCAGCCCGAATTTCTGCCCGACCGCGTGGAAGATCTGCCCTTCGATACGGGCATTTTCGTGCGCGGGCAGTACTATCACGGCTACGGCAACCGCGCATGTCTGCTCACCAACGGGATCCTGGTGCACGAAGGGAACCGCGAGATGCTCCGCCGCTTCAAGGTGCGCCGCGAAGATACCGTCTGCCGTTTCGAGTTCGCCTACGCCGTCACCTGCCATAAGGCGCAGGGCTCGGAGTACGGCTTTGTCGTCGTCGTCGACGAATCGGGGTTTTTCGAGAACGGGCGCGAATGGCTGTACACCGCCGTCACGCGGGCGAAAAAGAGACTGGTGATAATCAGATAAGAGACTCACAGATTTTTCCCGAACTGACGGGAAAAATCTTCGTGATTTTGAGATACAACCCGCGGGCGCGCCTGCGGCTGACCGCGTGTTTTCTCTCGCCGCCGCTGTTTCGCAACAGTATAGCACGCGGCGGCTCACTCTTCCGCAGAAGCCGCGTGAGCGGCAAGGGGCGCAAAAGGCATAACACAGTGACGCCTTTTGCAACGTATTTTAGAACGTATATACAAAATTTGTTCTGCGGGCGGGAGGCGCAGCCTCCTTGTATCTGTATTTTATAGCAAGTAGGTATAACGCAGGGACGCCTTTTGCGGAAAATTTATGGCAGGGAAACCCTGCTTGCGCGAGTGATTGATAGCACGGTTTTTAAGGGGCAACGTATGCAGTTTCCATACAAAAAAATTCTTGTTCTCGGCAACGGCGGGGCGGGAAAATCGACGTTCGCCGCAGACATGGGCAGGCGCTTTTCGCTCCCCGTGGTGCATCTCGATAAACTTTGGTGGCTGCCCGGGTGGGTCAACCGCAGCACGGAGGAGTTTGATTCGCTCCTCTTTTCCGAGCTTGCGAAGCCCGCGTGGGTGATGGACGGAAACTATCACCGCACGCTGCGGGCGCGGCTCGCGGCGGCGGACTGCGCCGTCTTTCTCGATATCCCCGCCGCGGTGTGCCTCGAAAGCGCGTACGCCCGCGCAAGGGAGTATGCGGGCAGAACGCGCCCCGATATGGGGGAGGGCTGTCCCGAGCGCGTCGACGATGAGTTCGAGGAATGGATCCTGCAATACGACCGCGAGGTGCGCCCCGCCGTGCTCGCCGTCCTCGAAGAGAGCAAAAAGCCGTATTTCGTATTTTCCTCGCGCGCGGAGGCATATAATTGGCTGGAAAGTTTTTGAGGAAAGGCATTTTCCTTGACTTTTTTTTGCGCGGGGGATATAATCGACGGTGAATCAAATACACAAGGAAAATGTTATGGCATACAGAACGCATAACTGCAACGAACTGAGGAAGGAAGACGCCGGCAAGAAGGTCAGACTCTGCGGCTGGCTGGACAGCAAGCGCGATAAGGGCGGGCTCCTGTTCGCGGTGCTCCGCGACTATTACGGTACGACGCAGGTCGTCGCCACCGAGGAACCCTGTCTTTCGCAGCTGCGCGATATCCCCACCGAATCCACCGTCAGCGTGGAGGGGACGGTCGTGCTCCGCTCCTCGCCCAACGAAAAACTGCCCACGGGTCTCATCGAGATCGTACCCGAAAAGGTGGAAGTCCTGGGGCGTCGCACCACGCAGGCGCTGCCCTTCGAGGTCTCCCGCTCCACCGAGGCGGGGGAGGACGTGCGCCTCAAATACCGTTTCCTCGATCTGAGAAATCCCGCCGTCAAGGATAAGATCATCCTCCGCGCGCAGATCATCGCCGAGCTCCGCCGTCTCATGACGGAACAGGGCTTCCTCGAGATCTCCACGCCCATCCTCACGAGCTCCTCGCCCGAGGGCGCGCGCGACTACATCGTCCCCAGCCGCCTCTATCCGGGCGAGTTCTATGCGCTCCCGCAGGCGCCTCAGCAGTACAAACAGCTCCTGATGTGCTCCGGGTTCGATAAGTATTTCCAGATCGCGCCCTGTTTCCGCGACGAGGACGCCCGCGCCGACCGCTCGCCCGGCGAGTTCTACCAGCTCGATATCGAGATGGCGTTCGCCACGCAGGAGGATGTGTTCGCGGTGCTCGAATCGGTGCTCCCGCCCGTGTTCGCCAAGTTCTCCGGCTGGGAGGCGGACAAGCCGCCCTTCAGGCGCATCGCCTACCGCGACGCGCTCGAGACGTACGGCACCGATAAGCCCGATCTGAGAAATCCGCTCGTCATAAAAGATATTTCCGATATCATGCAGGGCTGCGGGTTCGACATGGTGCAGGGAAAAACCGTCAAGGCGATCGCCGTAAACGGCGCGAACGTCGCGCGTAAGCAGATCGATAAGCTCGCCGAAGAGTTCAAGGTCAAAACGGAAGGCGGCGCCATGTACTGGTTCAAGCTCGACGAGGCGGGCATGCCCGCGGGCGGCATCGCAAAGTTCGTCGCCGACCGTGCCGACGCGCTGAAGGAGCGCCTCGGCATCGGAGCGGGGAGTTTCGTCGCCGTCCTTGCCGAGGAAAAACTCTCGCTCGCGCAGAAGCGCGCGGGGATCTTACGCACCATGCTCGGCAACGCCCTCGGACTGCTCGAAAAGAATGTGTACCGTTTCTGCTGGATCGTCGATTTCCCCATGTACGAGATCGGCGAAGAGAGCGGACAGCTCGAATTCTGTCATAACCCGTTCTCCATGCCGCAGGGCGGCATGAAGGCGCTCGAGGAGCAGGATCCGCTCGACGTGCTTGCCTATCAGTACGATATCGTCTGCAACGGCGTGGAGCTCTCCTCCGGCGCGGTGCGCAATCACGATCCCGAGATCATGGTCAAGGCGTTCTCGCTCGTCGGGCTCGGCAAAGAGGACGTCGTCAAAAAGTTCCCCGCGCTCTATCACGCGTTCGAGTACGGCGCGCCGCCGCACGCGGGCGTTGCGCCCGGGGTGGACAGAATGGTCATGCTCATCTCCGATACGGTGAACATCCGCGAAGTCATCGCCTTCCCCATGAACGCCAAGGCGCGCGATCTTTTAATGAACGCGCCCTCGCCCGTCGAGCAGAAGCAGCTCGACGACGTGCATATCGCCGTCGTAAAGGACGAGAAGAAAAACTGAACCCTGTAAGGTGCCGCCTGCGAAGGCGGCGCCTTTTATTTGTGGCGCGCGTGCGTGCGCGCGGACGGTATAAATAAAACAGGACATCCCGCGAAAAAAGACGGCATGATTTATAAATCCCGCTTATGGAAAACATAATGATTGAAAAAACTGAAAAAAGCAAAATAACGGGGGAAACGTTTGACTTAGAGGGGGAAAAATCATATAATTGTAACGTAATCAAAACAAATGACATCTGCCCGCAAGGCGCGTCAGAAAACACGGTTTTGAAAGGATCATAAGGAGAGCAGATATGAAAGTCACCGAACTGTTCGGCAGCAACGTCTTCACCGATGAAGTCATGAAAAATTCGCTGCCCAAAGAGGTCTACAAGTCCCTCCGCAAGACGATCGACGAGGGCGAGCCGCTCGATTCTTCCATCGCGGGCGCCGTCGCCAACGCCATGAAGGACTGGGCGGTCTCCAAGGGCGCGACGCACTATACCCACTGGTTCCAGCCGCTCACCAATCTCACGGCGGAAAAGCACGACAGTTTCATCGAGCCCTCGGGCGACAAGGTGATCATGCAGCTCACGGGCAAAAACCTCATCGTCGGCGAGCCGGACGCCTCCAGCTTCCCTTCGGGCGGCACGCGCGCCACGAGCGCCGCGCGCGGTTACACGGCGTGGGATCCCACGTCGCCCGCGTTCGTCAAAGAGGGGACGCTCTATATTCCCACCGTGTTCGTCTCCTACACGGGCGAAACGCTCGATAAAAAGGCGCCCCTTCTCAAATCGATGACCGCGCTCGATACGCAGGCAAAGCGCCTTCTGAAGCTGTTCGGGATCGCCTGCCGCAAAGTTTCCACCACGGTGGGACCCGAGCAGGAATACTTCCTCATCGACAGAGACGTATACGACCGCCGCAAGGATCTCATCCTCACGGGGCGCACGCTCTTCGGCGCGGCGCCTTCCCGCGGACAGGAGCTGGAAGATCATTACTTCGGAACGCTCAAACCCCGCATTTCCGAATTCATGCGCGATCTCGACGAAACGCTCTGGGCGTACGGCATCTTTGCCAAAACGAAGCACAACGAGGTGGCTCCCGCACAGCACGAGCTCGCGCCCGTCTTTACCACCACGAACGTGGCGGTAGACGATAACCAGCTCACCATGGAGCTGATGAAAAAGGTCGCGCAGAAGCACCACATGGCGTGCCTGCTGCACGAAAAGCCCTTCGAGGGCGTCAACGGCTCGGGCAAACACAACAACTGGTCGCTCTCCACCGATACGGGCATCAATCTGCTCGATCCGGGCGAGACGCCGGAAAAGAATCCCAGGTTCATGCTCGTGCTCGCCTGCGTCATCGCCGCGGTCGATACCTATCAGGGCATTCTGCGCGCGTCCGTCGCCTCCGCGGGCAACGATCACCGCCTCGGCGCGAACGAGGCGCCGCCCGCCATCATCTCGGTGTATCTCGGCGATCAGCTCGGCGCCATCGTCGACAGCATCGTTCTGGGGCGCGAATATGTGCCGAAAAAGGCGGTGCCCGGTTCCATCGGCGTGCCGGAGTCGCCCATCTTCCCCATCGATACGACGGATCGCAACCGCACTTCTCCCTTTGCCTTCACGGGCAACAAGTTCGAGTTCCGCATGCTCGGTTCGCAGGCGTCCGTTGCCGATCCCAACATCGTGCTCAACACCATCGTCGCGCAGACGTTTTCCGAGGCGGTGGACGCACTCACGGGCGCAAAGGATTTCGAATCCGCCTGCAAGGCGTACACCGAAAAACTTCTCAAAGAGCATTACCGCATCATCTTCAATTATAACGGATACGGTCCCGACTGGGAGCCCGAAGCCGAGAGAAGGGGACTTCTCAACAACAAGACGACGGCGGACGCGATCCCCGAATGCTACAAGCGCGAGAATATCGACGTATTCGTGCGCCAGGGCGTGTACACGGAGAAGGAAGTCATCGCCCGCGCGAACATCAATCTCGAAAATTACATCAAGCAGATCAACATCGAGGCGCTCACCATGCTCGAGATGGGCAAACAGGATATCTATCCCGCGGTCAACGCCTACATTGCGGAGCTGTGTTCCGTGATCGCCGCAAAGCGCGCCGTTTCCGAAAAGATGGCGTGCAAGGCGGATACGGCGCTCGCGGAGCAGCTCTCCAAGATGAACGACGCCTTTGCCGACGCGATGAAAAAGCTCGAAAAGGATCTCTCGGAGATGCCTGCGGGCGAGGGCGCCGCGTCGCAGAAGATGGCGCACGTCATCGTTCCCGATATGGAGGCGATGCGCTTGCTGGCGGACGGCATGGAAAAGCTGTGCGCGTCCGACTACTGGCCGTATCCTTCGTATACGGAAATGATGTACAGCATCAGATAACGGAACAACGTCGCCGCCCGCGGAGTGTGAGGCCGCGGGCAGCGGGGAAGGGCGGAGTGTGAGACCGCCCGTTCCCGTATGCGCGGAATATTTTGTGAAACGATGTAAAGCGGAGGTGTGAGCCCGCTTTGCATGGATCGTTTTGAAATTTCGGAGGTATTTTTATGGGTTTGTTGGCAGTTGAAAGCGTTGCCGACGTTGAAGTCGCCGATAACGTCATGGAAGCCATCAGCAGTTCCATATTCGGGTCTACGGGCGTCTGGTTCGTCATCGGCGCCGTGCTCGTGTGGTTCATGCAGTGCGGCTTTGCCATGGTCGAAACGGGATTCACGCGGGCAAAGAACGCGGGGAACATCATCATGAAGAACCTGATGGATTTCTGCCTCGGCACCATCGTGTTCGTGCTGCTCGGGGCGGGGCTCCTGATGGGCGAAAACGCGCTCGGCGGATTTTTGGGCATCCCCGAATATTCGATGTTCACCGACTTCTATAACTACGATTGGAGCACCTTCTTCTTCAATCTCGTGTTCTGCGCGACGGCGGCGACCATCGTCTCGGGCGCAATGGCGGAACGCACGAAGTTTGCCACCTATTGCATCTATTCGATGGTGATCAGCCTCTTCGTCTATCCCATCGAGGCGCACTGGGTGTGGGGCGGCGGCTGGCTCACCCGCGAGTGGGGCACGGCGGCTGCAACGGGCGCAAGCGTCGTTTATATCGACTTCGCAGGTTCTTCCCTCATCCACATGGTGGGCGGCATCAGTTCGCTCATCGGCGCGTGGATGCTCGGACCCCGTCTCGGCAAGTATGAGCGCGGGGCAGACGGCAAGGTCACCAAGGTGCGCGCCATCCCCGGACACTCCTTGACGCTCGGTGCGCTCGGCGTGTTCATCCTCTGGTTCTGCTGGTACGGATTCAACGGCGCGGCTGCAACTTCCACGAGCGAGCTCGCCTATATCCTTACGAACACGACCATCGCGACTGCGGTCTCCACGACGGCAACCATGTGCTTCACCTGGATCAGGAACAAGAAGCCCGACGTCTCCATGACGCTCAACGGTTCGCTTGCGGGGCTCGTCGCCATCACGGCGGGCTGCCAGGCGGTGGACGCGCTCGGTTCCGCGGTCATCGGCCTTGTGGCGGGCATCCTCGTCGTGGTCGTCGTGGAATTTGTCGACAAGGTGCTCCATGTCGACGACCCCGTCGGCGCGATCGCCGTACACGGCGCGAACGGCCTCTGGGGTACGCTGGCGGTCGGGTTCTTCTCCACGAGCACGGGTCTCTTCTATACGGGCAGCGGTCTGCAGCTCGGCGTTCAGATCCTCGGGATCCTCTGCATCGCCGCATGGACGGTCCTGTGCATGGGGTTGCTGTTCTTCATCCTCAAAAAGACGATCGGCCTGCGCGTCACGGAGACGGAGGAGATCGAGGGGCTCGACAAGCACGAACACGGACTTCCCTCCGCGTATGCGGATTTCGTCTCGGCGCCGCTTGCATCTGAGATCATCGATATGGATTCGCCCGCGCCCGTGCTTTCGGAGGATATGGCGCTTCCCGCGCTCAGAACTTCTTCCGAACTGAAGAAGATGAGCAAGGTCGTCATCGTCATGAGCGAGCACAAGCTCAACCCGCTGAAGACGGCGCTCGCCGCGCTCGGCGTGACGGGCATGACGGTCACTTCGGTGTTCGGCTGCGGCGTGCAGAAGGGCGCAACGGAGACCTACCGCGGCGTCAAGCTGGATATGGATCTGCTGCCCAAGGTAAAGGTAGAGGTCGTCGTCTCCAAAGTTCCCGTCGACGATGTGGTCGCGGCGGCGCGCAAGGTGCTCTATTCCGGGCACATCGGCGACGGCAAGATCTTCGTATACGATGTGGAAAACGTCGTCAAGGTGCGCACCGGCGCAACGGGATACGACGCATTGCAGGACGAGGAGGGCTGAACGCCCTGTCCGCCGTCCTCAGAATAAAATAAGGAGAGAGGACGGCGCTTCGTTCTTTGAAACAGCTCACACGCTCTCTCTATAGTCGGAAGCTGCTCCGCTCTGCGGGGCGGCTTCTTTTTTGCTGTTCTCACAGATTTCTTTTTGAACTGACATCGTTGCGGCGGAGCGCCGTATAGGGCAGGAACGGTACGCCTGAAACGCGCGGCGCCTCTTCGAAAAATTCCTTTCAAAACGCTTTACTTTTGCGCGGTAAGCCGCTATAATAAAGAAAAAAGGCGTCAAGAAAGGACGCGTCCGGCGCAATGCTCCGCGCACAGAGAGACCCCGCAAAGGTGAGAGGGGGAGGCGGGCGGCGTCCGGGTATCCCCTTTCGTGCCCGCGGGGCGAGATCAGGCGAGCGTAGCTCCGTGCGCGGTATCCTTCCGCGTTATCAAAGAGGGCATATGTTCGTATGTTTTGGTGGTTATAAAGTCATCGTATTTTATCCAAAATACGGTGGCTTTTTTGTATCGGATATTAGGAGCCAAGGCGAAGTTATGAGTTATCATTTCTGCGCAAAGTGATGGAAACTGACGGTTAAAATGCCATGAGTTCGCAGAAAAATCTGTGGATTAGCTATAAATGGCTGCAAAAGGCGTCACTGCGTTATGCCTTTTGCGCCCCAATTTGCCGCTCA
>CALVWO010000017.1 GCA_944367465.1 uncultured Clostridia bacterium
AGGCGGCGCCGGTATTTATTCGGGGCAATTTTCTTTTACCATCTGCAAATAGGGCAGCGGCTTGTATCCCAGCGAGGAATACAGTTTGATGGCGCGCGTATTGTCGGGTTCCACTTCGAGGCGGATGCGCGCGGCGCCCAGTCCGTCCATGTAGGCGAACAGTTCGCTCCCCAGCCCCTTTCCGCGGAAGGCGGGGCGGAGATACACCTCGTCCACCCAGTAAGTCAGCCCGCCGCCCTCGCGCGAATACGTCTTTTGCAGCAGCGCGTAGCCTGCGGGCGTATCGCCGTCGCACAGGATGCAGCACACGATATAATCCTCCGAACGCATGAGTTCCTCGAAGGTGCGAATATGATAGGAGGAGGGAACGGGGTGCGCCACGGCGGGGGAGTGGTAAAATTCTTTGGACATGGCGAGAAAAAGGTCTCTGTCCGCACGGGTGATTTTTCTGATCATGCGGCTATTGTAGCAGAACAGGAAGATATTGTCAAGGGGAGCGGGGAACAATCTTGTTCCAAGTCCTTGACATCTCGTTCCGCAGATGTTACAATATAAAAAGGTAATATAAAACTATGACAAACGGAAGGATATTAAAATGAGTGTATTGATCTGCGATTCTAACGGGGAGCTCTGGCATACCCGCGTAAAGGAACTCGGGCTTGACTATATTTCGATGCCCTATTTTGTAGACGGGCAGGAATACTATTACGATCTCGGCGAAAAGACGGATTTCAGAAAGTTTTACGACCTCGTGCGCGGCGGCATGATCCCCACGACGCAGGCGCTCAATCCCGAAGACTACAAGCGTATTTTAACGCCCTACTTCGAAAAGGGGGAAGACGTGCTCTACGTGAGCTTTTCGCATAAGCTCAGCGGCACCTTCCAGTTCCTCGATTTGGCGCTCAAAGAACTCAAAGAGACGTATCCCGACCGCAAATGCACGGTGTTCGATACCAACAGCATTTCGCTCGGCGCAGGCATTCAGATGGAGGAGGCGGCGAAGCTCAAACAAAAGGGCGCTTCCGATGAAGAGATCCTGGAATTTTTGAAGGATTTTACCAACCGCGTCTGCGTATATTTTGTCGTGGACGATCTGATGCACCTCAAGCGCGGGGGCAGATGCTCCGGGCTCGCGGCGGTCGCGGGAACGATCCTCGGGCTCAAACCGCTGCTTTCAATGGGCGCCGACGGCGGGCTCACCGTGCTCGGCAAGATCTCCGGCAGAAAAAAGGCGATCCGTACGCTCGCCGATAAGATCATCACCGAGCTGGAGGACGAGGATAAGTACAGCGTGTATATCGTGGACGCCGATTGTCCCGAGGAGGGCGATAAGCTCAGGGACATGGTGCTCGAAAAGCGCCCGAACGCGCATATCGTCCGCCAGATCGTCGGTCCCGTCATCGGCGCGCACTGCGGTCCCGGTACGCTCGGCGTCATCTTTGTCGGCGCAAAGCGCCCCGTTCCGCTCGCATAAATATAAAGTTTGCGCCCGCTGCGTTTGCAGCGGGCGTTTTGCTTTGAAAATACTGTATCGCATGCGGAATATCGTTTGCATCAAAAAGCCCCGCCAGAAGGCGGGGCTTTCCGTTCATTTCTGCGGGCGCGCCCTGTATCGGGGCGCATGCGCCCGTGCGGTTACTCTGCCTTGAAGGGCAGAAGGGCTGCGACGCGCGCGCGCTTGATCGCGGTGGCGAGCTCACGCTGGTGCTTTGCGCAGGTGCCGGTCATGCGGCGGGGAAGGATCTTGCCGCCCTCGCTGATGAACTTTCTGAGCTTGTTCGTCTCTTTATAGTCGATCGTGCTCTTTTCCTGGCAGAACAGGCAGACCTTTTTGTAGTTCTGTCTCTTATAGTTCTTTTTGGCAGGACGCTCGCGCACCTCGCGGTTTTCGCGGGCGGGCGTCTCGGAAGCTGCGGGAGCCGCCTCTGCGGGCGCTGCCTGCTCCGTTACGACCTCATTCTCTTCCATGATATCATCTCCTTACGAAATTTGAATGTTCCTCCGCTCAGAAGGGGATGTCCCCGTCGTCGTCGAAGGCTTCGAGCGCAGGCTTTTTCTTGGGAGCCGCGCTCCGCTCGTTGGGTGCGGGTGCATCGTAGAAATCGTTTCCGCCGTCTGCCGATTTGGGCGTAAGGAACTCCACGTCCTGCGCGACAACGTCCACCGAAGTGCGGCGCACGCCGTCGTTGCCCTCGTACTGACGGATCTGAAGATCGCCGTATACCGCGATCTTGTGGCCTTTTTTCGTGTAGCGGGCGACCGTTTCGCCCAGCCTTCTCCATGCGGTCACGTTATAAAAGTCCGTCTGGCGCTCTTCGCCGCCCGAGTAGCGGTTGACCGCCACGCCGAACCGGCATACGGGCACGCCGCCCGCGGTCTCCGTGAGCTCGGGATCGCGCGTAAGATTTCCGATCAATAACACCTTTGTCATTTTACTTTTCCTCGACTTTCGTAATCATGCGGCGCAGCACAACGTCGGAAATACCGGCAATACGGTCAAGTTCGCGAACCGTTTCGCCGTTTGCACGGAACGTCATGAGTGCATAGAACGCTTCGTTCCTGAACGCGATGGGGTACTGCGTCTTCTTGACGCCCCACTTGTCGGTCGCCTCGACGGCGCCGCCCATAGCGGTGACGATGTCGGCGTACTTTTTGAGTTCCGCCTCTCTCGCCTCGTCCTCCATGTCGCTCCGGAGAAGGATGAGCATCTCGTACTTCTGCATAATTTTTCACCTCCCGGTCTGAATCGGCATGCCTTTTCGGCATGCAAGGTTTGTTTCGGGCTCTGTGCCCGTCTAATTATTCTACAATAAAATCGCACGGAAGTCAATGCTTTTTGACTTCCGTGCGCATTGTTTTTTCACTGCTTTTCAAAAAACCGTCAGCCTCCCGAGACCCGCCCGATCAGATACTGTACATATCCGATGATGCCGTTCACGGTAAATTCGTTCAGGTTGGTGTAGGTAACGCCGTCAATTTCGTAATCGTCATTCGGGAGCTGCGTCCAGGGGTTTTCGTCGATGAACTCGTGGAACCACATCTGCCAGAGTGTGATGGAATTGATCTTGGCGGCGACGTTCGTGATGTCGCCCGCGATCCCGAGTACGGGGGAGTCCGTCTTGTCGACGATCCCGACGATCTCACCCTGTTCGTTCGTCTCTTCGCCGCCGAAGAGCAGGTACCACACGCCGCTGAGATAGCGGTCGGCGTTGATCGTCTCCGAATCTTCGTCGATCGCCCCGTCTCCGTCTGCGTCCGTTCCGATCGTCCAGATGAGCTTTGTTTTCGATTCGCTGACGAACGTGCAGCTTTCGCCGCCCTCGTTCAGCATATAGTACTGAAGGAATACCTCGTCCTTCATAACGATGTAGTATTCCGTGGAAGAGACGCCCGTCTCTTCGTCCGTGGTCGTCTCCGTGCGGATGCGGTACGTCTTGGCGTCCTCTCCCTCGCCGATGGTGATGCAGCCGTCCTCGGGCACGTAGCTCTCGCCGGCAAGCGAATAAGAGGGGATCACCTGTTCCAGATCGACGCGCTCGAGGCGGGAATAGGATTTGTAGGTGACCGTCGTACCGCCGTTGCCGTCGCCCGTCTGTTCCTCGTCGAGCACATAGCGGTAGTAGTAAACGCCGCCCTCGTCCACGCAGAGGGGATATGCGACCGTCTCCGTCTCGGGCTCTCCGTTCCGGAGATGGACGCGCGTCGTCACATAGTAGCAGGCGTTTCCGTCCGCGTCCTTGTAGGGGGTCGCGGTGCTCTTCGTGTTCTCCGGTTCGAGGTCTCCGAGACCCGCCTCCGTCACGACCTTATCGCCCTCGGGCAGATCGGAGAGCGCGCCTCCCTGCCCGTAGTCCACGATCTTCCACACGGGATCGGCGGGCGTGAGCGCGTATTCCACGTTCGTATAGTAGTGGTACGTCGTCTGTTCCGTGCCGTCTTCGTCCGTGGTCGTCTCTGCGCGGCGGTAGACGTCCGCCTCGTCGACGAGGTTGCTTATCGGCGGCCAGGTGCTTTCCGTCGGAAGGAAGTAGCCGCTGTACACGGGGGTGGAGGCGTTTTCGAGCACGCGCGATTCCATGACGATCTGACTTTCGCCGAGCGTGAGCGCCTCGGGGCGCGCAGCGCTGCCTTCGAGCTGATCGCTCCCGTCCGGATTTTTTTCGGGATTGTAGTTTTTGATGAGCTCCTCGTAGGTCTGGCTCGTGCTCAGATCGAGGTAGGAATAGAGCTCGTCGCCGAACACGTCCGCAACGGTGAGGTTGCTCACGTCTTCGGAGAGCGTATCCAGCGTGCTGTTTTTCAGCGCGCGCAGGATATTGTTGTCGTTCACGGCGTCGCCGAGGATGTCGCGCAGGCGAAGGTCGCTGATGGCGGAGGAGAGGTCGCCGATCGCCGTATCTTTGAGCGAGAGCAGCAGCTGCGCCGAATCCTCGCCGATGGTGATCACGTCGCCCAGGGTGAGCGAATCGATGGAACTCTGGTCGGTGAGTTCGGCAATGCTCCAGTCCGCCATCGCCTGCAGGATGCTCGCGGAATTTTCGTCGATGGAGATGAGCTGCGAGAGTTTGAGCGATTCGATGCGGGCGCTGTCGGTCAGATCGCCGAGCGTCCAGTCCTTGATGGCTTTGAGAATGCCCGAAGAGTTCTCGTCGACGGTGATGATGCTGCCGATGGTCGCGTTATTGATCAGGTCCTGCTCCGTGATGTCGTCGAGGGTGCGCTTAGGATAGGGTTTCCCCGTGAGCGGATCTTCGAGCATGACGACTTTTCCGTCCCGGAATTCGAAGTTCACGCCCTCCGTTCCGTATGCAAGGTAGAGCAGCGCCTCGTTGGAATCTTCGCCGATGCTGATCACGGCGTCTACAGTGATGCTGCTGATGATCTCGTCGGGGTGGTTCATGATGTCCCCGAGGGTGTTGGGTTTGGCGTCGCCGATCATTTCGATCTCGCCGCTCTCGTTCACGGTGTAATCCACGCCCTCTTCGCCGTAGCAGAGCGCCAGAATGAGCGCCGCGGAACCTGCGTCCGCCTGGAGGACGGATTCGAGCGGCACGCCCTGGATGATGGACATGGCGTCCGTCTGGAGATCGCCCACGGTAGTGGGTTTGGCGTCGCCGATCATCTCGACTTCGCCGTTCTCGTTCAGGGTATAATCCACGCCCTCTTCGCCGTATGCGATCGCCATGAGAAGGGGATCGAGGCTCTCGCCGTCAGCCAGCGTCGCGGTGAGCACCTTCCCCAGTTCGATGTTGGGTACGACGTCTTTTCCGAGATAGGTGCCAAGCGAGGCAAAGCTCGTCGAAGAGAGCGTCTCTTTGTCCAGGTCGATGCCGAGCCCGGAGAGCTGTTCGAGCATGCTGTCGAGGTAGGTATCGGCAAGAGGGGTGTATTTGCTGATCGTATCGAAGCTGAGGTTGTTCGGGTCGCTCAGGGAGTTCAGATCGTCCCTGACGTCGGACACGATGTCGATGACCGATTTGTCCAGATACTCCTCCGTGAGGAACTCGTCGGCGTTCAGGTTGAGGAAATTCAGCAGATTGCGCGAAGGCGTTATGGCAAGGTAGTATCCGCCGCCCAGAATGCCGCCGATGACGACGAGCATGCCGAAGAGGAATGCAAGGAGTACAGCCAGAACGCGCCCGAGGTATCCCTTGGGCGTATAGCGTGTGCGGGGAAGGATCTTGCCCTCCTTTACGAGCTGTTTTTCCAGCGCGATCTGCTGCGCCTGCGTGAGCTTGCGCTCGCGCCGTTTGTCCGCCCGCGTCTTTTTGGGCGTCTGATCGGGTGCGCGTTGGTTATCGTTCATATTCATCCCTGCCTTATATGCGGTTTATTGTTGTTTGCAGACGAGGAATTCGCCCCCGCCGCCCAGTTCGTATTCCTCCAGCCCGTCGGCGCAGAACGCGTCGCCCTCCGAAAAAGGCGTCTCGCCGCGCGCCCACTTGATGGAGCCCGATCCGCGCACCACGCGCAACAGTTCTTTCCCTGCGGGGAAGCGCTTGAACCGTCCCGCGGTCACGATGCGTATAAAGTTATCCGCCGTCTGTACCTCGGCGCCCTGCACGTGGCGGGGCTCGCCGAAGTCCGCCGCGGGGGAGGGGAAGGCCTCCGCTGCGATCTTTTCCAATTTCATACTACCATTATAGCCCGCGCGCGCGAAAAAATCAAGTGTTTTATAAAAAAGAGGCGCGCCATGCGTGCGCGCCCCTGTAATTTTCATCTGTTTTACGCTGTTTTTACGCTTTCTGCGCCGTCAGTCCTCGTCGGGCGGGAGCGTTCCGCCGATGGAACGGAAGGAATCCAGTTTCCGCCCGATCGTTCCGGTGCGCTTTTCCGCGCTCTCCACCGTATCCTGCGCCTCCTGCAGCTTTTTCCGCGTCTTTTCGAGGAGCTCGGCAAATTTTGCAAAATCGGCGCGGAAGGAATCGAGCATGAGCCGCAGTTCGCCCGAGCGCTTTTCGATCGCCGCCGTGCGGAAGCCCGTCTGCAGGGTGGAGAGGAGGGCGCCGAAGTTGGTCGGCCCGCAGGCGAGCACGCGGCGCGCGCGCAGCCAGTCGGTGAGCCCCGGGGTGCGCACGACCTCGGCGTACAGTCCTTCGGAGGGGAGGTACATCACGGCAAAATCCGTTGTAAGCGGCGGCAGGACGTATTTTTTTACGATGGAATCCGCCTGCAGTCTGACGGCGCGCTCCAGATTTTTGCGGGCGCGCTCCTCGCCCTCCCTGTCGCCCCGTTCGGAGGCGTACACCAGCCGTTCGAATTCCTCCACGGGGAATTTGCTGTCTACCGGCAGGAACATCTCGCCGTCCTTTGCGGGCAGGACGATGGCAAAATCGACGAGCGAATTGTCCAGCGGGTTGAGCTTCACGCTGCGGCGGTACTGTTCGGGCGCGAGCATCTGTTCGAGGATGGCGTCGAGCTGCGCCTCGCCCCACGTTCCGCGCAGTTTTACGTTGGAGAACACGCGCTTGATGTCCGCCACGCCCGCCGAAATGCCCTTCATCTCGCCTACGCTCTCGTACATCTTTTCCAGCCGTTCGGTGATGCGCGCGAAGGAATCGGAGAGCTTCCCGTCGATGGAGCTCGTCAGTTTGTCGTCCACCGTGCGGCGGATGCGCTCCAGGTTCTGCGCGTTGGCGTCCACGATATACTTGATGTCGTCCGCCAGTCTGTTCTGGATGTTGGAGAGGCGCGCCTCCGTCGAGCGGTTGAGCGTCTCCAGCACCCGCGCGTTGTAGTCGGCGATCTTCCCGACGGAATCCGTCTTTTCTTCCAGCCGCCGCAGCCGTTCCGCCGCGGCGGCGTCTCCCTCCCGTCTCTTTCTGAGGAGAAGGGCGATGAGCAGTACGAGGCTGAGCGCCGATAAAATGATGCTGATGATGAGAAGTATTTCCATAAGTTCTCCTTCTGCGGTTTCCGCCGCGTAAAACAGGCGCCGCCGCGGCTGACGGGTGTTCGAGCGCGGCAGGACGTCAGTCCGTGGGTCTGTCCGCAAACTTTTTTGCGCGGGCGAGGAGCGCCTCCCGTGTGTTGCGGCGCCCGTCCTCGACGCAGTAGTTTTGCAGCGCGAGGAGCGCCGCGCCCACCCGTTCGCCCCTGAGTCCGAGCGCCGCCATGTCCCGCCCGTTCACGGCGAGCATCGCAAGCGTGAAGGGCACGCCCTCGCGCTCCATGCCGGCGAGGATGCGCCGCCATTTGAGGACGGACGGCGCGGGGGAGAGGTCGTCTTTGCAGGCGGAAAAGTCCGCCTGTCTGAGCGCGAACAGCTCTTCGAGGAAGGGGTATGCCCGCACGATCTCCCGCCGCACCTTTCCTTCGCGCATCTTTAGGTCGAAGTCGCGCATGTGGAGCGCCACAAGCTCTTTTGTGCGGGCGGTGAGTTTTGCGGGCGCTTTGAGGCGGCTGAGGATCTCCTCCGCGATGCGCGCGCCCTCCTCGGGGTGGGCGTGAAAGTTGCCGTCGCGGAGGAGGCAGAACGGCTTGCCCGCGTCGTGCAGGAGCGCCGCCCAGCGGATCGTCGGCGGCGCGTAGCGCACGCAGCGGAAGGAGTGCTCCAGAACGTCGTGATCGTGGAAGTCCGCTCTCTGCGCCATGCCGTCGCCGCGCGCGAGCTCGGGCAGGATGTGGGCGAATACGCCCGTTTTGCGCAGGATGCACAGCCCGCGGTACGGCCCGTCCGCGCCGCCCGGCTTTTCGTCGGCGTGCAGCAGCAGGTCGAGCTCGCGGAAGATGCGTTCCGGCACGATGTCGCGGATGAGCGCCGCGTTTTTGCCTGCGCCCGCAAGACATGCCCCGTCGGGCGAAAATCCCGTCTGCGCGGCGATGCGCGCCAGCCGCAGAAGGCGCAGTCCGTCCTCGCCGAATACCTTTTCCGCCGGGGCGACGGTGCGCAGCACGCGGGCGCGGATATCGGGGATCCCGCCCAGGGGATCGGCGTATTCGTCCGCGGCGATGTCGTAATAGACGGCGTCGGCGCAAAAATCGCGGCGGCGTGCATCGCGGGCGATGTCATCGGTAAAGCAGATCTCCGTCGGCGTGTGTATGCCGCGCACATATTTATCGGAGCGGAAACGGGTGTATTCGTAGCCGATGCCGTCCGGATCCTCGGCTTTTACCGTACCCGTGGCGGGATATACCGCGCGCACGGTGAATCCGCAGGCGCGCGCGGCGGCGCAGAATTCCTCGTCCGTCGCGGCGGAGGCGAGATCCCAGTCGGCGTCTTTGAGGGGGTATCCCGCAAGATGATCGCGCACCGCGCCTCCTACGATATACAAAGGAATATGACACACGCTTGCCAGTTTGATCAGATTTTTCGGAAGAAGTTTTTTCAAAAAGGCACTTCCTTGAAATTTTTCTGAAATCAGTATATCAGATTTGCAAAAAAATTGCAATTCCGCACGAAATATTGTATAATGGACATTGTACCGTAATTACCAAGTGGAGAGGAAGGGATATGCTCAACGTCATCGTCAACCCGCAGGTCCGAAAACTCAAAAAACTGGTTGCCGAGATCGATGCGAAGTGCAGAGACCGCGGCGTTCCCTGCCGTTTTTTCTATTCTTCCAAGCGCGGTGACGCCCGCAAATACGCGCGCAGCCTGACTGCCGCGGGGCAGACGGAGCTCGCCGTCGTGGGGGGAGACGGTACCGTAAACGAAGTACTCAGCGGCGTTGCGGATCCCGGCGCGGTCACGCTGGGCATCATCCCCGCGGGAACGGGCAACGATTTTGCCGCCGCGGCAAAGATCCCGCTCGGCGCCGCGGCGATCGACATGATCCTGGATACGCAGCCGCAGTACACGGACTACATCGAATGCGGCACCCACCGTTCCCTCAACATTGCGGGCACGGGCATGGACGTGGAGATCCTCCGCCGCTGCGAAAACATGCGTTACGGCGGCAGGAGGGGGAAGTATTTCCGCAGCCTCCTCGCCACGCTCTTCCGCTACCGCGGCACAAAGCTCATCGTCTCGGCGGAGGGCGAAACGCGCGAATATAACGCCATGATCGCCGCTGTCTGCAACGGCAGGCAGCTCGGCGGGGGGATCCCGCTCTGCCCCGTCGCGGAGGTGGACGACAATCTCATGGAGCTCGTCGTGGTGGACTGCCCGCCGCGCGGAAAGCTCCTTCCTGCGCTGTTCAGGCTCATGCGCGGGAAATTGCTGGAAGAGCCCATCACGCATCACGTCAGCTGCCGTGCGGCGTCCGTCACGTCGCCGGAGGGCAAGCTGTACGTACAGTACGACGGAGAAATATTCGAAGAGGAATCGCTCACGGCATGCCTCGTGAGCGGCAGACTGCGCGTCTGGCGCGGGTGAAGCATGAATCTTTATCGCGAAGTGCTCGACAATATCCCCACGGCGGCGATCGTCGTGGATAAAAAAATGCAGGTGCGCTATACCAACCGCGCATTTCGCAGCTATTTCCGCGCCCGCCGTTCCCGCGGCACGCTCAGAGAGACGACTGGCTGCGCGGAGGCGGAGGTGTGCGGCGAGGGCGTCAAGTGCGCCTATTGTCCCATGCGCACCCTCTTTTCGGACGCGATGAAGGGGGACGGCACCGCGCTGAGGAACCTCATCGTGCGCGGAGAGGGGGGCGATCTGAGTTTCCGCATCAAGGTGACGCCGCTCGGGAAGTACTACCTCGGCGTGGTGGACAACGCCTACGAGACGGAGATCGCCCGCGAGATGTACTCCGCGCAGGATATCCAGCAGCGCCTCCTGCCGCCCGCGCATGCGAGCGGCGGAACGCATTACTCCTTCATGTATATCCCCTGCCGCGAGATCGGCGGCGATCTGCCCGACGTCTACGAGGCGGCGGGCGAAACGATGGGCTTTCTTGCCGACGTCTCCGGCAAGGGCATCTCCGCAGGCATGCTCTCCGCGTTCGTCAAGGCGGGCTGGGATCGCGGCGAACCCTCTCCCGCAAAGGCGCTCACGGCGCTCAATGCCAAATTTCAGGAACTCAATCTCGACGAGACGAATTACGTCACCGCCATCGCGGTGCGCGTCGACCGCTCCCGCAGCGAGATCCGCTATTCCGTGGCGGGTCACAATGCGCCCATGCTCTTAAAGAGCGCCATCGGCATCGACGAGATCGAGATGAACGCGCCGCCCATTTCCAACTGGATGCCGGGCTACCGCTACGAAGACCGCGTCATCGGCTACCGGAAGGGGGATATCCTCGCGCTCGTCACCGACGGCGTCACCGAGAGCCGCAACGAGGCGGGCGAGCAGTTCTCCGTCGAGCGGGTGGAGGCGATCCTGCAGCGCTCGGAGAATGCCGAGCGGTTCATCGAGCGCCTCAAAGCCGCGCTCAAAGAGTTCTGCAGCGCGTTCGACGACGATCTCACCGCCGTCGCGTTCGACCTGTAAAAAGTTCACGAATTTCTTTTTGAACTGACATCGTCGCGGCGAAGCGCACCCTGCGGGTGGTTCGGCGCAGCCAAACACCACGCTTACAACGCTTGCCGCTCCTCTTCGCAAAAAATCTTTCTGCAAAATCTTTTTTGCGAGTGCTACGGTACGATAATTCCGTGAGATTCAGGAAAACCCCACAGCCGCATACGCTTTGTGCGCGGTTTTCCTCGATCGCGCGCGGACAGCAACAGTATAGCGCGCGCGATCTCACCTTTCTGCAAAAGCGCAGGTATGCGCAAATGCAGGGTGCGGGCGAAGGCGCAGCTCCTTTGCGCGAGTGATTACAGCTTGCCTCCCTCTGTGAGGGTGAGCCATGCGTAATGCGCACCAGCGCGGTGCGCTGTGCGCGCATGGCGAACTAAGGAATTGCCTTTATCAGCGGCAATTTGTGTCCGACACGAGGAGAAAGTCTTGCTTGCAAAAGAATTTCGACGAAGTGGCGCACGAGCGCTACGCGCGAAGTACCGCAGGCGGCACACTCCCTTGGTGCCGCCAAGAGGTGGCGCGGCAAAGCCGCGACGGTGGGAGTTCTTGCCTCCCTCTTTGAGGGCGCCGAGGGGGCTTTTCCTGTAATTATACGTTTGAAACCAAAAGAAAAAACGCCGTCCGCGGGAGCGCTGTATCTCGTACCCGCGGGCGGTTTTGTATTATTTTTCATAAATTTCCGCCGAGATCTTGACATTTGCGCATAACATGGTACAATAATACTATAATATTAATATAAGGAGCGTTGATTATGGCAAAGAGAAGAGGGGACTATTTCGGACTCGGGCGCCTCGTCAGCATCATTCTGGCGATCATCCCCGTCACTTCGTGGATCCTCGGTGCGATCACGAGATTTTCCGAGGGCAAGATCCTTGCGGGTATCCTGCGTCTCATCCTCGGCTGGAACATCATCTGGATCGTCGATCTCATTCTGATGATCCTCGGCGGAAGCATTCTGCGCCTCATTCCCCTGTAATGCGGGCGGCGCTTCCGGCGCAACAAAGAAACAAAACAAAAAGCGACCCGTCCGGGTCGCTTTTTTCATTTTCGCAGGCACTTTACAGTTCGGCGCGTTTGAAGACCGCTCCCGTCTCCACGTCCTTCCACAGGAGCTTCCCGTCCTCCAGCACGAGATAGGAGTGGGGGGAGTTTTCCTTGGGGATGGAGACGGAGCCGCAGTTGACGTAGAGGTGTCCCTCGCGTTGTTCGAAGGCGGGAACGTGGAAATGTCCGTTCACGAGCACGTCGCTGCCCGAGAGTACTCCGTACGTCCTGTGGCCGTGCGTCAGAACGAGCGTCCTTCCCGCGGCGGGCAGGATCGCATAGTCCGCGACGATGGGAAATTCCAGAACGAGGGTGTCCACGTCCGAATCGCAGTTTCCCCGTACGCACAGGATGTGCTCCTTCATGGAATTGAGGATCTCCGCCGTCTTCAGCGTGGAGTAGTCGCGCGGCAGAGGGTTGCGTGCGCCGTGGTACAGCAGGTCGCCCAGCAGAAGGAGTTTCTGTGCTCCTTCGGCAAGAAAGCGCTCCTTCAGCAGCGCGCAGTAGTATGCCGAGCCGTGGATATCCGACGCGATCAGGTATTTCATGGTCATGCCTCCAATTCTTTTATGATCTCTCCGATCTTCCGGATGACGCCCTTCTCCTCGTTGGAAGGGATGACCCTTCCGATGAGTTTTTTGAGGGGCGGATAGGCGTTTTCCGGAACATAGGCATATCCGCATTCGCCCAGCATCTCAAAGTCGTTCATGTGGTCGCCGAAGGCGACGCACTCCTCCTTTTCGAGGCCGAACGCCTTGCGGATAAAGCGGATCGCCTCGCCCTTGTTGGCGCCGGGGGCGGAGACGTCGCACCAGTCGAATCCGGAGAGGATCGTCCTCAGATGCGGGAGCCGCTGGGGAAGCACCTTGATGCAGTTCTCCGCGGCGGCGATCTCGTCGTATACGGCGATCTTGCAAATATCTTCCAGCCCGATCACCTCGTCGAGATCGGGCACCTTTTTGCAGTTCGTGTACGAGAGCATCGCGTATTTGAAAAAGGGCATTTCGCTGTTTTCGATGTACGCGTACTCCGTTCCGCACAGCATGGGGTACAGGTGGGGGAGCGCCCGTATCTCGTCGAGCGCCTCCTTCAGGTAGCGGTTGCCGATGGGGTGGCAGTGCAGCGTTTTGCCGCGGTACTTGATGAGCGCGCCGTTTTCGCAGATGAAGAGCACGTCGTCCGCCACGGGTTCGAACAGCTTTTTCAGGTTCGCGTACTGCCGCCCGCTCGCGGGGGCGAAAAGCACGCCGAGCTCTTTGAGTTTTGCGATCAGCGGGAAGATCTCTTCGGGGAGCCTGCGCTCGCCGTCCAGCAGCGTTCCGTCCAGATCGGTCGCAATGAATTTTACCATGGTGTTTCTCTATCGTCATTCCCTGCCGCATAAAGCGGTTTATTGGCTAAATGAGCGCATAAAAGGGCAAAAGGAGCGCCGCGCGCAGCTTTTCCGTTCCGCGCGCCTTCGGAACGGGCGCCGACTGCACCCACGTCTGCTCGAAGTCGCGTTCCAGGTCGGCGGCGAGGCGCGCGTCCTCCACGAGCGCACCGCATTCCGCCTGCGCGTACAGGCTGCGGCAGTCGAGGTTCCACGAGCCGACGACCGCATATTTCCCGTCGCATACAACGCTCTTTGCATGCAGAAATCCCGGCAGATAGGCGCGCACCTTCACGCCGCCTCCCTCCAGGATGCGCGCGCACCGCTTGGTCAGCAGGTATACCGCGCGCTTGTCCGCGATGTACGGCACGGCAACGCGCACGTCCGTTCCGCCCGCCGCGGCGCGCATCAGGGCGCGCATGGTGGCGCTGTCCGGCACGAGGTAGGGGGTGAACAGCCAAAGCCTTTTTTCCGCTCTTCCGCACAGTTCGTGCAGCAGCCGCGCAAAGGCGCGCGGGGCGCGGCCTTCGGCGTCGTCTGAGAGCGCCGCCGCAGACATGGTATGCCCCGATTGCGCCGCGCCGCATGTTCCGCGGCGCACAGGCGGAGGATTTTCCCCGCCCCATGTCCGCAGGAACATTTGCCTGAAATCGCAGGCGATCCCGCCCGTAAGGCGGAGGGCGCTGTCTTTCCAGTGCCCGAAGCGGAGCTTTTCGCCCACATATTCGTCGGCAAGGTTGATGCCGCCGACGTAGACGGTGCGCCCGTCGATCACGGCAAGTTTGCGGTGGTCGCGCCGCGCCGCCGAGGCGCGCGGCGCGAGGGCGCGGAAGGGCTTTGCGCAGATGCCCGCGCCCCGCATTTCGCGCACGAAACGGGCGGGGAGCGTGAGCGCGCAGCCGAACGCGTCGAAGAGCAGGTTCACGCGCACGCCGCATGCAGCCCGTTCGCGCAGGATGCGGAGGATCTCGCCCCACAGGACGCCCTCCGCCACGATGTAATATTCGAGGAAGATCTCATGTTCTGCCGCGGCGAGGTCGGCAAGAAAGGGCGCGCGCCACGCTTCCCCCGTCGGGTAATAGTCCGCGCTCTCCGCCGCGGAGAGCCGCGCGCCCGCAACTTTGGCAAGGCGCGCCGCGCCGTCGCTGCCCCGCGCCCGCGGCGGGGGCGCGCCGTCTCCCCGCAGGGGACGGAAGAAAAAACAGATCGCCGCGCCTGCAAGGGGCAGTGCGATCGCAAGCGTCAGCCGCGCGAGTTTGCTCTCGGGCAGCGCGTCCTGCGCGCATACGCGTACGGCGGCGGCAAGCGCCAGCGTCCGTTCGGCAAGGAGAATGGGCGGCAGCAGGCGGGGCGCCGTAAAAAAGAGGAGAACCGCGCCGCCCAAAAGGACGAGCGCGAGGATCCCCAGGAACAGGAGCCGTGCGCCTGCAAATTTTCGGAACAATCGCATTATGTAGCTCAGATGAGCGTTACGACGTTGATCTCCTTGAAGTCGCGGTCAGGCGAGCGGAAGTAATCGGCGAGGAACTTTTCGGTATCGTCCGAACGGACGGTACGGAAGGAGAAGGAGGAAACGTCCACCGCGCCGCGCACGATGAGGTTGATCGCCGCCTCCAGATTCTCCGATCTGCCCGAAACGCAGAAGACGGAGAGTTCCTTTCGGAAGGGCTGGGAAAAATTCACGTCGAAATCGTCGCGCGAGCCGCACAGCACCACGTTCGCGCCGTTCGCGCATACGGAGAAGGGGATGGCGGGCGCGTTGCGCTGCGCGCTCGTCATGTATACGGCGCCGCTCACGAGCCTGCCTCCCGTCAGGGACGCGATGCCTTCGAGCAGATGCTCGTCCGTCGTCATCGTATAGTATATCCCGCAGGATCGCGCAAATTCCAGCCGCGCGGCGTCCTCGTCGATGAGGATGGGCGCCGCCTGCTGATAGATGAGGAGCTGGCACAGAAGTATCCCCAGGATGTTCGCGCCCACGACGGCGACGTGCTGACCCTTCTTCACGCCCAGTTTGTCCGCCGCCGCTTTCGCAAGGGCGATGTGGTGCAGAAGGAGCGCGTTTTCATCGCTCACCGATTCGGGCAGGGGCGTGAAGTCGCGTGGGGAAAGATAGATGAGATCGCGCATATACCCGTCTGCGGTGCGGCCGCAGATGAGTTCGTCGCTCTCGGAAAAATCTTTTTTCGCGGTGCCCGTATCGGGCGCCGGAACAACGGCGTGCAACAGAACGCGGGTGCCCTTCGGAAGGTAGTTCGCCGCGCTGCCCTCCGCCACCATGCCGACGGCGTAACGCCCCGGGATGAGCGGGTATCTGCATTTTGCCGCACCGGAAAAGAGGGCGGCGTCCGTCCCGTTCAGGAAGAGCTTCGTCACGCGGATGCGGACTTTGTCCTCTTCGGGCGCGGGGGCTTCCGCCTCGGTGCGCGTAAGTTTATTGGCGGCGGTGATTTTCCACACGTTCATGCGGGTCCTCCCGACAGGCAATTTCTGCGGAAACCGCCCGTCTTATACTGTGGGAAAAGAGAAAACTTCTCCCATACTACACCCGTATTATACCCCAGTCGTCCGCTTTTTGCAAGCATTTCGCGCATGATTTGCGCGCCGTCCGGCAAACGCAAAAAAATTGCGGGGCGGGATAAGTTTTTCAGTTTGCCTTCCAAAATCAGTTGACGAACGACGCCAAAACGGGTATAATAGCAAGGAATTTCCTAAGAAAACAAGCGAGGTGAGAAAGTCATGAAGCCCGAGATCCATCCCAACTACCACGAGGTGACGGTCGTCTGCGCTTGCGGCGAGACGTTCAAGACGGGTACCACGAAAGACGTGGACGTCATGAAAGTGGATATCTGCAGCAAGTGTCACCCCTTCTTCACGGGTCGTCAGAAGCTCGTCGATACCGGCGGCCGCGTTGACAAGTTCAAGAAGAGATACGGCATCTGACCGCATCGCAGCCTCACGCACGCGGGAGGCTGTTTTGCTATTACGCGCGCGTGCGGGCATGCGCTCTCCGCGCAGATAATCAAAAAATACTGAGCGCGGCGGTGCCTTCCCGGCGCCCGCTGAACGATTGGTTGATTGCGATGAGAAAGAAGAAACAGCGCACATATATCGGCGGACAAGCCGTCATACAGGGCGTCATGATGCGCGGAAAGAGCGGCATGGCGACCGTCGTGCGTGACGACAACGGTGAATTGCAGATGGAGGCGAAGCGCATCAGAAAGCCCGCCAAAGAGCGGAAGTGGCTTCGTTTTCCCTTCGTGCGGGGGGTGGTGAGCTTTGTCTCCTCCCTCGTGCTCGGCATGCGCTCCCTTCTGCGCAGTTCCGAGGTCGCCGTCGCGGAGGACGAGGAACCCTCCAAGCTCACAAAATGGATGGCGGAACACTGGAAGATCTCCGTGGGGGAGATCGTCACCACCGTTTCCACGGTGCTCGGCGTCGTCATCGCCGTGGCGCTCTTTCTCTTCCTGCCCAACTATTTCACCGCGCTCATCTCCGAGGCTGCGCCCGCCGTGCATACAGGCAGCATCTGGTTCTATCTCATCGAGGGCGCTTTCCGCTTCGTCATTTTCCTCGGCTATATCCTGTTTACGCTCATATTCCGTTCGATGCGCGAAACGTACGAATATCACGGCGCGGAACATAAAACGATCAACTGCTACGAATACGGCGACGAACTCACGCCCGAGAACGTGAAAAAAGCCTCCCGCCTGCACGACAGATGCGGCACCACGTTCATCTTCATCGTGCTCGTCATCTCCATTTTCATGTTCGCGCTCGTCGGCTGGGCGCTCTCCCTCACGGGGCTTACGGGGATCCGCGCCGTCGATTTTCTCATCAATTTCATCGTAAAACTTGCGATGCTCCCCGTCGTGGCGGGCATCTCTTACGAGATCCTGAAGCTTCTCTCGCTCACCGACTCCGTGCTCGTGCTGCCCCTCAAGGCGCCCGGGTATCTCCTGCAGATGCTCACCACGCGCGAGCCGGACGAAAGGCAGATCGAATGCGCCATCCTCGCTTTCAGAAAGGCAAAGGAGATGGACGAAGACCCCGATTCTCCCGAGAAGACTTTTGCCACCGAGTGCAAGCTTTCCGGGCTCCTCGCCATGATGAAGGAGGGGTTTGCCGAAAAGGAGATCGACGGATCGGACGCGGAATGGATCGTCAGCCTCAATCTGAAGATCCCGCGCGATAAACTCTCCGAGGAGCGCATCGTCACGCGCAGGGAGTGCGAGGGCATCCTCAGGATCTACGAGGAACGCCTCACGGGCAGGCCGCTGTGGTACATCTACGGCGATACCGACTTCTACGGTTATACCATCCGCGTGGACGAGCGCGTGCTCATCCCCCGTCCCGAAACGGAACTTCTCGTGCGGCAGGCGGTCGCCTCCCTCAAAGAGGGGGACAGCGTGCTCGATCTGTGCACGGGCAGCGGCGCCGTCGCCATCGCCATTGCGTGCGAGGCGGCGAAAGATAAGCAGGTCACCGTGCTCGGCACCGATATTTCGGAGGGCGCGCTCGAGCTCGCGCGCGAAAACGCCCGTCTCAACAAAGCCAACGTCACCTTCCAGCAGGCCGATCTGTTTACCGGCGTGCGCGGCAGGTTCAACCTCATCACCGCCAATCCGCCCTATGTGCGGAGCGCCGAGATCGCCACGCTCTCCAGGGACGTCCGCGATTTCGAGCCACATCTCGCGCTCGACGGCGGCGTCGACGGGCTCAACTTCTACCGCCGCATCGCCGAAAAGATCGGGCGCTACATCGTCCGCGGCGGCATGTGCATCCTCGAGTGCGGCGAGGATCAGGCGCAGGAGATCATCCGTATTTTCCGCACCGTCGCCCGCTGCGATTTCGCCATGGTCGTGCGCGATTTCGCCGGCGTGGAACGCATCGTCAAGATCGGGTTTTAACCATGTTTGCAAAATTACAGTCTGTCGCGGCGCGCTACGACGAGCTGGGAGACCTGCTCTCCTCGCCCGATACGCTCGCCGATATGGAGCGCTGGACGCGCCTTTCGCGGGAGCGGGCGGAGCTCGAACCCGTGGCGCTCGGCTATAAGGCATACGAGCAGAAACGCGCCGAAATGGAGGCTGCCGCCGCCGAGGCGCAAAAGGAAACGGGCGAGATGAAGGAACTCCTCGAGGAGGAAGTTTTCTCCCTGAAAAACCGGCTCGCCGAGATGGAAAAACAGCTCAAGATCCTGCTTTTGCCCAAGGATAAGAACGACGAACGCGGCTGCACGCTCGAGATCCGTGCGGGCGCGGGCGGGGAAGAGGCAGCGCTGTTTGCGTACGATCTGTACCGCATGTACATGGCGTACTGCGAACGCCGCCGTTTCCGCTGGGAGGTCGTAGACCTCAACGAGACGGAGCTGGGCGGCATGAAGGAAGCCATCGTCAACATCGAGGGGCGCGGGGCGTACGCCCGTCTCAAATACGAGAGCGGCGTTCACCGCGTGCAGCGCGTGCCCGAAACGGAGTCGCAGGGGCGCATCCACACGTCCACCGTCACGGTCGCGGTGCTGCCCGAGGCGGAGGAAGTGGAAGTGCAGCTCGACGAAAAGGATATCCGCGTCGATTTGTTCCGTTCCAGCGGCGCGGGCGGGCAGAAGGTCAACAAAACGGAGACCGCCATCCGCCTGACGCATTTCCCCACGGGCATCGTCGTCACCTGCCAGGATGAGCGCAGCCAGCTTAAAAACAAAGAAAAGGCGTACCGCGTGCTCAAAAACAGGCTGTACGATTACTATAACGGAGCCGCCGCCTCCAAAGAAGCGGCGGATCGCAGGAGCCTTGTAGGCACGGGGGACAGGAGCGAACGCATCCGCACCTACAATTTCCCCCAGAGCCGCATCACCGATCACCGCATCGGGCTGAGCCTTCACGCGATGGAATCCTTCCTCGCGGGCGATCTCGACGAGATGATCGACGCGCTTGCCCGTGCGGATACGGAGCGCAGGCTCGCCTCCGTATCGGAAGAGGCATGAGCGGCACAGAACATCACAAACAATTTTACGATCAGAGGTAAATATTATGAAAGAACGGCTTGCAAAGAGGATCCAGACCATTTCTCCCTCGCAGACGCTTGCGATCAGCGCCAAGGCGAAAGCGATGAAGGCTGCCGGAGAAAACGTGATCAACTTCGGCGTCGGCGAACCCGATTTCCCCACGCCCGCGCACATCGTGGGAGCGGGCATCGAGGCGCTCGAAAAGGGCAAGACGAAGTACACGCCTTCGTCGGGGCTGCCCGAGCTGCGCCGCGCCATCTGCGAGAAGTTCGAGCGCGACAACGGGCTTGAATACGAGCCCTCTCAGGTCATCGTCTCCAACGGCGCAAAGCATTCCATTTTCAACGCCTGCTACGCGCTCATCGATGAAGGGGACGAGGTCATCATCCCCGCGCCTTACTGGCTCACCTATCCCGAGGTCGTCAAAACGCTGGGCGGCGTGCCCGTCTATGTGGAAGCAAGCAAGAAGAACGGGCTCAAGATCACGCCCGAACAGCTCGAGGCGGCGATCACGCCCAAAACAAAGCTGCTCATCTTCAATTCTCCCTGCAATCCCACGGGCGCCGTGTATTCGGAGGCGGAGGTGCGCGCACTTGCAGCCGTCTGCGAAAAGCACAACATCTTCGTCATTTCCGACGAGATCTATGAAAAACTCGTCTACGACGGCGCGAAACCGTTCTCCTTCGCGAAAGTCTCCGAAAAGATGAAGGATCTCACGGTCACCGTCAACGGCGTCTCCAAAACGTACGCCATGACGGGCTGGCGCATCGGTTATCTTGCCGCGCCCAAGGACGTCGCCAAGGCGATCGACTCCTTCCAGAGCCACGCCACCTCCAACGCCTGCTCTATCGCGCAGTACGCCACCATCAAGGCGCTCAACTCTCCCGAGGCAGCCGTCGAGGAGATGGTCGCCCGCTTTGCGAGCCGCCGCGCAGCCATGATCGCGCGCATCGCCGAGATGAAAGAGGTTTACTGCGTCGTGCCCGAGGGCGCGTTCTACGCCATGCTCGTCGTCGAGAACGTGTTCGGCAAGAAGTTCGGCGACCGCGTCATTTCCAACGCGGCGGACTTTGCCGAGGTGCTCCTCGACGCCGCGAAGGTCGCCGTCGTTTCGGGAACGCCCTTCGGCGCGCCCGACTGCGTCCGTCTTTCCTATTCGCTCTCGATGGAGGATATGCTCGAAGGGCTCAACCGCATCGACGCCTTCGTGCAGAGCCTCGAATAAATTTTTCGGGGAATTTTGCCAAACCCCCTTGAAATATACGCAAAAACTTGGTAAAATAAAGATAATAAAACATCGCCTTCGGGCGACGAGGAGGATCAAATGGTTAAAGTCATCTGCGGTCCGAAGGGCAGCGGCAAGACGAAGCGCATCATCGACGCGGCAAACGAGGCGGTCGCCACCGCAAAGGGAACCCTGACTTTTATTACGGATACCAAACGGTATATGTACGATCTGCGCCGCGAGATCCGCTTTGTGGATACGAGCGACTATTCCATCGCGGGCGAGGACGCGCTCTGCGGTTTCATCAAGGGCGTCATTGCCGGCGGGTACGATAACGAGTACGTCTTTGTAGACGGCATCGCGCGCATCGCGGGCAAGGCGATCAAAGATATGGCGCAGTTCTTCTACATGATGGAGAAGGTCGCCGAAATGCGCGATCTCAAGCTCTACATCACCTGCAGCTGCGCGGAAGAGGAGCTTCCCGATTTCGCAAAGAAGTATCTCTGATCCGAACAAACTCAATGGCTGCCGTCCCTTGTTCAAGGGACGGTTTGCCCGTCATAAAAGGGGAGCGCTCTCCCCGCAGAAAACAGGCGGCTGTGCCGTAAAAGAGGAAATATATGGTTTTTGTCAGCACGAGAGGCGAAGAAAAAGTCACGGGCGCTCAGGCGATCGTGCAGGGGATCGCAAAGGACGGCGGTCTGTTCGTCCCCGAAAAATTCCCGCAGGTCACGCGCGAAGAAATGGAGTCCATGCTCGGCATGGATTATCCCGAGCGCGCGGCGTTCATCCTGCATAAATATCTCGATGAATACGATAAAGACGAGCTTCTCTCCGCGCTGAAAAAGGCGTATTCGCAGTTCGAGGGCGGCGACGCCGCGCCCCTCGTCCGCGTGGAGAACGGCATGTACATGCTCGAGCTCTTCCACGGCCCCACGTGCGCCTTCAAAGATATGGCGCTCACCGTGCTGCCCTATCTTCTCAGAAAGGGGTGCGATATCTGCGGCATTAAGGAAGATATCCTCATCCTCGTCGCCACCAGCGGCGATACGGGCAAGGCGGCGCTCGAGGGGTTCAAGGACGCAAAGGGCATCAAGATCATGGTGTTCTATCCCGACGACGGCGTCTCCAAGATGCAGAAGCTCCAGATGTGCACGCAGGAAGGCGAGAACGTCAACGTCGTCGCCGTCCGCGGCAATTTCGACGACTGCCAGACGGGCGTGAAGAAGATCTTCGCCTCCGCAGACTGTAAAGCGAAGCTCAAAGAGAAGAACTTCCTGCTCTCTTCGGCGAACTCCATCAACTTCGGCCGTCTCGCGCCGCAGATCTGCTACTACTTCTCGGCATACTGCGATCTCGTCACTTCCGACCAGATCAGGATGGGGGATAAGGTCAACTTCACCGTGCCTACGGGGAATTTCGGCAATATCCTCGCGGGGTATTATGCAAAGCGCATGGGGCTGCCCGTCGGCACGCTCGTGTGCGCCTCCAACAAGAACAACGTGCTCACCGATTTCTGGGCGAAGGGCATGTACGACAGCAAGCGCCCCTTCTATAAAACGATGTCTCCCTCCATGGATATCCTCGTCTCGTCCAACCTCGAGCGGCTCATCTTCGAGCTCTCCGGAAGGGACGCGGCGCTCACGAAGGAGCGCATGCAGCAGCTCTCGGCAACGGGCAGGTATTCCATCCGCGCGGAAGAGCTCAAGGCGTATAAGTCGGAATTCTATGCGGGCTGCACCAACGAGAGCGACACGGTGGACTGCATGTACGAGTTCTTCGAGGAATACGGGTATCCCATGGATACGCACACGGGCGTTGCGATGAGCGTAGCGCAGCGGTACGAGGAGATGGTCGAAAAGGATCCGAAGGCAGAAAAACTGCCCATGGTCGTCGTCTCCACGGCAAGCCCGTACAAGTTCCCGCAGGACGTTCTGTACGCGCTCACGGGCAACGACGTGAAGGACAGCTTCAAGGGCATCAAGCGCATCAATCTGCTCACCGCCATGAAGGTGCCCGAACCGCTCAAAGCCATCCGCTACAAACCCGTCCGCTTCAAACAGGTCACCTCTCCCGAAAAGATGTTCGACGAGGTCTTAAAATTCATATAAGCAGAACCCGCGCCGGTGGCGCGGGTTTTTTCGTTCGGGAGAGCGCTGCGGGAGCTGCGCGCCGCAGATCCTGCCTTTTCCGTATTTTTTTTTATAAAATCAAAAAAAATTTGCAAAAAACGCTTGCTCGTTACGCCGCGTCATCAATTATAATGGATCCCGAGGTGAAAGATCATGGAACGTTCCGAAGTGTCGCATAAATACATGACGGTCGGCGAAGTCGCCAAAAAGATGGGCGTGAGCGTCCGCACGCTGCAATATTACGACCGCGAAGGGATCCTTTGTCCGTCCGCCGTGAGCGAAGGCGGCAGGCGGCTCTACAGCGATAAAGACGTCGTCAGGCTGCATCAGGTGCTCTCGCTGAAGTCTCTCGGGTTTTCTCTCGGGGAGATCAGAGCCAAGCTCGTCGCCGTCGATACGCCCGGGGAAGCCGCCGCCATGCTGGAGGAGCAGGGCAGGGCGTTGCAGGCGCAGATCGATGTTCTCTCTCGCGCGCTGGAGGATATCCGCGCGCTGCGCGAGGAGGTCTTGCAAATGCAGTCGGTCGATTTCGGAAAGTATGCGGATATCATTGTCAATCTGCAGATGAAGAACGAAAATTACCGGCTGATCAAGTACTTTGACGACGGCATGCTCGATTATCTGCGCAGACGGTTCGATCGGGAGAGCGGCTCCGCCTTCATCGGGCGATTTGAAGCGCTGCGCGAAAGAGCCGTCCGCTACAGCGGCGCCGGCATTGCGCCCGGGAGCGCGGAGGGGCAGGCGTTCGCCGAAGAATTCTGGCAGCTCATCGTGGAATTTACGGGCGGCGATATGCGCATGCTGCCGCAGGTCATGAAGATGGGCGAGGTCGCGTCGGCGGACGCGGAGTGGAAGCGCAAGACGGATATCCTCAACGGCTTTCTCTCTCCCGCGCTCGAAATATATTTCGCAAAGGCGGGGATCTCTCCCTTCGAGGTGAAGAATGACTGACGCCCTTCGTGTGAGGAATCTTACGAAACGCTACGGGGAACGCACGGTCTTGAAAGGCGTCGATCTCACGGTGCGCCGCGGCGAAATATACGCCCTGCTCGGCGCGAACGGCGCAGGCAAGACGACAGCGCTGGAGTGTATCGAGGGGCTGCGCCCCCGCGACGGCGGCGAGATCGCGGTAAACGGCAGGGTCGGGATCCAGCTCCAATCGGCGTCTTTGCAGGCGTATATCAGACCAACGGAGGCGCTCGGGCTGGTCGCAAAGTGGAAGGGGCGTGCGCCCGACCGCGCAATCACGGAGGCGCTCGGGATATACGGGTTTGCCAAAAAGAAGTATGCCGATCTCTCCGTGGGGCAGAAGCGCAGGCTGCACCTTGCGCTCGCGCTCGTCGGCGATCCCGAGATCCTCTTCCTCGACGAACCGACCGCCGGGCTCGACGTGGAGGGACGCCGTTCCCTGCACGCGCTCATAAAAGACCTCAGAGCGCAGGGCAAAACGATGGTGCTCGCCAGCCACGACATGGCGGAAGTGGAGGAGCTGTGCGACCGCATCGCCATCCTCAAAGACGGCGCGATCGTCTTTGAAGGGACGATCGGCGAGCTCACCGCCGCGGTGGGCAGAAGGTACACGGTGTACATCACCACGGCGGCGGGGCGGTTCAGGTTCGATACGGAGGATCTCGCCGCCACGGTATCGGAAAAACTCGCGGAATACCGGCGCGCGGGCACGGAGATCCTCGATATCCGTACCGACAGAGGCACGCTTGAGGAACATTTTATGAGCATCGCAAAGGGGGCGGCGCAATGAAGGCGTTTTTATACGGTCTGGGGCTGCAGTTCAGGCTGGATATCCGCAGCAAAACAATGCTCGTCACCTGCTATCTGGTGCCGCTCCTGTTCTTCTTTTTCATGAGCGGGATCTTCGTCTCGGTCGATCCCGCCGCAGGGGAAACGCTCATCTCTTCCATGTCGGTATTCGTCGTCACGATGAGCGCGCTCATCGGTTTGCCGCCTTCGCTCGGAGAAGTGTACGGCGGAGAAGTCAAAAAGGTGTACAAGGCGAACGGCGTGCCGCTCTCTCTGGGCGTGGTCACGCAGTTCATCTCCTGCTTTCTGCACACGTTTATCGTCTGCATCATCATTTTTGCCGTTGCGCCGCCCGCATTCGGGGCGGAACTGCCGCAAAATCTTCCCCTGTGGTTCTGTTCGCTCGCGGCGCTTCTGTGCGTCACGCTTGCGGCGGGGTGCCTGCTGGGGCTGCTCATACGTTCGCAGGCGAAACAGACGATGGCGGCGATGCTCCTGTTCCTTCCGTCCGTCATACTCTCGGGCATCATGTTCCCCGCCTCCATGCTGCCCGCGTTTTTGCGGTACGCTGCCTTCGCGTTCCCCGCGACGATCGGCTTCGGGGCAATGACGGCGTCTGCCGTATGGCAGCTTCCCGTCCTGGCGGGGGAGTTCGCGGCGCTCGCGCTTGCGATCGCCCTTGTGCTGAGGCGCATGTACCGTTGACGGAACGCACTGTGTCCCGTTTTATATCCCGTATCGATTTTTGCAAAGATTTTGCGGCGGTGCGGGGTATTTTTTGTCGATTGTGAAAAATTTATCATCGGCGCGCAGGACAATTTTTCACAAAGTTCCCATACTACCCATTGCAATTTGAGCGCAGGTGTGGTATAATTTTTCCGAAACCAATTATCATCGAGAGCAATATGGAAGAAAAACGCGAAGAAAAAGTTTTATACTCGGCGGTTCAGCCGAGCGGAAATCTTACCATCGGAAACTACATCGGCGCCATCCGCAACTGGGTGAACATGCAGCACGAGTTTACCTGCTTTTACGCGATCGCCGATATGCACGCCATCACGGTGCGCCAGGAGCCCGCGCTCCTGCGCCGCCGCACGCTCGAGCTCGCCGCGCTGTATATCGCGTGCGGCATCGATCCCGAAAAATGCACGCTGTACGTGCAGTCCAATGTTCCCGCGCACGCGGAACTTGCCTGGGTGCTCAACACGGTCACCTATGTGGGAGAGATGGAGCGCATGACGCAGTTCAAGGATAAGGCTGCCCGCCATGCCGAGAACGTGAACATGGGGCTCATGGATTATCCCGTGCTCATGGCGGCGGATATCCTTCTGTATCAGGCGCACCTCGTGCCCGTGGGCGTCGATCAGCGCCAGCATCTCGAGATCACGCGCGATATCGCCATTCGTTTCAACAACCGCTACGGCGAAACGTTCCGCGTGCCCGAGGCATATATCGTCAAAGAGGGCGCGAAGATCACCTCGTTGCAGGATCCGCTCCGCAAGATGAGCAAATCCGACGAAAATCCCAATGCCTCCGTCTATCTTGCCGACGATAAGGATACGATCATGCGCAAATTCAAGCGCGCCGTAACGGACAGCGACAACCGCATCGCCGTCTCCGAGGATAAGCCCGGGGTCACGAACCTTCTCAATATCTATGCCTCTTTCAAAGGCTGCACCGTCGCCGAGGCGGAAAAGGCGTTCGAGGGGAAGGGCTACGGCGATTTCAAGCTCGCCGTCGGCGAGACGGTCGCCGACGCGCTCGCACCCGTCCAGGCGGAGCAGAAGCGTCTGCTCGCCGATAAGGGCTATCTTGCGGATATCCTCAGGCGGGGCGCGGAGAGCGCCGCCTATACCGCCCGCAAAACGCTCGCAAAAGTGTTCCGTAAAGTCGGTTTTTACAGGGGAGAGTGAGCGGTGTTCGGATACGTTCGCTACGATCTGCCCAATTTATATATCAAGGATTTCATGCTCTATAAGGCGCTCTACTGCGGACTGTGCAAGGGCATCGGCGTCTCGTGCGGACAGCGCGCGCGGATGGGGCTCACTTACGACGTCACCTTTCTTTCGGCGCTCCTGCATAATATGACGGGAACGGACATCAGGATCGAACAGCAGAACTGTTTCGAGCATGCCATCCGCAAGCGTCCCATTGCCGCCGTGGACGATCTCACCGCGGAACTCGGGGCGCTAAACACGGCGCTCGCCTACCAGAAGGTGGCGGACGACATTGCGGACGGCGCGGGCGGCAGGATCAAACGCGCGTGGTTCAGAAAGGGCTACAAGCGCGCCAAAAAGCGCTACCCCGAGATGGTCGCGCTCGTCGAGGAGTACGTAAAGGGGCAGGCTGCCGTGGAGAAGGCGAAAACGCCCTCGTTGGACGGCGCGGCGGAACCGACCGCCGAACTCATGCGCAGGCTCTCCGTGCATTTCCTCGGGGAAAGATCGTCCTCCGCGAGCGAAGAAATGTTCTATGCCGTCGGCAAATGGGTGTACCTCATCGACGCGCTCGACGACTACGAGAAGGACGTAAAAAAGAAGCGTTATAACCCGTTTGCCGAGGCGTACGGCGTCAAGGAGCGCGCGGCGCTCATGCAGGAGAACGGGGAGGAGATCGCCTTTTTGTTCGATACGCTCTTTTACGCGATGCGCGAGGGGCTCGCGGGCGTTTCGTTCGCCTTCAACCGTGACCTCACCGACAACGTCATCCTGCGCGGCATCCCGCTCGAAACGCAGCGAGTGCTCCGCGGCGAACCGCGCAAAGAGATACAGGTCAGACTCAAATAAGATCGATCATTTGGAAATCATCCAAAAAAGGATAGCGATATGAACAACGAAAATTACAGGCTCCTGGAAGTCAGCGAGAACGCAACCGACGAAGAGATCAGGGCGAGCTACGAGCGCCTCAAGGCGAAGTACAACGAGGAGAAGTGGCAGGACGGCGAAGCCGGCAACAACGCCGCGCGCATGCTCGGCAGGCTGGATACCGCGTATGCCGAGATCATGGAAGAGCGCAGGGAAAGCGCCCGCAATACGAGCGGCGCGTCCTCCTTCGAGGAAGTTTCCGCCGCCATCAAAAGCGGCGACCTTGCGCGCGCGCAGACCCTTCTCGACGACTTCAACGAGCGCAGCGCAGAGTGGCACTATCTGCAATCCATCGTCTTTTATAAAAAGAACTGGATGAACGAGAGCAAGAAACAGCTCGAGATCGCCATTCAGATGGACGGCGCCAACAGCAAGTACCGCGAGGCGTACGATAAGCTCAAAGCGCGCGCCGACTACCGCCAGCAGTCGGGCGGCGCACCCAATACCAATCCCGATCCGAACATGGCGCAGGGCGGCGAGCAGATGGGGGGCAACTGGTGCGCAAACTGCGCCTCCATGTGCTATACCTTCCTGTGCGTGAACTGCCTCTTCAACCTGTGCTGTAACTGCCACTGAGTTTGGCGCGGAAGGGCGGTCTGCCTGAACTGACGAGGACGGGAAAATAGTATGAAGCGTCAATCACGTTCCTTTGAGATCGCGCTTTCAGCGATCGGCTGCGCGGTCGCAGTGTGCGCGCTCACGCTGGGCGCGTATGTGGATTTTCTGCTTGCGACGGGATTCCTTATCGCCGTATTCGCGCTCATGGTGCCGCTCGCCAAAGATTTTGTCTGGGGATATGTGCTCGCGCTCATTGCCACCGTCATCCTCTCCTTTTTGTTTACGGGGTTCGTGGTGGGAGTGATGCGCCTGCTGCCCTTCGTCGTCTTTTTCGGCTGGCATCCCCTGCTCAACTATCTGCAAAAAAAATATATCAAAAAGAACTGGCTGCATGCCGTCGCATTTGCCGTCAAGGCGGTCTGGTTCGACCTTGCCATGTGGCTGGCATGGGTGGTGCTTGTGCCGATTTTCGGGCTGGAAGAGCAGACATGGTACCCGTATATTGCGGATAATCTGTATCTCATCCTCTTTTTGGGCGGCACGGCGTTCTTCGCATTTTACGATATTGCGATCTTTTTCTGCCAGCGTTCGGTGAACATGGCGGTGTACAGGATCAGAAAATAATTCCGCCGGGGGGATCGCGGCATACCATGTCCGCGTTTAAGTGCGGAATAATTATTTTTGGGGGCAGAAAAACGTGGAAAAGAACGAAAAAATCGTCGTCACCTGCGAGGCACTCGGCACGCAGGGCGAGGGCATCGTGCGCCACGGCGGCACGACGCTCTTCGTGCCCTGTCTCCTGCCGGGAGAGCGCGCCGAAGTCAAGGTGCTCAAAGTCAAGGGCAGCGTCGCATACGCCAAGATCGAGGAGATCCTCACGCCCGCGGAGGAGCGCGTGAGACCCAAGTGCGCCGTTTTTTCGCGCTGCGGCGGCTGTCAGCTCCAGCACATCAAATACCGCGCGCAGCTCAGGCTCAAAACGGGCATCGTCAAAGAGGCGCTCCGCAAGATCGGCGGCATCGACGTACCCGTCGCGCCCTGCGAGCGCAGCGAAAAGGAGTACGCCTACCGCAATAAACTGCAGCTCCCCATCGGGCGGCGGGGGGATGAGAACGTCATCGGGTTCTATGCCGAGCGCTCGCACCGCATCGTCCCCGTAACGGCGTGTCCCATCCATCCCGACTGGTCGGAAAAGCTCATTGCGGCGCTCGGCCGTTTCATGGAAAAGTGCGGGCTGGACGGTTACGACGAAGAGACGGGCGCCGGGCAGCTCCGCCATATCGTGGTGCGCGAACTGCGCGGAAAGTATATCGTCACGCTCGTCACGACGGTGCGGGAGATCAAGGGCATCGACTACTTTCTGTTTTTGCTCGACGATATCTTTCCCGCATACAGTTTCTATCTCAATTTCAACGATAAAAAGACGAACGTCGTCTTCGGCGAGGAGTTTACGCTGCTCAAGGGCAAAGGCGTTTACGAGTGTACCGACGGCGGCATTTCCTACGAGGCGGGGCCGCAGACCTTTGTCCAGGTCAACGAAAACGTGCGCGGAAAGCTCTATGACCGCGCGCTCTCCTTTGCGGACGAAGGGGATACGGTGCTCGATTGTTATGCGGGCGGCGGTCTTTTAACGGCGAAGTTCGCAAAAAAATGCAGAATGGCATACGGCATCGAGATCGTTCCGGAGGCGCACGAATGCGCCGAGGCCGTCAAGGTGCGCAACGATCTTGCAGATAAAATGCAGAACCTGTGCGGCAAAGTGGAAGATCTTCTTCCCGCCGTGCTCGAAAAGGCGCCCGACGCCGTGGTCGTGCTCGATCCGCCCCGTGCCGGCGTCGCGCGGAGCGTTCTCAAACTGCTTTTGGAGGCAGACGTGAAAAAGATCGTCATGATCTCCTGCGATCCCGCAACGCTTGCGCGCGATCTGGGGATCCTCACGGGCAGCCTGGTCGAAACGGAAAAGGGCGAGCTTGTCAAGGCGTCCGCGCTCGGGCAGGAACCCGCCGGCAGATATGCCGTCAAAACGGTGGAACCGTTCGACATGTTCCCGCAGACAAAGCACGTAGAGACGCTGGTTCTTTTGTCCCACAAAGAACCGGACAGTCATATCAACGTGACTGTTGAGTTCGGCGAAAGGGAGGGGCAAATCTCTCTGGAAGAAATAGAAAAACGAGCGGAAGCGCGTAAGCCGAAAGAAAAAGTAACCTATAAGATGATGCAGCAGTACATTGAAGAAAACTATGGCTTCAAAGTGCATACGGCGTACATTGCAGAAGTTAAAAGAAGTTTGGGATTGCCGATGTATGTAGCTCCCAATGCAGTGGAAGAATTGAAACATCCTAGGCCGCATCCTACCGAACGGATGGTAGCGGCAATTAAAGAAACTTTGGCACATTTCGATTTTATTTAGTTAATTAAAAGGT
>CALVWO010000018.1 GCA_944367465.1 uncultured Clostridia bacterium
TTCCGCTCGGCGGAATACCCGCCCTCGGGGATGAAAATGCGCGGACAGTCGACGACGGCGAACACTTCGGGCGTTTTATCGAGCGGCGGAAGTTCTCCGCTGTTCTTCTGCCTGCGATAGGTATAGACCCGCCTGCCGTTTTTTTCGAGCTTTACACCCGAAAGGCTCCTGCCGTTTTCGGGAAGATACAATTCGTACGCCCCGAAACAGACGACGTTTTCCTCCTGCGAATAGCCGATATGCGTATCCGCATATTGCACGCGGTCGGAAATGAAGAACGTGTCTCTGTCGCAAAAGCCGCCCTTCTCCGCGCGCTCGATACGCACGATATCCTCGCTCAGAAGCTGTACGCGAAGGTTTCCGTAAACGATTTGTTCCATCTTGCTCTCCTTACTGTATCAGAGTCATTTTTTTGAAAAGTGTTGTTCCGTGCGGCGCTCCCGCATAACAGACCTGCGTCCCCCCTGCGAGAACTTTGCACGCCGTTCAGCTCTCGTCGCAGCGCTCGAGCGATTTGATGAACGGATTTTCCGCCATGATCTCCTGCAGGCGCGCCGAGGAATACTCCTCGTCCGTGTTCAGCGTGGCATGATACAGCGTTTCGCCGCCCTTGCGCTCGATCACGAGGCGGTTGAACCGATCCGTACGGAAGAGTTCCTTGATCTTCCCGCACTCCTCGCCGCCGTTGATAAAGCAGATCTTGATCTGATAATACTTCTTCGTCTGGAAAAAGCGGCACCTGACGTGCATCAGACACTGAACGGCGATCAGGATGACCGCTGCGCCCGCCGCGAACAGATACATCCCCGCACCCGCCGCCATGCCGACGCCCGACGTTGCCCATACGCCCGCGGCAGTCGTGAGCCCGTGGATCTCGTGTTTGCGGTACACGATGATCCCCGCGCCCAGAAAGCCGATCCCGGAGACGATCTGCGCCGCCACGCGCGAGGCATCCGCGTCGACACTGTCGCCGAAGCCGTATCTGGAAACCACCATGATGAGCGCAGACCCCGCGCATACGATGGTGTGCGTACGGATGCCAGCCTCCTTATACCGGAGTTTGCGCTCGTACCCGATCGCAAACCCAAGCCCGACCGCAAGCAGCACGCTTGCGAGATACTCTAATTCTTCCAGCATTTTCTCAAAGGAGCTCTATATTCCCGCTCCCGATGCGCACCTTCGCGCGCAGACGGATATCCGCGACCGACGCGCCCACCATGATCTCGTAGATGCCGTCCGTCACTTCCCACCTGTCCTTTGAAACAGACCAGTGGGCAAACGCGCGCTCCTTCAGACGGAGCGTGACGCGCTCCGTTCCGCCTGCACAAACTTCCGTTTTCGCAAATGCTTTCAGCTCCTTTTTCGGGCGGTACACGAGCGGCGCGCACTCCCGCACATATACCTGCGAGACCTCCTTGCCGTCCCGTTCCGAGGCGTTGCCGACCTCAAAGCTCACTTCCAGCGCCATGCCGTCCGCTTTCAGGCGAAGCCCGCCGTATGTAAACTCGGAATAGCTCAGTCCGTACCCGAACGGATACAGCACGGGCATATCGTAAGTATCGAAATAGCGGTAGCCGACGTCCAGCCCCTCCGCATACCGCGTGACGCCCGCGCACCTGTACGCGTTTGCCGCGGGAACATCCGCAAGCGAGAGCGGGAAGGTCTCCGAAAGTTTTCCGCTCGGATTGATCTTCCCCGTAAGGATATCCGCGATCACCTCGTCGCCGCCCATGCCGGAGAAGCCCGCGAACAGGATCGCCTGCACTTTGTCTGCCCAGGCGCTCATATCCACCGCGCCGCCCGCAAATACGACGACGACCGTCTTTTCGCACTGCCGCGCGATCTCGAGGATGGCGCGCTCCTGCACGTCGGGCAGGCGCAGCGTCTGGCGGTCGCCCGCCTCGTATTCGAACGCTCCGCCCGTTCCCACGCACACCACCGCGGCATCGCACGCCGCGGCGAGCTCCAGCGCCGTGCGCGCATTCTGCACGTTGGAGTTCACGCCGTCGTAGCGGAACGCGCCCTCGTATGCCGTTCTGTATCCGCGCCGTACAAGCTGCGCGGGCAGATCGAAGGCGGTATCCAGCCACTCCACGCACGCAGAGCCCCCGCCGCGCTGCATATCCACCGTGTCGGGCTTGGCGAAACATCCGCCCACCATGACCGAGCTCCCGCCCTTCAGCGGCAGTACGCCGTCGTTTTTCAGCAGCACCATGCCTTCGGCGGCGATCTGCTTCACCGCGTCTCTGCGCTCCTTTTCGGTGCGCTGGACGCGCTTGCCCCTGCGCATCTCCTTGCACCGCGCGATGAGCCCGAGCACCCGCTCCGCGCAGGCGTCCAGCTCCTCGTCGGAGAGTTTCCCCGCGCGGTAATCGGCGCACAATTTTTCGTAATTCTTTTCGCTGAACGGCATCTCGATATCCAGCCCCGCCTTCGCAGATGCCGTCCTGTCGCGCACGGCTTCCCAGTCCGAGAAGATCGCCCCATCGAACCCGAACTCGTTCCGCAGGACGTCGAACCCCTTTTTATACTCCGCGCCGTACGTGCCGTTGATGCGGTTGTAACTGCACATCACGCTCACGGGCCTGGATCCGCATGCGATCTCGAACGGCACATAGTAGATCTCGCGCAGCGTGCGCTCGTCTACGTCGCTCGTCTGATGCAGCCGGTCGTATTCGAGATTGTTGCAGCAGAAATGTTTGAGACAGGCGCCGACGCCCTTTCTCTGCAAACCCGCGATGTATTCCCCCGCGAGCGTTCCCGCAAGATAGGGATCCTCCGAAAAATACTCGAAGTTGCGCCCGTTGAGCGGATGACGCTTGATGTTCACCCCGGGCGCGAGCAGGATGTCCACGCCGCGCTCCAGACTGTCGTCCGCAAGGCACTCGCCCATGAGCGCCGCGCACGCCGTGCTCCATGTGTTTGCAAGGAGCTGCACGGAGGGATACCCCACCGCGGGGATCGTCTCCGTTCTTCCGTCCTCGGTCTCCCGCTCCGTGCGCAGTCCCACAGGGCCGTCCGATACCATGATGTGCGGCAGTTTCCCGCCGAAATCCTCCGTGTACCAACGCCCCTTCCCGCAGATAAGGCGCAGTTTTTCCTCTGCGCTCAGTTCCTTCACCGTCTTCATATTATACTCCTTTTGACCGACGCCCTCCGCGTCAATGGTTCCTGCCCGAACCCGCCTGCCTCTGCAGCACGGCAACGCCGTAAGGTGCGATCTCAATTTTTTCTTCGAATGATCTTCCCGCAAGGAGATCGGAATACCTGCCGTCCGGAACGACGCATCCCGCTCTTCCCTCCGTTTCGACGGCAATGATGCCGTCCGCCTCCCCCGTCCGCTGCGTGAGGATGATGTTTCCGCTCGCCTCGGCGATGGGAGTTTCGCCCGTCAGCCGCCGCAGATCCTCATGCGGGATGACGCTGCCCAGAAGGATGACCTTCCCCTTTCCGACTTTGCGTTCGGTAACGGCGGAAAGCCCGGAGAACTCGCCCGCCGTATAGTCCGCAAGGCTCTTCGTCCCCTCTTTGCACTCGTAAGCGTCGTAGCACACGCCGATTCCGCACGGCGTTCCGTCCCGCCACTCCGCTTTGAACACATCGTTCGCAACGGGCTTCTGGTACTTCGTATAAACGCCCGCAAACTCCTCCAGAAAGCTGTACGGCGCGTCCGTATAGCGGCGCACGTTGCCGTCCATGATGTCGGACATGGGCCCCACGATCCACGTTCCGCCGCCCTCCACCCACGCCATGACGCGCGCTTTGAGGGCGTTTTCGTCGACCGTTGCAAGGAAGGGCGAGATCAGGACATGGTACCCGGAGAGATCGTGCGGCGTATCGATGACGTCCACATTGTAATGGCGGAACGCCGCGTAAAAATATTCCAGCACGAACCTGCGGTAGTCCATCCCCTTCAGGAGCGGCGCGCTCTCGAAACCGTTCATCGCCGCAGCGGAGTAGTGCAGCGCGATCCTGCTTACGATCTTCGTTCCCGCAAGGAAATCCCCGCACACGGAAAAGTCCTCGGCGGCGCGGCGGACCTCTTCGGATACGCGGTATGCCCTGCCCGCCGGAGAAAAGAGCGCCCCGTGCGCCATCTCGTGTCCGTTCGGATGCGTGCGGAAGAGCCAGTAGAGGTTCATCTCGGCGCCCCTCGCCACGGGCAGCCAGGTGTTGGCGTAGCAGTTCCCCACGGGACGATAGCCGCAATCGGCAAAATTGCTCCCGTTCCAGCCCACCTGCGTCTCCGCCACCCAGAAGGGTCTGTCCTTCACGCAGCGCAGAAAGTCGTAGGAAAACGCCGTGTTCGGAAGATCTTGCGCCGGATTATAGTGGTTGAACTGCACCACGTCGAGCTTTTCGTTGACGGCATAATAGCTCAGATAATTCTGCGCCATCATGTCTGTTCCGACGTTCCCGCACCCGAACCGATGCAGGATATCCGCCTGCTCCTCCACATAGCTCTTGATCTGCGCGCACTGGAAATCGTGCCACGCCTTGCGGAGGGACGGATGCCGCCATTGCCGCGGGTACGGCGGATCGACGTCGTCAAAACTGTCGTAAGTCAGCGACCAGCGCGTCATACCCCACGCCTCGTTCAGGGCGTCGACGCTGCCGAATTTTTCTTTCAGACGGCTGCGGAACGCCGCCCGGCATTTTTCGCAGTAGCACCCCTCCGAATAGGGATAGATCTCGTTGTCGATCTGCCAGCCGACGATGCCCGGATGCCCCGCGAACACTTCCGCCATTTTTGTGACGATGACGCGGTTCTTTTCGCGCATGACGGGCGACGTTTTGCAGGTATGGCAGCGGGAGGATACGTCCGCGCGGATAAGATCGTGCATGACCATGCGCGTCTCGGGATACTTTTTGAGGAGCCACCGGGGCGGCGTGGCGGTGGGCGTACACATCACGGTGTATATCCCCGCCGCATACAGCCTGTCCACCACGTTTTTCAGCCAGCCGAAACAGAACTCGCCTTCCCGCGGTTCCATTTTTCCCCATGCGAATTCGCCCACGCGCAGGGTGTTCACCCCGAGCTGCCTGCACCGCTCGATGTCTTTTTCTATCTCGTCTTCGCTCCACATCTCGGGATAATACGCCGCGCCGAGATAAATTCTGCCCTTCATGACCCTTCTCCCTGTAAAAACAATCGGTTTGCCCGTTCGAGCATGGCGGAAAGTTCCGAAGCCTTCATCTTCCCCTCCTTTTCGCGGAATTCAGCCATAAACGAGAGCGGCATGCCGCACATCCAGCCGAGCTCCTTATCGGTAAAGAATCCTCCGCAGGCCGCATTGAACGCCCGCGCCGCTTTCGGATTCCCCAGAACGTCGCCGACGAGCGACTGCTCCGTATAGGGCGGCTCGTCGAGCGGTTCCCATTCCGCCTCGAAACGTACGTTCCCGCGGATGCGCCGCGGCGCCTGCTCCGTCGGGAGAAAGAGCTCCGCCTCCATGCCGTCCGGGAGCGAAAACGTAAAGATTACCTTCCCGTTGCGGTATTCATACGCGGAGACGATCGTGCCCCGCACGCTGTTATACTCCGCGCGCAGGCGCGGCAGTCCCTTTACGGGATGCGGCGCGAGACGGATCCCGGCAAACCCCGCCTCGGAAGGGATGATGCCCGCGATGCGCCGCCACACAAACTCCATTACGGAACCATAGGCATAGTGATCGAAGGAATTCATCCCGTCGTGCAGATCGGGCGCTCCCTCCTGCGTAACGGCATTCCAGCGCTCCCACGTTGTGGTGGCGCCCATATCCACCTCGTAAAGCCATCCGGGATAGGCGTTGTTGAGGAGCACTCTTCGCGCCGTCTCCCAATACCCGTTATCGGCAAGCGCAAATAAAAGATAGGGCGTGCCGACAAACCCCGTCGTCACATGAAAGCCGTGCTGCCGCACATTTTCATTCAGCTGAGCGGCGAGCTGCGGACGAAATTTCTCGGGTACAACGGAAAAATACAGCGCGAGCGCCTGCGCGGTGACCGTGGAAAAGGCGAGCCTGCCGCTTGCGGTAAAGTATTCCCTGCGGATGCGCGCAAGATGCCGCTCGTACCGCTTCCGGTATTTTTCCGCGTCACGGTCGCCGAGGATGCGGGCGGTCTCGGCGACGATGCGGAGACTGACCGCATAGAACACGTTTGCGATATACCACACATCCGTCCCGCCGCCGCAGCTGTCGCCGAAATACCGCTCGCCGTCCAACGCAAGCCAATCACCGTACTGATGTCCGTTTGCAATCAGTCCGTTTTCGAGATGCCTTTGAACGGCGCGCAGATAACGCTTCATCGCCCCGAAATTGTCGGCGAGAAAGGAGATATCCCCGTACATCTCGTACAGTTTCCAGGGGATCATCGTCACGCAGTCGCTCCAGAGCGCGTCCGCCGTTCCCTCCGCAAAGATATCGGGTACGACGAAGGGAACGCCGTCCTCCGTCTGATCGGCGCGGAGATCCGCGAGCCACTTTTTCATGAATGCGCGGATGTCGAAGTGATACGCCGCCGTACGGCAGAACACGTTGATATCCCCCGTCCAGCCGAGGCGCTCGTCGCGCTGCGGGCAATCGGTCGGGATATCCACAAAGTTATTGCGCTGGCTCCACAGCACGTTCTGAACGAGCCTGTCGAACCGGGCGTTTCCCGTTCCGATCGTCCCCGTCCGCACGAGATCGGTGTGCCGCACGACGGCACGCACGTTCTCAGCCGGAAGGCTCGCGCCTTCCATGCGCATATAGCGGAATCCGTGATAGGTAAACTCGGGGATAAAGATTTGTTCCCCGCGCGCACGCAGGATATCCGTCGCCCTGGCAGAGCGCAGATTCGCCGTATAAAAATTCCCCTCCCCGTCCAGCATCTCCGCAAACGTAAGGACGAGCTCGCCGTCGAACGAAGCGTCCGTTTTCACTTCCGCCACGCCCGCGATATTTTGCCCGAAATCGTATACGCACTCCCCCTTCGGCGTTGTGAACACGCGCACGGGCGGGATACGCTCGACGTCGCGCACATATTCGCACGCCTGGGGGATAAGCCGTTGCTTGGGATAGGCAACGGCGCACGGCGTGAGCGCCTTGCGCGGCGCGAGAAGATCGTGCTCTTCGCCGTCGTACAGACCCGCGCGGCGGATAAAGCTCTCTTCCGCACGCCACGTTCCGTCCGTTGCCAGCGTTTTGTGTACGCCATCGCCCTGCACGAAGAGCTCCGCGAGCGCGGCGGGGCGTTCGCCGTACAGGCGGGATCGCCCCTCCCAGCCCAGACGGCCGCAATACCAGCCCTCCGCAACGGTGATGCGCAGGACGTTCTCCCCTTCGGAAAGCAGCGCCGTAACATCGTACTCCTGCACCTGCAAACGGCTGCCGTAAGACGTCCAGCCGGGCGCAAGTCGCGCGCTGCCCACGCGCTTTCCGTTGAGCTCGGCAGCATACAGCCCCAGCGCCGTCGCACGCAGGCGCGCGGATACGGGACGGAACCCGCAGGAAAAACGCTTTTCGAGGACGAATACGCCGCAATCCTCCGTAACGCCCATAAATTTTCCGTTTATTTTCATGAATATATCTCCTTTTTCCGCCGCGCATTCTTATAAACGAGCAGACTTACTCCGAGGCCGATCGCAAAGACCGCGATCTGCGTGAGCGGCAGCGCCGCCCAGATTCCGTCCGTCCCCAGCCCCATCGGGAGCACGACGAGAAAGAGCGGCGTGAAGATGAGCGGGTCGATATAGGTACACAGGTTGGCGAGCCACACCTTTTTATGCGAATAATGCAAGGCGCACAAAAACTTGACCCCCGCTTTGAACGGATAGGAAAACGCGTAAATGACGAGCCCCGTCCGCATAAATGCCTCTGCCTGCGCGGAAACGGCGAAGAGCTCCGGAAGGCACCAGATCATAAAAGGCGTGATGAGCGCAAACACGGCGGAGAGTACGGCAAGCAGGATGACCGCGCTGCGCACCGCCCGTTTTTTCTGCACGCCGTCGTCCGCGCCCACGCAGTAACTGACAACGGGCTGCACGCCGTCGCACACGCCCTGAAAGACGTAGTCGTATGTATAGACGGCATAGCTCATCACCCCGTAGGCGCTCACCATTGCCGTGCCGCCCGCCCTCAGGGCGAAGTAGTTGGTAAACAGCAGCACGAGCGAGGAGACGAAGTTGACGCCGAAGGGCGCCAGCGAGGAGCGCAGGATCTCTCCCGAAAACGCCATGTTCAGCTTGTTCCCGCGTTTTATGCGGTAGGAAAGCAATCCCGCCGCCATGACCGCCGCCTGCGCGACCACCGTGGAGACCGCAACGCCGTACAGAACATATTTCTGCACGAGCAGCCAGTCGAGCAGGATATGGACGACGAGCCCCACAGCCGTGTAGATCATGGCGCGCCCCGTCTTGCCGTCGCACCGCAGCAGCACCACCAATCCCGCGCCCAGAACCTGAAAAATACTGCCGAGCGTGACGATAAAGGCGTAGTTTTCGGCGTATTCGAGCACCTGCCCTTCCGCCCCCATCAGAGAAAGGAGCGGAGAATAACTGAAAAAGAGCACGAGCGTTGCCAGAGCGCCCGCAAGAAACAGCAGCAGCAGCGACGTGCGCCGTGCGTTCTCCGCGCGCGCATCCTCGCCCTTTCCGCGCAGGTTGCTGACGATGACCGAGCCGCCCACGCCGATGCCCGTTCCCAGCGACGTGATGAACGCCACGATGGGCCAGACGATGTTGATGGCGGCGATGCCGTCGTCCCCGGCGGCGTTCCCGATGAACAGTCCGTCGATATTCGTATACGCCCCCACCAGCACCATGGAGATGACCGAGGGCAGGATGTATTTTGTCAGTTTGAATTTCATAGAGCTACGTTCAGCAATGCAGGGAGACCGGAAATGTCCTCGAGATAGTCGTCCGCGCCCGCGGCGCTGCCCACGCACACACTGCGCACGCCGCCCGCACGGGCAAATTTTATATCCGTCGCCGTATCCCCGACCATGCACATCTCGCGGGGCGATACGGGATATTTTTCACAGATTTCGCGTATGACGGCGGGATCGGGCTTTGCGGGATGCACGCCGTCGTCGGTAAAGACCTCTTCGAACAGATCGCCGATCCCGAGCCCCGAAAGGCAGATCCCGGTGACTTCGGGAAAGTCCGTTGTGACGACGAAGAGCAAAAAACCGCACCTGCGCAGAGATATGAGCGTTTCGCGCAGGTTTTTGCAGGTCGGCACGACCTTCCCTTCCGCCGCAAATTCACAAAAGAGCGCCTTCATCTCCTCCGCCGTGACGGACGCGCCGCTTTCAGGGAAGAGGCGGCGAACGATCTGCGCCATCTGCGCATACGTTCCCGCGCAGAGCACGCCGTCGCTCTGTATGCCGCCGTCCGTCAGCCCGACAGCCTCTTTGAGCGCAGCCGCGCGCTGCGGCGCGCCCAGGCGCGCGGAGAGCGCCGCGAAAGCTCTTTCCGCAACGGGCGCCCAGAACGGCGCGAACTGCATGAGCGTGCCGTCTTTATCGAACAATACCGCACGCATCAGAAGGAGACCTCCATGCCGTCGTACGCGACGATGAACCCCTCTTTCTCGGCGGCGGCGCGCATTTCGTCGTACGTCTGCCCGCCGTTGTGGGAAAAGTGGCTGAGCACCTTTACGGTGCCTCCGTCCGCCGCGCCGATCGCGCAAAGCCTTACGAACACTTCCTTCACCGTCTGCAGGCTCATGTGCCCGTACCGCCAGGCTCCGTCCGTGCCGAGGCAGCCCGTGCAGTCGAAGGAAATGAGATCGAGTTTGCCGAACGCGGCAAGCCGTGCGAACGTCTCTTCGGGGAATATGCCCGTATCGTGCGCGTACAGCATCCGTTTGCCGTCCTTTTCCACCGCATAGATCACCGGCGAGGAGGCGGGATCGTGGTCGGCGGCAAGCGGCAGAACGCGGTATCCTCCCGCGGTGACAAATCCCCTGCCCGCCTCAACGAGCGCTGCGCTTGCGTTGCTTTCCGCCTTCTGCGTGAACGGCAGGAGTTTTCCGTAGCCGTCCGCCGCCGCGTAGAAACGGATGGGCGGATGTTCGTGGCTGTACGGCTTTGCCGCGATCTCAACGTCGTCGGGATAGAGATGATCGCAGTGGCTGTGCGTGATAAGACAGTCCGCGACCGTGGAAAAATCCAGCCCGTACCGCTGCGCATGGCTCACGGTATCCGCGTTGAAATCGAAGAGCAGCGCGCCGTCGAGGAGCGCCTGCTGGCGGGAGCGGATGTTGCGCCCGCCGGCAAGACGCGACTTTCTGCATACGGCGCATTGACAAAACAATGCCGGCACGCCCTCGTACGCCGCCGTTCCGAAGTATTTCAGTTTCATATTTCTCTCCGTTCCATATCTTTCTCAGCGTTCTGCCGAACGCTTTTTTCCGCGCCGACGGCGCGCAGGAACGCCCGCGCAATGACCATGCTCCCGATCCTGCCGGGATGCACCCTGTCCCACGTGATAAAGGCGGGATAGCGGTATTTTAAGATCTCCGCGAACGATTCCTGCAGGTCGATACACAAGATCCCGCGCTTTTCCGCCTCTTCCTTCATGATCGCGCCGTATTCATCCATGCGTCTGCGCATGGGGTCGCGCCTGTTGGGCTCCAAGTAATACGGCGTCATGAAGATCATCTTCGCCTCCGTCTTTTCCGCCATCGCGCAAAGGTTCCTGCGGTAGTCCTCGGGCGTGACGGCGTGATCGGGCTGGCAGGGACTATCGAACTGCCGCCACACGTCGTTGAAACCGATGCACAGAACCACCCAGTCGGGCGAGAGCGCCGCGACGTCCGTATCCCAGCGGGCGAGGAGATCGCGCGAGGTGTCGCCTGCGTTGCCCATATTGACGCAGCGCAGAGACAGCTCGGGATAGTCGAGCGTGAGAAAGGTATCGACAAGGCTGACATAGCCGTTGCCGAGCCCTCCCCACAGCCCTTCGCCGACGGGGCGCTTCCTTCCGTCGTCTGTGACGGAATCGCCTGCAAATACGATCTTTTGTCCCTGTTCCAACAGCATAAAAAACCTCTTATCCCAATAACGGTATTATATCTCCGTCGCGGTATTGTGTCAAGATGTTCCGCCGCCGCGGCATGACGGTCTCACGCGGGACGGATCACTTATCTTCAATAACGCAGCCCGCCAGTATAACGGTAAACAGCACCGCCAACAGTGTACACAGAATTTTTTTTATAGCAAGACCTCTTTTTGGTTTTTTGGAAAAAGCGGGGCGGTGTGATCCGCCCCGCTTCCTCTGCTCTTACTCTGCGGAATTGTTTGTAACGGTGATATCGGAGAAACTCCAATAGTTGTATGCCGACCAGAACGTGATCGTGGTAGCGGCGTCGGCTGCGCACTGCGTTTCGCCGATCTGCACCCACTCCGTTCCGTTGAGCGCATAGGCAGTGATCGCGGCGCCTTCGCGCACGAACCGGAGCCTTACGCCCGCGCCGTCAGGCTTGACAAGCGGCGTCATCCAGGAAAGTTCCGAATTGACTGCCGATCCTCCCGCGGAGGGAATGATATTGTCCGCCTGAGAGCCGAACGCCATCACTTCCGTACCGCCGTTCGTATCCCAGAACCCGGCGTTCCAGCCGAGCGCAAGTCCGTAGTATGCTTCCGTTTCCGCATTCTCCGCCATCGTGATGCCGAACACGCGCCAGGTGTTGCTGTCGCCAATATCGTTGATCTGCTTTACGGTGAATTCGAGCGTAACGCTGTCGCTTGCGGATGTCGTCTCGGAAAGGATGAGGGACGTGCTCGCGGGATCCGTCGGTCCGCCTAACCCTGCCGTTGCACTGCCGAGCGCAATGCTGTACGAATAGCCGTTTTCCACACGGTTGACCTGCGACGAAGTGTATTCGGGATGGCGCACGCCCTGCGCAAATTCTGCATTGAGCGCGACTGTCACATTGCCGTCCTCCGTTACCGTGACGGTCGTATCCATATATCCGCTGCAGCTGACCGCATAGCGGCCGGTGTAAACGGTATCGCTGTCGATCTGCGCCGCGCCGTCTGCGCCGACGGTGACCGTGTACTCCTCGGCGGGTTCGCCGAGATACTCGAGCGTGATCTGTGTGCCCGCGGCAAGCGAACGGGCGCCGTCGAGACCTTGTGCGGAGACGCTGACCGCGCCGACGGAGACCTCTTCGCCCTGCTCCGCCTGCTCGTTGTTGGTAACGACGAAATCGGAGAACCGCCAGCAATCGTATGCCGACCAGAATCCGAGCTCCGTCATGTCAGACGATCCGCACGTCGTGCTGCCGAGCTCCACCCAGTTTTCGCCGTTTTTCGCCAGGAGCGTGATATCCGTTCCCGTGCGGACGGCGCGCATGCGGACCCCGTCGCCCTTGACGAGCGGCATCATCCATGCAAGCTGCGCATTCACATTGCCGTCGTCGGCGGTCGGAATAACGTTATTCGACTGCGATCCGAACGCAATCACGCTCGTGCCGTTTTCGCTGTTCCATGCATTATTGTTCCAGCCGACGGAGAAACCTCTGTCGCCCGCCATGGTGACGCCGAACACGCGCCAGCTGTTGCCGTCGCCGAATTCCCAGCTCAGCTGCACGGTGAACTCGACTTCGATGTTCGTGCTGCCGCGCTCCGCCGCCGAGAGATCGAGCGTCGCTTCCGCGGGGTTCTGCGGCGAAAGGCTCGCCCTGCCGCCCACCTCGATGGATTTGACGAACGTCGCCTCGCCGTTCTGCACCGTCTTTTCCGCGCCCAGAGAGACCGCGGACTCACCGCGCTTCGCCGAAGCGAAGTTCTCCAGGAGATAGAGCGTCATGTTGCCGTTCTCGTCCAGCGTGGCGAAATCGGTCACATACCCGTTGCAGGTGACGAAGTAATCGCCGACGAACATCTCGCCGTCCACCGTGAACGTGCCGTTCGCGCCCACCGTGGCAGTATAGGAACGGTCGATAAAGGCGTCGAACACAAATCCGATCTCCGTTCCCTCCTCCGGGGCGGACGAAGCCGCTCCCTGCGCATCGTATACCTTGATCGTGCCGGAAGAGAGTTCGACCGGCGTATACCGCTCGATCTCCAGCTCGATCACCAGCGTTTCGTCGAAATAGCGGGGCAGGAAGATGGATGTGCCGTTATCGACTTCGTCAGTCCTGTCCTCGCCGTTGATGACGAGGCTTCTGAATCCGCAGTCCTCGTCCGCCCCGATGGTCAGTTCGATGGGCATTCCGGGCAGATACTCCGCTCTGTCGAAGGAGAGCGTGCCGTTCTCCACCTCGACGCTCGCGCCCGAGACCGTCGTGCCGTTGACGCGGACGACAACGGGCGTTTCGGAAAGCTCGGAGAAGGTTGCGCTGATCGAGAGATCTTCCGTGACGTTGCCGACCGTGAATCCGATCGCATAGCCGTCTGCGTCGTATCTGACGCTGCCCATGGCGTCCGCACCGTTCACACTCAGCCCCGTGAGGCGGGAATCGCCTTCGTTGACGACAAAACTTGCGGAATGCCCGTCCACCGCGTAGTCGTTCCCGTTGACTTCGGCGATCGTTCCCGCGGAAGAAGCATTTTCGATGGTGACGGCATGCGTCTTGGCGCCGTTTTCCCCGAACGGGTAGGAATGGCTCGGGTTGCCCCATTCATAGCCGTCGAGTTTATGCTCGCCGAAGCTGAACCATTCGCGCCCCATGGTGTAGTCCGTCGTCTCATAATCGAGCGAGCTGATGAGCACGGGGTTGATATACAGGTTTTCGAGCGAGGAACGCTCCAGCCCGAGATAATCGGTAAACACGTACGGGATAAAGAACTCCAGCGTATAGCCCGTGCAGGTATCCGAATTGACGGCGCCGTTTTTCGTCTGCGCGCCGAGCACGGGCATCTTGTCGTACGTCGTGTTCACAACGCCGCGCCCGCCGATCTTCGGATCCTCGCCCATCTTGACCGAGAGAGAGCCGTCCGAACAGAGGTTGATCTCGAAGGAGCCCCTCTCGTCGATATTCGTGACGCCGTCCACGGCGAGATACATTTCGATGCCGCTGTTGATATAGATATCTCTGTTGGGATTCACCCAGTTGTGGTTGCTCTCGTCGACGTCGAAAACGATATACAGGCCCTTTTCGCCGTAGGCGGTCGTCATTCTCAGTTCCGCCGTCCCGAGTCCGTCGCCCTCACGCTTGGAGAGTTCGAGCCACGTCCTGCCCTCCTCGTTGTAGATCGCCTCGTCGAGCACGCCGTCGATGGTCATGCCCTCGTCGCACTCCGCCGTGGGCGTATCGGGATTTGTAAAGGTATAATCGTCGTTGTTGAGCGTGGGCGCCGACCCGCTGCAGGCGGCGATCCCGCCTGCGCAGGCGGCAAGCATACCCGTAAGGGCGCCGATCATGATCTTTCTTGTAATGTTTTTCATAATTACCCCTTATTCAAACTTATTTCCCGAGGATCCTGATCTCGGAGATCCCGACAAGTTCCTGTCCTTCCGGAACGTCGATCGTGATGCGCAGCTTCTTTACGGTGTGCTCATAGAATTCGGCGTACGCCGCGGAACCGGGCGTGATATAGATGAACGAACCGTCCAGTTCGAGCATGCGCGCATACCGCTCGGAATCGAAGGGCACCTCGTCGATGTAGCGGACGTAATCCACGCCGTTCTCATCTTCGCAGATCATCTCGAGCTTGAAGGAGCGGAAGGCGTTCTCAAACATCTTGGAGTTGTACACCATCACCGCGCGCACCGTGCGGGCGGTCTCGAAGGAGAACTCAAAGGAAGTCGTTCCCGTGATCTCCGTTTCCTTGACGTATTCGGAAACAAAACCGTACGACGCATTGCGGTAAATGGAGAGCAGACCGTCGTTGAGGAAGGAGGAGGAAGAGCCGTCGGCAAGCGAACCGCTCACGGAGACCTCGGCTTCGTCGGCAATGTTCGTGTACTCCACGCCGGGCGCGCCTTCGAGCGCGGGCTGCTCGGACACGGTGGGTCCGTTGACGTACATTACGTCGAGCTCGTTTCCGTTTCCGTCCCCCGTCGTCACCCAGACGACCTCGTCGATCGCCATATTGCGCGCAGCGGAAGGCGCGGCGGGATTATTGTGACGGTGGTAGACGATATAGAGTTTGCCGCCCATCGTAACGAAGGAATGATGCCCGGGGCCGGAGACCTCCTCGTTGTTTCCGCTGTCGTTGGAAAGAAGATGCCCGTTTTCCGCCTCGGTAAGTTTGCGGAAGGGGCCGAGCGGCGAATCGGCGACGAGCTGAATGACGGAGTAAGGCGCCTGATCGTACGCTTCGATGGAGAGCGTAAGATAGTACTTTCCGTTGCGTTCGACCATCTCGGGGCCCTCGTTGACCCCGTTGTTGGCGCTCTCGTAGGAAACGTACTCGGCGGCAACGCCGTTCCGCACCTCGTTGATGAAATCCTCGACGGTGTAATACCTCGGGACGGCGAGGACCGTGAGCGTATCCCACTTGGGTTTGAGCCAGTTCTCCATCTCCACGCCCATCACGCGGTTGGAACTCGTATTATCGACCCAGAGAAGGTATTTGACCTCGTTCCCGTCTTCGTCCGTCGTGACGAAGGGGTGCGGGTCGATGGTGCCGTAATAGCCGCCGCGCGTGGTAAGGCTGGTGACGATATCGGCATTCTCTTCATGCCATGTGCCGTAGATCGTGGGATCGAAGAATGCGTACTTTGCATAGTAGTGCGGGTAGTCCTCGCGGTTGTACGTATGCACGTTCTCCTCCCCCACGCTCTCGGGATCGGTGAAATCGACCATGTTGAAGGGGCCTTCGGGGCTGTCGGAGACGGCAGCATACATGAGATAGATCCCGTCCCCTTCATATTTTCCCGTTACGCTCGTATCCGGATCGGGCGAGGCGCTGAAATACATGATGTACCGCTCGTTTTCCTCGTCGTACACGACCTCGGGCGCCCATACGCTCGTCCATGTCGCGCGCGAGATCTCGTTGTAGCCCTCGCGGATGTTCAGCGTTCCGCCGACGGGCTCCCAGTTCATGAGATCTTTGGAGCGCGCCGCGTCCATGGAGTTCTCGGTGCGGTAAAGGTAGTAGTATCCGCTGCGCGCGGTGTCGTCCAGCACGAAGGGGTCGGCGCCGCTCACCTTGTAATCGTTGCGGTAAAAAACTTCCTGATTGTACACGGAATCTCCGAACTCGTCGACCGTCTCCCCGTGGTAGTTCGGGAGCTCGTAGCGCGGAAGCGATGCGTATTCATCGGAAGAACATCCCGCAGCCCCCGCCACACAGCAGAGCGCGAGCACCGCCGATATTACAAACTTTGTTTTCTTCATGATTTCCTCCTTAAAATTTTCTTGTTTCAGGTTTACTCTTTGCCGCCGCCCACCGCAATGCCGTTGATGAAGAGCTTTTGCGAGAAGCAGTAGATGATAATGAGCGGGAGCATGCCGAGTACCGCGGCGGCGCAGTGCACGTTTTCCATGCCGGTGCCCGTGAACACGGTGCTGACGCGGCTCAGAAACAGCTGCAGCGTGATGTACTCATCCTGCCCGTTGAGATAGAGCAAGGGTCCCATGTAGCTGTTGTATCCGCCGACGAATCCGAAGATGAACTGCGCCACGAACGCGGGGACGGCGAGCGGGATCATCATGCGGAAAAAGCAGCCGAACTGACCGAGCCCGTCGATGCGCGCCGCCTCGAAGATCTGCTTGGGAACGCCGTCGAAATACATGCGCAGGAAGAACATCGTTCCCACACTGCCGAAGAGCCCCGGCACGATGAGCGGGAGCACGGTGCCCGTCCAGCCGATCATCGAATAGAAGATATACGAGATGATGCCGAACGCGCCGAGCGGGATCATCGACATGAACACCTCCACAACGAACAGCTTTTCCTTGCCGGGAAATTCCAGTTTGGAGAAGGAGTACGCCGAGAGCCCGGAGACGACCAGCCCCACTACGAGCGGGATAAGGGTGATCCAGAGCGTGTTCAGAAAGCCGAGCGCAAACGACGAGATGCCGTTGCTCCACGCGTAGGGGTCCTGCTCAAAGACGTCGATATACGGCTGGATGGTAAATTCCGGCCACCACACGAAACTCATGGTCGAGGTGAGCTGAAACTGCGAAGTAAACGACGTTGCCAGTATGGTATACATGGGCAGGAAGAGAAAGAGGCAATAAATGATGAGTATCGTATAGCCGATGATCTTCCCGACCGCTTTCCGCTTTTTGGGTTTCGCGGCACAGGGCGCTGCGGGGGCAGGCTGTGCCGCCGTTCCCTTCATTTCCGCCTGCAATGTTTCAGTAGACATCTTTCATCCTCCTGTCGCGGATACGGAACAAGATCATGGAGGCGACGCCCGTGAAGAGGAAGAGCACCCAGCTGATCACGGAGGCGCAGGAGGCGAACGCGTCCTCCGTGCGCACAACGCTGTCGCCGATCAGCCAGTAAACGAGCCGCATGAGCGTAAGCCCCATATTTTCAGGTCCGCCGATGTTATCGCCCCACCCCTGCGGCGCAATGAGCGCAGCCATATCGTAGGTGAGGAGTCCCGCCCCCACGCCCGCAATGAGCAGATAGAACGTTGTGGGCGATATGGAGGGCAGGGTGATGTAACGGAACTTCTGCCATTCGTTGGCGCCGTCGAGCGACGCCGCCTCATAGAGCGCGGGATCGACCGCCGCGAACGCCGCACGGTACATGACGATGCCGTACCCGGGCGCCTGCCAGACGATGGCGAGAATAATGATCCACGGAACCGCCATGGGTTCGTTCAGCCAATCGATTTCGGTGCCGAAGATCGCGTTGATGAACCCGAAATTTCCGTTGAACACCCACCGCCACATGAGCGAGACGGCGACGCCCGAACAGATATACGGTACGAAGAAGAGCACCATGAACACGTTCGAGCCGCGCCACTTTTTGGAAAGCAGCCAGCTGATGCCGATGGCGATGGTGAGCGAGATCAGCTGCGCGCAGGCGATCCAGAACGTGATGCCGAGGGACTTGTAGAAATAGCCGGATACATTGATCGCAAAGTCGTTCGGGTAATAATTCGGGTCGAATACCAGCCAGAACGCACGGAAATTGTTCCATACGAACGGATCGGTCAGATCGTATATGTTGATGTTGAAGAACATTGCGATAAACGATATGACGAGCGTGAATCCGCTGAATATAACAAATCCGATGAGGGGCAGCAGCGCAAGAACGAGCGCAAAGACAGATTGCAGCGTCCACTTGCCCTTTTTCTTTTTACGGTTGCGGTCGCGCACCGCGACGGCAGGCTCCTCGATTGCGGAGACGTCCGCCTCGGCGGCGATCGTTTCGGAACGGTCTGTCATGTTTTTCCTCCCTTTTCAGCAGACGATCATCTGCCGTAGATGCGAAGATTCATGAGCGCAAGCGCATTGTTTGCCGCCGTCTTTACACCTTTAAAGAACTCCGTGAGCGTCTTCTGCCCGAGGCGGACGGCGCCGTTGAAATCGGAAGACCAGTTGTTGATCCAGGTGGACTGATCGAAGTATGCCCAGTCGCCGATATCCGAATTCTGAGAAGCGAACGCCGCCGCCCAGACGTTATCGGAGAGCCTGTCTTCCGATTCGAGGTATTCCGCGCTCATGGCGTAGGAGGTCTGATTGGGAACCATGGTGTTGCCCTGCGCGAGGATCTTCTGGCCTTCGGGGCCGACCAGCCAGGAAACGAACTTCATGGAGGCGTCGTATTCGGCGGAGTCGGAATTGCGCGGGATGGCGACCATGTAGTTGCGCGAGCAGCTCACCGCTTCGCCGACGATGGGCGTATCGTTCCATGCCGTTTTCACGTCGCCCGTGTATACTTCGCCGTCGTACGCCTCGCCGATGACTTTGAGGTATTCGTTGGCAAACTTGCCCTCGCCCGAGGTGATGCCGTCCGCATAATACACTCTGCCGCCCTCAAATTCGCGGTACTGCGCAAGGGGCGCCATATCCCATTTGCCTGCGAGCGCGCTGCCCGCATAGCTGTTCCCGCGCGAGAACGCCTCGTTGAGCAAGGGGCAGTCGTTGCCCGTAAGGAACCTTCTGGAACGATCGGACGTATCGGGCGATGCAACGCCGTAGCCGTAGTTCCCGTCGTCCACTTCTGCCGTTTCGGGAACCATGAGGCTCTCGAATTCGAGGATGGCGTCGTACTGCGAAGGCATGATGTAGAGCGAAGGCTGATCCCCTTCCGTCAGACGGGTCTTTTCGGATACATTGTTGTTGAGGTACATCGCATCCTCATAGAAGAGGATATCGCCCTGCGCGTATTCCGTGCCGTTGACGGTGATGCCGTCGTCGGCAAGCACGAGGAAATTATCGGTATCCTGCGTGACGGTGAGTTCATACTCGCCCGTCTCCTCGTTCCAGCCGATGCAGTCGCCGCCGACCGACCAGCCGTAGTTGAACCACCACTCGGCGAGATATCCGTACTCATACGCCCTGTAATCCTCCCAGCCCGTCTGGAAGCTCTTCGCAAGGCAGCGCAGCTCTTCCCAGCTCATGGGGATGCGGTTGTTGAATACTTTTACGACGGACTGACCCTTTTCGTTGAGCGACGCCTCCGCGGCGAGATCGCCGCCGATAAATTCGGGCGTGTACTCCGCATAGCCGTGCGCCTTGAGCTTGGTGCCGTGCTCGGCGTTGTAGGCTTCGAGATCCTCCTCCGCCACGGAGATGACGACGATATCGCGCAGACCCATGATCTCGGTGTTGTAATAGAGCACCTGCGGATCGTCGCCGATGGGCAGGGCGACGAGGTTCGTCCCCGTGCCTGCCGTATATCTGCCGTTTTCATCGGGCGTTGCGTTGAAACGGAGGCGGTTCGTCATCCCTTCGGGGATCTCCGACCACTGCATCGCGTTCTGTACGTCCGCCGTGAGGTAGCTGTCGAGCGGGAGCAGGTAATCGAGCGCCGCGATCTGTTTGAACTGATCTTCGTACAGCGTGACGACGTTGTAGCGGCAGTCGCGCGCAAGCAGCGTCGTGAGATTGGACATGGTGCCGGATTCGTACTTGGGTACGACGTATACCTCGTCTTCCAGCCCCTGACCGTTGTTGTACGTATCGACAAGTTCACGATAGACCTCGAGATTGTAAGTATCGTAGACGACAGCATATTCGATGACGACGGTATCGTCCGAAGCGCCCGGAGGGAGCTGAGGCCCTCCGCAGCCCGCCATTACAGCAGAAACAGCCGTCATTATGCCCGCGGCACATGCCGCAATGATTTTTTTGCCTTTCATTTTCTCCTCCTGATTTATGATTTTAGGATTTCAACCAATCTCTCGCCGAACGGATTTGCGTGCTCCGTGCCTCCCGTCCGGCTGCCCGCCCTCACGCCTCCTCTCTTGTGAGCGTGAATCCGGAGAACTGCCAGGTATCGTAACTGCCGCGGAAGGAGATCTTGCCCGCGTCGTCTGCGCCGCATGCCGTTTCGGCGATCTGCACATAGCTGCCGTCAGCACCCACCGCATCCAGCGTGATCGCGGTACCCGTTTTTTTAACGCGGAACTTCACGCCTTCCTGCAGCTGCGCAAGCGTATTGCAGAATTCGGGAAGATCGATCTGTTCTGCGTCGCCGTCGAGCCCATCCTGGGAAATAACGCGGACGGTTCCGACCGCCGCCGTCGTATCGTTCGTCTTGTAGATGAACAGGAACCCGACGTTCGCCTCGGTCAGCGTGACGGAGAACCTTCTCCAGCCGCCGCCGTCGCCCGTCGTCACAGTCTGCTTTACCGTGAAGTCAAAGGCAAAGTCCCCTTCGGCATTCACATTGAGCGTAGCCTTTTCGGATGCAGAACCGCTGGTCCCATCGGGACCCGTGCTCATTCCGCCCAGCGTGATCGTGCCCGCCTCTGCGTCGATGCCGACGCCTTCGCCGCCGCGGTCAGCCGTGGCGAAACTGTAATTGAGCGTGACCGCATACGCCTGCGTTTCTCCCGCTTTGATCTCGAAGTTTGCCGAAGTAAGATAATAGTCGATGGTCGAAGTGACGGTATAAGTGCCGACCTGAAGATTGCCTTTGAGCGAGATGACGTTGCCCTCGACCGAGAACGCGACCGCCCTGCCGCTCCGATCCGTCACCGCAAGCCGATCCGCGGAGAGCGTTCCCCCTTCGGAGAGCGTAACGGTGACCGTAACATTCTCGATAAGCACGGGGATCTTGACGGGCGCCTCGATCTCCTCGCCTGCGGTATTATACATGGTGCCGCTTGCGCTCGTGAAGTATGCCTCCGTCCCCTCCTTGGTGCTTGTGGGAGGAACTTCCGCATGGAAGGTGAGCCCTTCGGTAAACGACATCTCTGAGAACTGCCACGTATCGTAACTGCCGCGGAAGGAGAATACGTTCTCCGCCTCGGCGGCGCACGAAGCTGCGGCGACCTGCACGAGCGCGCCGTCCGCATTATAGGCATACAGCGTAAGGTATTCGTTCGCACGGACGATGCGGAACTTCACGCCTGCCTGCAGCTGCTCGAGCGTGTTGCAGAATTCGGGAAGATTGATCTGATCTGCGTCGCCGGCGAGATTATCCTGCGCGATCGCGCGGACGGTTCCGACCGCCGCCTTCGTATCCTCCATTGTATCGTAAATGAACAGGAACCCGACGTTGGAATCCGTCGTCGTGACGGAGAACCTTCTCCAGCCGCCGCCGTTATCCGTCGCCACCGTCTGTTTTACCGTGAAGTCAAAGAACCAGATATCGTCCGCCGCGCCGTAGACCGGATTGAGCGTCGCCTTGGAAGGGGCATCGGGATTGGTATTTTCGCCGCCGAGCGTGATCGTCTCGTTCTCGGAATCGATCTGCGAGGCGATGCCCGCGACGTCGATACGCGCGTACTCGAGCGCGATCGACGCGGTGTAGTTCTGTTCGTCGCCCGCAACGATCGTGAACTTTGCGGGTGCGGAATAGAAGGGAACGGAACAGGTGATCGTGTATTCGCCCGTGCGCAGGTCGCCTTCGAGCGAAATGACGTTGCCCTCGACCGAGAACGCTACCTGCGTTCCCGCGGCGTCCGTAATGGCGATATCTTCTGCAGTGAACGTTCCTTCGCCCTCGAGCGTGAGCGTGATTTTTACATTCTCGATGAGCACGGGGATCTTGACGGGCGCCTCGATCTCCTTGCCCGTAATATCGTAATAATTTCCTTCCGCGTCCTTGAAGTATGCCTCCGTTCCCTCCTGGGTGCTTGTGGGAGGAACTTCCGCCGTATACTCTACGTCGGTAGACGATATCCCGGAGAACTGCCAGGTATCGTAACTGCCGCGGAAGGAGAATACGTTCTCCGCCTCGGCAGCGCACGAGGTTGCGGCGATCTGCACATAGCTGCCGTCGGCGCCCGCCGCATACAGCGTGATCTGCGTGCCCACCTTGATAATGCGGAAGTTTACGCCTGCCTGCAGCTGCGCAAGCGTATTGAATCCCGCGGGGAGAAGCGTGCCGCCGTCCTCCGCGATGGTATCCTGCGCGATCGCGCGGACGGTTCCGGACTCCGCCGCCGTATCGTTCGTATTGTAGATGAACAGGAACCCGACGTTGGAACCCGTCGTCGTGACGGAGAACCTTCTCCAGCCGCCGCCGTCGCTCGTCGTTTCCGTCTGTTTTACCGTAAAATCAAAGAAATACGATTCGGACGAAGTCGTCTCTTCCGCAACGAGCGTTGCTTTGGAGGACTCCTTTCCGTCTACGTCGGGGGCGGTATTACTGCCGCCGAGCGAGATCGTTTTGTTCACATGATCGATCGCGGCGCCGCTGCCGCTGCGGTCAAGCGTTGCATAGAGGAAGTTGAGCGTGATGCCTTCCGTTCCGCCGATGACGGTATCGCTTCCCTCCTGCACGGCAAACTCCGTCTGATAGTCTTCGTACCCTTCCTTGGAGACCGTGAGCCTGTAATACGTTCCTACAACAGCGTTCGAAACGGTAAACCTGCCCGTCTCCTCATCATAGGAGACCGTTACGCCGTCGTCGTTCACGGAGACCGTAACGCCGCTGTAATCCGTGACCGCCGCGCCGTACTTTTTCAGCTGCACCTGTCCCGAAGCCGTTCCGTACACGATCTCGGGCGCAGGCTCCTCTTTGCCGCATTCGCACTCGCCGTCGACATAGGTGTGCTGCCCGCGGCTGGATTCATCGATCGCGCCGTCGTCGGGGCAGACTTTCCAATGTTCCTCGCCGTTGCTGTCCCACTGCGTATAGGCGTGCTGGTGCTCCGTCGGGGGCGGAGGCGTCTCTCCTCCGCCGTTGCAGCCGGCAAACACGCCCGCCATGAGTCCGCACGTCAGTGCAAGTGCCGCAAAAGGTATCAGTCTTCTCTTTTTCATACTCTTTTTCCTCCTTATGATTTTAAAGCTCTCGCTTTTTTATCCGTTCGTCGGTACAGAACTCAATTGTCTTAAACTATTTTCTTCTCCACGACGCACCCCGCAGCTTCCAATGCAGGCACATAAATATTGGTGTACGTTCCATCTTTCGGGTGCAATCCGTCCTTCAGATCGCTCGAACCGACCCGACCTTCCACATCCACAAACGTGATCCAATCTTTATATTCGCACCACTGTTCCATTAAATCGTTCACAGCGGAAATTCTCGTTCCGTACGATGTGGTATCGACGCGCTGCGCGATCGAGAGATAATAAATGTTTGTATTCGGCATTTTATCGTGCAGCAATGTAAAAAGACGCTGCAAATTCTCTGCCAACCCTTCTGTCGTGTCCAGGTCGGCGGCAAGATTGTTTGTGCCGAGGTTGACGACAAGATTTTTCGGCTGCATACCGTCGAGAATGCCGCCGGAGAGGAAGTTTTCCCAGTCGTAAGTCGTCGTGCCTCCGATCCCGAGTTCCAGAGCGTCTTTTTCCCTCGCGTACGTCGTGTAGAAGTTGCTCCAATTTCTCTCGGTGTTATCGAAGAAAGAATCGCCGAGGAACACCGTAGTGGAGCCGTTGTTTCCGTACGACGCATAGCGCGACTTGATATCGGCTGCCTTTTGAGCGTAAGATGAAGAGTCCCACTTGCCCGTTCCGCTTCTGTTGACGCTTGAACAGATCACATCGAAAGTTGCCGTATCGCTGCCGCTCGTTACTTTAACTTCAAACATTCCCTCGTCGAGCGCTTTTACGGTTTTCCTTTCTTTGTCGATCGAAAGTTTGGAAGTATCGTATTCGAGCGTATAATCGCTCTCCCCGTTGTTGAGTTCCAGCGTAAATTCCGACGCGGGGTAATCGATCCATGCGTATACGTCGCTGACAACAATATTTTCAACTTCCACAGCCGTAAATACGGGGACGACCGTCGTATCGCCGGTCGCGGTGAAGAAATAGACGCCCGCAACGATCTCATCGATGCATTCTTCGCCGTTCACCCGCAGGGAGGTGAGCTTGTATCCCTTATCCGCGGCAATTTTCAGATTGACCCTGTCGCCCGTTACCGTCCAGTCATAGCCCCACTCTTCGGTTACGCTGCCGCCTTCCGACTCTTCAATGTCAAGGCTGTTGGAAACAAACCCGTTGTCGTCAAACACATACCCCGAATTGGGTTTCCCCCATCCGTACAGTGCGCTCTGCTGCTCGCCGAAGTTGTACCAGGTGCGCAGATCGTCGATCGCCTCGCCGTTGTCGTCAAGCGTGGCGGAGATCATGGTAGGATTAAAATACACCGTGTCCGGCACGCTGCTCCTGCCGAACAGCGCATAGGGCATGAAGTATTCGACATAGTACTCGTAACATTCGCCGTTTTGCAGATCGCCGATGCAATGCACCGCATGAACAGGCGTTACGTCCGGCTCCGTGTTCATTACCTGCAGCTCTCCCGAAACAAATTCGGAAATTTTGAACAGATTGGAAGCCGTGTTCTCCACTTCATACACGTCGTCGCCCGTTGAAGTCGTATCGCCGAAGGCGAAATAGCCGCTGAAACACGTTTGGTCACTCGTTGCAACCGAGCTGCCGGACACGGCGGCGCGGCTGTCGACGATATGTGCGGCGACCACGATCCCCGTTTCGGAAAAATACGTCGTCATTTCAAGCGTACCCGTTTCCGTCTGACCGCTTTGCTGCATTCTCTTATTGAGCGTCAGCCAGTTCCTGCCCGTATAAAACGATTCGTCAAAAGTGCCGTCGATCGTGATCCCCTCATCGACTTTAACTGTCGAATCCGTATTATTTGAAGGTTCGTCCGCGGGGCCTCCGCAGCCCGCCAAGCCGGCCGCCATGAGTCCGCACGTCAGTGCAAGTGCCGCAAAAGGTATCAGTCTTCTCTTTTTCATACTCTTTTTTCCTCCTTATGATTTGAAAAACTCTCGCTTTTTTATCCGTTCGTCAGCGCCGTTACGCTTCTTTCTGCGCATAACAGCCGTACAGCATGATCGCCGCGTCGTTTTTCAAAGAAGTCCCTGCCGGATAAGACGTGGTATCCTGCTTGGACGTAGCGACCGCCGAGAAGGTCACTTGCAGCGTTCCTTCGGCGCTCTCGGGGCAGGAAATGACGACCTTTTGCGTCCATTCGCCGTCGATATCGCCGAACATGACCGTCTGCACATTGCCTGCGCGGTCGCGCACCGTCACCTTTGCCGTAGAGAGATTCCCGCCAAGAATCAGCACATATTCCGCCGCTTCTCCGACGGTATCTATCTCAAATGTCAGATACTGCATCGTATATATGGCGTTTGCGTTTTCAACTTCCGTTCCGCCATGGGTATAGGACTTATTCACAGAGCCGGAGGCAACGCCGATCGCCGTAACGGAATTTCCGTACGAACTGCCGCTGCCCGTCACATTCGCCTCGGGGTAACGAAATACATCCCCTTCGGAAATTGCGCCGGCGCTGCCGTTATCGCCATAGGAAACCCAGCCAAGATCGCCGTTTTCCGAAAGATCGACGGAAGATACCTCTCCCTGTTTTGAAAGCGTAAACGGCGTTTCGGAATCGTCATAATCCTCATTGCTGCCGGAACTAACCATACTGCTGAAATACAACTCGATCTCATACGCCTCGCGGATGGATCCACTGAACGTAAACGTGAAGATATCCCCGTCAGCCGCCGCGCCGCTGTACGCGAACGGTTTTGCCGAACGATCCTGCGCAAGCTTTTCTATCTCTTCGACAGAAAAAACTTCGCCGTTGATCTTCACCTGCGTCAGTTCTCCCCATGCGGGATTTTTATGAACGCGGATATTCCATGTCCGTTCCTCAAATGCAAGTTTGCCGTCAAAATTGCGCTCCGCGGCGCCGATATCTACAACGACCGCCTTCTTTTCCCCGTCATACGCCATGGAAATATCCGTCGTGCGATACAGACCGTCCCGATAAGCGACCGTCTCTGTATCATCCTCATAGAGTCGCGTTTCGGCGCTGTAATTGATGGAGGGATATACATCCAGCGTCATTTCGCTCCAATCATACTGCGAGGTGTTCTGTCCGTTCCGCGCAAGGGCAACGAGCGCGCCCTCCCGAACGAATATGGGCGATGTATTGATATCGTGCGTCACCGTATAGGTGTACGGTCCGGTAAACCGCTCTCCCGTCCACACATCGATCCACGTCCCGTCCGGAATAAACACCGTACGCGACGCCTCATTTCCGGATGCTTCCGCAATGGGCGCAATGAGGATATAATCGCCAAGAAGATATTCATCGTTACGCGCCGCCTCCGCATACTGCGGGTAGGCAATATCCACGCGCCGCGTAATGGGAAGCCCCGTATCATAGTTCTGCCGCGCCAGATCGTAATAGAGCGGCAGCAGACGATAGCGTATGTTCTGATAGGTCTTAAATACTGCCTCCGCCGTTTCGCCGTAAAGCCAAGGCATACGTCCCGGTTGGGAATTCACGCAATGTACGCGGCTGACAGACGACAGCATGCCATACTGAATCCAGCGGATATATTCCTTCTCCGAAAGGGAACCGACATGTCCGCCCAGATCGGACGACATATACGGTATACCGACCTCCGCCCCGCCGAGGATCGTCGTATAAATTTCCCGCTCGAGATCCCGCATGCTGCTGTGCGTATCGCCCGTCCATTGGATGGAATAGCGGTGCGCCGCAAGATCGGAAGCATACCTCCACTCGCCGTTCATCACGCCGTCCACATTTCCCATGATGACGGCGCGCTGCGCATATTCACGGATATCGGCAATGCTGTTGAAGTAATCTTCCGTGATCCAGTGATAGGCATACATGCCGAACGCGTATACCGAAATCTCCGGATCGCAGGAATTCAGCGCAACCGACCAGTTCCGGTCATACCACCAGTAGTCAACGCCGAGAGACAGCAGCAGCGTAAGATGCTCGTTTCTGTAGTCGACCTCTTCGCCCTCCAATCCGTTGAGCGTTCCCTCCACCGGCTGCGGATGATCGTTAAAACATATTTCCACGCCGAGGTCTTCGCAGTCCTTCAAAAACTGCGCCATATCCGGAAAGAGATCGGTGTTGATTTCGTATCCCCAGCCGCCCGAACTGTCCCGCCAGTCGGTATCAATCACGAGCACATCGATCGCATATCCCCGATCCCGATAATCCTTGATCTGCTGCAACGCCGTTTCCGCCGTATAAGCATAATAGCGGGAATCCCAATATCCGAGCGTCGAAAGGTTGACCATCTCCGTTCTGCCTGTGAGATTCACATAATCGGCGCAGAACTGCGTATAGCTCCCTTGCGGAAGAAACACGAAGATATCCGTTGCGTCACTCATAAAGCTCCACCCCTGCAATTCTTCTTCCGTCGTAGGACTGTATCCCTCATAGGAAGGAATAATTCGGGGCGAATCGGTGAAATACCAACTTGTAAGCGCATCCGACGGACTTGGAAGATAGACGTTCGTATCCGTTCTGCTCACATACTCCCAAAGTTCTTTGCCGTCGGCGTCTAAAATGTAAACGTCCTCCGCGTCGCCCCCGTCAGGCACAACAACGGTATAGTTTTCCGTAACGACCTTCGTGGCGCCGTTTTCTTCGACAAGCTCCCCTTCCGTCCCCGCCCATGCAAGGCGATTGGTGACGATCCAGCTTTCCCTGTTCTCGAACATGCCGCTCTCCGTCCTGTTTTCAATGCGGACAAGGGTATCGGAGAGAAGCTGAACGCGCACGTCTCCGATCTCATAACTCCCTTCAAACGACATGGTCGAAACGGGCTTGCGTGTGTGCTCAGGCGTCCTTGCATATCCGCATACGGTACACACGCCGTCCTCTATGATATGAAGTCCCATTTCCCCGACTTCCTCCGCATGTCCGCACGTCGACGCATGCCAATGATAGTACGCATCCCGCGACCAATCGGAAGAATATGTGTGCGTATGCTGCGGTTCAGGGTTTACGGACTGCGCGGTGCAGCCTGCCCCCCAAAAGAACAATGCTGCACATATGATTGCCGCAGCACTCCTCATAAGCCTTTTCATCATTTTCCTCCCCCTGCTACAATAAAATCCTGTTTATTTGCTCAGTTCGACGGGGAAGATCTCTCGCACGATCTTTCCGTCGTACTTTTCGATCTTGCGGATCAGGAGTTGCGCGCTCCGTTTTCCGATGGCGCTCAGCCTGCCGCCCACGCTCTTGACTTTGCGGCAGTAGGGCAGATATTCCGAAAAGCGATCCACCCCGTATATCTCGCCCTGAAAGCGCTTTTCCGTTTCCATTGCTTCCTGCACGCCGGAAGCGATCTCATCGTTGAAACAAAAGATAAAATCGTTCCCGTTTTCGAGAACGTTCCTTTTGATCTTTTCGAGCGCCTGTTCTTTTGCGAAATAGTTATAGTAATATACGTCGCAATCCAGACCGCGCTCCTTTAAGATGGAGATGAACCCGTCCCGACGGTCGTCCTCCCGCCACAGCTTGTCGCCGCCGACGTAGCACGGTTTTTTTGCGCCGCAGGCGAATGCCTCCTGCGCCACCAGCCGGGAACACTGGTAGGAATCCGAATAGATCGCGCAGACGCGGTCGCGCCTGGGTTTTACGCCGCAGACGAGGACGGGGATGTTATTCTTTTCGCAGTAATCGATCCCTTCGTCCGTGATGTCCAGGAACGTCATGATGCCGCAGGCACCGTTCTGAATGCACGAGATGATATCCTCCTGCTTCAGATTATCCCGCACAATGGAGATGAGCGGACGGTATCCCTTTTCCGCCATATAATCGGTGCAGAAGTCCATGCAGACGGAGAAAAACGGATTGGTCAGCGAAGTGATCGCCACCGCAATGATGTTGGAGCGCTTGGAGCGCAGGAATCCCGCAATGCGGTTGGGCACATACCCCATCTCCATCGCGGTCTGTTTCACCCGCTCCTTCATCGCGGAACCGATGTCCGAACAATCGCGCAAAGCGCGGCTCACCGTGTTTTTCGTCGTTCCGAGCCGCTCCGCAATGTCTTCGAGTGTTACGATCTGTCTTTCCATAATGCGCTTTCCCCTATCTGTTTCTGTTAAATCTTTTTTATGTTAGCCTTGCGGCTAACATAAAGGGGGTACCCCCTTTGAAATCTGAAATTTTACGCGAAATTTTATCCTCCGTTTTTTAGGATAGCATACATTACCAGTAATGTAAATAAAAATTGAAAAATTTTTTTATGAAACTTTTTTATGACAGATTTTTTACAGATTTTTCGTTAATTTGCGCTTTTTTTCCTGCAAATGCCGCTATTTTCCTTTTTCAAAGAACGGTGGTTAGATTATCGATAATGTGCTTTCGGCGATTTTTTGCCCTTTGTAATGTAAAATCGGTGGATTTTTTCCCGTTTTTTTCTCCAGAATATCCGCATGGGCGCTCCGGCGGAAAACGCCCGGAACAGGCGTCCGCACGCACAAAATGCAGCCCGTAAAGAATGCAGACCCTTGCGAGCCTGATCCTTCACGGACTGCTTTGTTCTATTCCATTTTTATGCTCCCCGCGCTGCACCCGGCTGCACTCTCATTTTGTGCATGACCGCGCCCGCGCCGCCTTCAGCGGGATCTCCCGCGCTTTGATCGAAAAAAATCACGTGTTCGACGATAAGATCCGGATTTTCTTCAAATATACAAAGACATCCCCCGAGGATACTCCTTGGGAGATGCCTTCCTATCCCGGTTCGGATAGTTCCAATATGGTGGAACTGAAAGCCGCAAAAACGCACACTGTATTATATCAGATAAATAGAACTGAATACTATTGCCAAGTCGATTTACCGCTTTCGGACTATCCGCTATACGGCAAACAATTAGTCGCAAGCCGGGGCTAATGCCTTGCCGCTGGCTTGCTCCGTGCAAACGGCTGTCATTGCGTCTTTATAGATCCGCTTTGACAGCCGTTTTGCTTGTTC
>CALVWO010000019.1 GCA_944367465.1 uncultured Clostridia bacterium
GCCTTTATTCTTGCTCATCGGCATAAGCCTATTCCTGAACCCCCGGACTATCCGGGGGTTTTCTTTATACAAAAAACACCCCGTGCGGAACATACGGTTCCGCACGGGGCGCAAAAATGACGCTCACTTCTTTTCGAACTGCGATTTCGGCGCGCCGCAGATGGGACAGACCCAGTCGTCGGGGAGCGCTTCAAAGGGCGTTGCGCCGTCGTATTCGTACTTGCAGATCTTGCAGACGTACTTCCCGCCCTCTTCCGCAGCGGGCTGATCGGGCTGATAGGTGGGCGCATTCGCCGCCGTCTTGCCCTTGAGCACCTTATGGTAGTAGGCATACGTCATGGGTGCATCCTTTTTGAGCACCTCGCAGTCGAGCACTTCGCCGAGGAACACGGTGTGCGTCGCCGTCTCCATCGTATCGATCACCTTGCAGGAGAACCAGCACACGCAGTCGTCGGGAACGGGCATCTTTCCGCGCACGGCATAGGGCGTTTCCGCGAATTTATCGGTATCCTTCGAGGAGGAAAACCCGAATCTGCCGATGAGTTTCGGATCGGCATGCTCCCCCAGTACGGCAACGGCGAACCGTCCCGTATCGCGCACGCATTTGTTGGTGTAGTTATCGTGATTGAGCGACACCGCGAGCGTGGCGGGCGACGACGTGATCTGCATCGCGCTGTTCGCAACGCACCCCACGGGGCGCCCCTCGTCCCACGACGTGCAGAGATACACGCCGTACGAAAGATTATAAAAAGCCGTTTTATCCATGATCTCCCTCCTTATTCACACGCGGATCTCCCGCGCATCATCCAACCGGAACCCCTTCCCGCAAGGATATTGCGGAAAAACGGTATGAAAAGAAGCGGGCTTTCAATAGTCCGCTTCCTTAAACTGATCATCCGCTTACTTGGTTTCCTGTTTTTCGGCAACGACTTCCTTGCCGTCGTAATAGCCGCAGTTCTTGCACACGCGGTGCGCGACCTTCAGCTCGTGGCAATGCGGGCACTCGACAAGCTCGGGCGCCGTAGCCTTGTAATTGGCAAAACGCTTGTTGGTTCTGCTCTTAGACTGCTTTCTCTTGGGGACTGCCATTCTCTTTCACCTCTTTTTAGTCGTGTTTTACTCGTTTTCCCATTGCGTACACGCATCGCAAAGAAGACGGGACGGGAGCGCGAACATCAGACTGTCGCGCAGGAGCTCGGTAAGGTCGATCTTTCCGAAACGGTAACCGTAATTCTCGCCGTCGCTCTCTCCCGGGAGAAAAAATCCGCTCACATCGCCCGCAAGATCCGCCCGCGTCTCTTTCAGACAGCGCGAGCAAGCCCCGCACAGCGCAAACGAGAGTTTTCCCGCTACTTCCACGCTATCGTCCTCAAAGATACGATAGGTGAGTTCCGCCTTCACGTCCCCTTCAAAGCGCACGAACGGGATCTCGAGAAGATCCGCCTCCGGCGCGAAGGAAAACGCGAGCGCGCCCTCTGAAATTTTTTTTGCCGTAAGCGTACGGACGTCGATTTCAGGGATCATTTAACTTATAAGAGTATAGGCGATTTGCGCCGCTTTGTCAATCTTTTTTCGCGTGCATTTGCAAGATTTTGCAAAATTGTAAGTTGGTATTCTCAAAGGAGCGCAGCCGTCTCGCGCGCAATGACGAGCTCTTCGTTGGTGGGGATCACGAGCACCTTCACGCGGGAGCCGTCCTTGGAGATGACGTGGATCGCGCCATCGTTTTTATAGTTGTTCTTCTCTTCGTCGATCTCGATGCCGAAGAACTCCATATCCTTGAGGATCGCCGCGCGGATGTGGGGCGTGTTTTCGCCCACGCCCGCCGTGAAGACGATGACGTCGAGCCCGCCGAGCGCCGCCATGTAGGAGCCCACATACTTTTTGCAGGCGTAGGAGAACATGTTGAGCGCGAGCTGCGCGCGGTAGTTGCCCTCTTTTGCCGCCGCGGTGAGGTCGCGGTAGTCGGAGGAAACGCCGGAAATGCCCAGCATGCCGCACTTTTTATTGAGATAGGTGAGCCCGTCGTGGATGTTCATGCCCTTCTTGCGGCACAGGAATTCCACCGCGGCGGCGTCGATATCGCCGCTGCGGGTGCCCATGGGCACGCCCGCAAGGGGGGTGAACCCCATCGACGTATCGATGCACTTTCCGCCGTCCACCGCGGAGATGGAGGAACCGTTCCCGAGGTGGCAGGTGATGATCTTGAGTTCTTCCGGCTTTTTGCCGAGATACTCCGCCGCCGCCTGCGAAACGAACTTGTGCGACGTACCGTGCGCGCCGTACTTGCGCACCTGATAGGTCTTGTAATCGTCGTAGTCGATCGCATAGAGATATGCGTAATCGGGCATCGTCTGATGGAAGGAGGTATCGAACACGAGCGCCATCTTCTTTCCGGGCATGACCGCGCGGCAGGCGTTGACGCCGAGGATCGCCGCAGGGTTGTGCAGAGGCGCGAGCTCCGCGATCTCCTCCATCGTCTGCATCACCTCGTCGGTGACGAGCGTCGTCTTTTTGAACGCCTCGCCCGAGGCGACGACGCGGTGTCCGACGGCGTCGATCTCGTCCATCGATCTGATGACGCCCGCCTCCCCGTCGATGAGTTCGTTCAGAACGATCTGGATCGCCTCGGTATGATCTTTGATCTCCTTCTCGATGACGAATTCCTTCCCGCCCGCCTTATGGGTGAGCTTGCCGCCCTTGATGCCGATGCGCTCGACGGTGCCCTTTGCAAGCACCTCCTCCGTTTCGTTGTTGATGAGCTGATACTTGAGCGAAGAGCTGCCTGCGTTGATGACAAGGATTTTCATATCTTACTTTCTTCCCCTTTGTGGTTTTCTGTTTCGGTTCAGTTTTCGCGCACCTGGAGCGCAGTGATCGCAACGGCAAGGACGATATCGGACGCCTTGCAGCCGCGGGAGAGGTCGTTCAGAGGTTTTGCAAAGCCCTGGCAGATGGGGCCGACCGCCTGGAACCCGCCGAGGCGCTCGGCGATCTTGTAGCCGATGTTGCCCGCCTGAAGGTCGGGGAAAATGCACACATTCGCATGCCCCGCGACCAGCGACTTGGGCGCTTTGAGCGCGGCGACTTCGGGAACGAGCGCGGCGTCGAACTGGAGCTCGCCGTCGAGCGCGAGATCGGGCGCTTTTTCCTTGGCGATGCGGGTCGCCTCCTGTACGAGCGTGACGTTATCGTGCTTTGCGGAGCCCATCGTCGAGAAGGAGAGCATTGCGACGCGGGGCTCGATGCCCGCGATCTCCTTCGCGCTTCTCGCCGTTGCGAGGGCGCAGTCGGCGAGTCCTTCCGCGGTATATGTGGGATTGAGCCCGCAGTCCGCGAAGATGATCACGCCGTCGTCGAGGTACTTGTTCCCGCCGGCGGGCGCGATCATGAGGTTAAAACTGGAGACCGCCTTGACGCCGGGCGCCGTTTTGATGATCTGAAGCCCGGGGCGGAGCGTGTTCGCCGTGGAGTGGCACGCGCCCGAAACGAGCCCGTCCACATCGCCGGCCTTGAGCATGAGCGCGCCGAAGAAGGTGGCGTCTTTCGCCTGCTCGAGCGCCTGTTCGGGCGTCATGCCCTTCGCCTTGCGCAGTTCGTATAAAAGATCGGCATATTCCTGCAGTTTGGGCGACGTTGCGGGATTGATGATCTCGATCCCCACGAGATTCGCCTCGGGATTTGCCGCTTTGATCTCCGATTCCTTGCCGAGGAGCACGATCTTTGCAACGTTCTCCTCCACACAGCGCTGCGCCGCCTCGACGACGCGCTTATCTTCCCCCTCGCACAGCACGATCCTGCGCTGTTTTTCGCCCGCGCGCTTTTTCAGATCTTCCACGATCGAGCCGCTTTCGACGAGCTTTCTTCCGAATGCCTTGACTTTCCGCATGAAGTCCGCCATAAAAATTCTCCTTGAACGCTTTCTTTTTCTCCGCGATTCATGTATAATAAAAGGCGGGAAAACTTTTCTTCCCTATTATACAACCTTTTTTTACATTTGTAAAGAACAAGAGGGAGATTTCATGAAATATTGTGCGGTAATTTGCGAATATAACCCCTTCCACAACGGGCACAGATACCAGCTCGGAGAAATACGCCGCCTGAGCGGATGCGACGGCGTCCTCTGCATCATGAGCGGTAACTTTACCCAGCGCGGCGAGGCGGCGATCTTCCACAAATACGAACGCGCGGCGCACGCCGTGGCGGGCGGCGCGGACGTCGTTCTGGAGCTGCCCGTCCCCTTCGCGGTCTCCGCGGCGGAGTACTTCGCGCGGGGCGCGGTGCACATCCTCGCCTCCCTTCCCTGCGTGGGAGAACTCGCCTTCGGATGCGAAAGCGGCACAAAGGAGGACTTCCTGCGCACCGCGCGCGCGACGCTCGACGAGAGCAAGCAGTTCAAAGCGGCGCTCAGAGAGAACATGAAGGACGGCACTTCGTATGTGCGGGCGCGCAACGCGGCGCTGCTTGCCGCGGGCGCGGACGTGGACGAGGCGCTGCTCACCTCCCCCAACAATATTCTGGGGACGGAGTACTGCCGCGCCATTCTGCAGGCGGGCGCGGCGATCCAACCGCTCCCCATCCCGCGCGTGGGCGGCGGATATGCCGACACGGCGCTCTTCAAAGACTTTTCCTCCGCGACGGCTCTGCGCGGCGCGATCGCGGACGGCTCGCGCAAGGCGAAAAAGGCGCTCAAAAGCAACCTGCCCGAACACGTATACCGCGCGGCGCTCCGCGCAACGCCCGTCCCCTACGAAAAAGCGGCGCTCGCAGCGCTCGTGGCGGCGGAGGAACAGGCGGTCGCACAGTGTCCGGACTGCGCCGAAGGGCTGGAAAACCGCCTGAAATCGATGGCGCGCAGCACGCCCGACTATGCGGAGATGCTGCGGAAGATCGTCTCGAAACGCTATACCCTCTCGCGGCTCAGGCGCATTCTCGCGCAGAACTTTCTGGGCGTGACGCGCGAGACGGTGACGGAATACGCTCAGTCGCCCCTCTACTATAAAGTTCTCGCCGTGAAGAGCTCCGCCTCGGAGGAGATCCTGCGCGACCTGAGCGGCGGAGCCTACCCCGTCATCGCCCGCAAGAGCGATTACAGCAAACTCGCGAAGGCGGCGCTCGACTGTTTCCGCACAGACGTACGCGCAAACGACCTGTACAACGTTCTGACGGGCGTTGCGACGAACGAGTACGAGACGCTGTTCGTGTGACCCCGCGCAGCATAATAACGTATGAAAAAGCGCCCGCCCGTATGCAAAACGCATACGGGCGGGCGCTTTTCGGCACATTGTTTCATCCCGTTTCCGTCCGGCGATCCCCGCGGAAGATCAGCCGTGCACGGCGGCATAATAGCGGTAGCCGCCCGCAAAATTATAGCAGTCGAACCCGTTCTGCGAGAGGATCCGGCAGGCGAGATAGCTGCGCAGCCCGCTCTGACACATGACGTAGATCTTCTTCCCCGCGGGAAGCGAAGAGAGCTGCCCGCGCAAGTCGTCGAGCGGAAGATTGACGAACCCTTCGGCATGCCCGCGGGCGTACTCGCCGCGCGTGCGGGTATCCAGGAGGACGACGTCCTGCGAGCGGAGCGCCGCGATATCCTCGTAGAAAAACTGTTTCACCCTGCCCGAAAGAATATTATCGATCATGTAGCCCGCCATGTTGACGGGATCCTTCGCCGAGGAATAGGGCGGCGCGTAGGCGAGGTCGAGATCTTTGAGTTCGTCCGCCTTCACGCCGGCGCGGATGGCTGTGGCGAGCACGTCGATGCGCTTGTCGACGCCCTGTCCGCCCACGATCTGCGCGCCCAGAATGCGGCGGGAACCCCGTTCGAAGAGCACCTTCATCGTCATGAGCCGCGCGCCCGGATAATAGGTGGCGTGATCGGCGGGCGAGAGAATGACCTTCTCGTAATCCAGCCCCGCGGCGCGCGCCGCCTTCTCGTTGAGCCCCGTGTTCGCCGCCGTGAGAGAGAACACCTTGATGACGGACGAACCCTGCGATCCCCTGTATTCGCTCCCGACGCCGCAGATATTGTCCGCCGCGATGCGCCCCTGCTTGTTCGCGGGGCCCGCGAGCGCGATGAGCGTTTTCTCTCCCGTGACGAAGTGGCGCACTTCCACCGCGTCGCCCGCGGCGTAGATATCGGGATCGGAGGTGCGCATGTGCGCGTCGGTGACGATGCTCCCCTTCATGCCGAGTTCCAGCCCCGCCTCCCGCGCGAGCGCCGTATCGGGCGCAACGCCCAACGCGATGACGGCGAGATCGGCGCCGATGGCGCCGTCTTTGGTGAGGACGGCGAGCTCCCCGTCCGTTTTCAGCCCTTCGAAGGGCGTGTTCAGGCGCAGATCGATCCCCTGCCGTACGAGCTCCGCATGCAGGAAACACGCCATATCGCGGTCGAGCGGCGCGAGCACGTGATCGCCCCGCTGCAGGAGCGTGACCCTCATGCCGCGCTCCGCAAGATTTTCCGCCGTCTCCAGCCCGATGAATCCGCCTCCCACGACGACCGCCGAGGCAGGCCTCTGCCCCACGACGAAATCGTGCAGCGCGAGCGTATCCTCCACCGTACGCAGCGTGAACACGCGCGCGTCGTCCGTCTGCGCCGCGGCAGGCACCACGGGTTTCGCCCCGGGCGATAAGAGCAGCTTATCGTAGTGCTCTTCATACGTCCTTCCCGCCGCAAGATCGCGCACCCGCACGCATTTTTGCGCACGGTCGATCAGGATCGCCTCGTGTCCGACGCGCACGTCGACGCGGTAGCGGGCGTAAAAGGACTGCGGCGTCTGCAATGTGAGCGCGTCCTCTTCCCCGATGGCGCCGCCCACATAGTAGGGCAGCCCGCAGTTTGCGTACGAGACATACCCCGTGCGCTCCAGCATGACGATCTCGGCACGCTCGTCGAGACGGCGGATGCGCGCCGCGGCAGTCGCGCCGCCCGCGACCCCGCCGATGATGACAACTTTCATATATTCTCCTTTCATTCTGATAAAAACTCCCGCAAAACGCAGTCCTGCGGGAGTTTATTGGCAAAATACAGCGTCTGCACGCCGCGCGGAGCGCCCTACTGCGGCGGGCGGATAACGCCCAGCCTGTACGCCTCGAGCAGATCGGAGAGCTCGTCGATGGTCTCCTGCATGCGGCGCCCCTCGTCCGTATCGCGGATGGAGAGGCGGTAATTCGTCTTTTGCACGATCTCGGTGACGGAGTGGATGTCGCTCTCGTTCCTGATCGCCTCCTCCGTCGAACGGAAGGGTTCGTACGCAACGAGACGCATGCCGTACGAATTGCTGATGAGCGTGTACCCCGCAATGCCCGTCTCGCGCTGATAGGGGCGGGACATGCCGCCGTCGATCATGAGCAGACGCCCGCCGCACTTGATGGGCGTTTCGCCGCTCTTCAGATGCACGGGCATGTGCCCGTTGATGATGTGCGCCGCGGGAGAATCGGGATCCAGCCCGAACTCCTTCAGGATCGCGGAGATCACGCCGTTATCGTTGAGATAGTTATAGTAGGAGTTCTTCGCCTCGTAATAACAGCTCGGATCCTTGACGAAATAGCGCTCGAACGTGGTCATGCGCTCCTTGCCGTAGAGCGGAGAATTTTCGTTCGCCCACATGAACCACATCGTGTCCTGACCGAACGTCTTTTCGTCGCCCTCGGGCAGGTAATAGCCCTTGCGCGCCCAGCCTTCAAGTTCCTCGAAGAGCGCCCTTCCGCTGTAAAATTCGGTTCCGATCTGCACCTTTTTGAACTTGCCGTCCTCTTCGAGCGGGACGCAGCCGTGATACAGAAGGTTGCCGTTGTACGTGCGGTACATGCTCCCGCGCGTGAAGAGATAGGAGACGTGCCGCTGCAGCTTTTCGCTGTTGACGAAGGCGTAGCGGAGTTTTTTCATGACGAGCTTTTCGCCCGCCGAAAGCGCGTAAGGATCCTTGGGATCGATGGTCGGGAAATTCGTATCCTCAAGCGGGTAGGCTTTTCCGTCGATGGTCACCGTGCCGGCGGCGCGGTCTATCTTGTCGAGCAGGCGCCGCCCCTCCATCTTGTATTCGGGATGGCGCGCGATGAGCTGCCCCTCCAGCTTGAACAGGATGATGGTGATCGCCTTGTGGATCTTGCGATCCATATCGGGATCGTACGGCTCGTAGCTCTGCGAACCGTTGATCGCAAAACAGTCGCACGGGTCGCCCGCGTAAGTATCGAGCGCGAACTTCGCAAGCGGCAGAAGGTTGATGCCGTATCCGTTTTCGATGGTATTGAAATTGCCGTATTTTGCGGAGATGCGCACCACGGACGCGATGCACGCGAGGCTCCCGCTCGCGGCGCCCATCCAGCAGATATCGTGATTCCCCCACTGGAAATCCACGTTGTCGAACCCGAGCAGCGTATCCATGATGATGTGCGCCCCGGGACCGCGGTCGAACAGGTCGCCCAGGATATGGATGCGGTCGACGGCGAGGCGCTGGATCACATTGCAGAACGCGATGACGAAATGCCGCGCGCGCTTTGTGGAGATGATGGCGGAGATGATCCCGTTGTAGTACGCCTCCTTATCCTCGACCTCCTCCTTCTCGCTCAGGAGTTCCTCGATGATATAGGCATAGTCGCGCGGGAGCTCCTTGCGCACCCGCGAACGGGTATACTTGGAGGCAATGCGGCGGTTGACCCGCACAAGGCGGTAGATGGTCGTCTTGTACCAGTCGTCGAGATCCTCCTCCATCGCCTCGATCTGCGCGAGCTTCTGCTCCGGATAGTATATGAGCGTTGCGAGCGATTTTTTCTCCTTCATCGAAAGAGAGCCCTTGAACTCCTCTTCGATCTTCTTGCGGATGGAGCCCGACCCGTTTTTAAGGATGTGGAGAAAGGGCTCGTATTCGCCGTGGATATCGGTGATGAAGTGCTCCGTGCCCTTCGGAAGGTTGAGCGCGGAGGAAAGATTGATGATCTCCGTCGCCGCGTCGGCGGCTGCCGGAAACTGAACGGAAAGCCGTTCGAGATAGCGTTTATCCTGCATGATTTCATTCCCCTTTGCCCTATTATACCGCAAAAACGGACGGATTGCAAGATGCAATCGAAAATTTTTTCACCGCAGCCGCCCCGTTTGTTCGCAAAAGCGAACATAGCGGAGCGCTCCGTCCCGGCACCCCGCGGAAAAGAGAAAACTGCGCCCCGCCTGAAAGCGGCGGGACGCAGTTTTGTTTTTCGGAACGCCTGCGCGTCAGAATTTATACAGGAAAAAGAAGACGAGCCCCACGGCGAAAAAGACCGCGCCGACGAGAAAGAGATACCCGAAGGAGCGCTTGTTCTCCTGCCTGCGGCGGCGGTATTCGTAAAAGCTCTCTTTGTCGCGCTCCGACTTGGTGCGCTTGAAGAGCCCGATGAACTTTCTCGCCCCGAATCCGAACATATCGAACGTGCCGCCGTTCGTACAGAACACGAGCGCGCCGAACAGGATGAGCAGCAGCCCCGGAACGGCAAAGCAATCGCACAGCGCCTGCTGGATCTTGACGGCATCGCTGAGCCAGTACACGCCCTTCGCAAAGGAGACAAGCAGCGCGATCAGCAGTCCGACGCCCGCCGTGACGGCATATTTTACGACCGTCTGTTTCATTTGCCCGAAGTCCCGCCCAGCTCTGCAAGATACTTTTCGTACTCCGCGGTGTTGCAGAGCACGAAATGCCCCGGAGCGATCTCGCGCAGCACGGGCTGTTCCTCCGAATAATCGTGTTCCGCGAGCGGATTATACACAAACCGCCTGCGGTTCTTTTCGTACTCCGGATCGGGCAGCGGGATAGCGGAGAGCAGCGACTTCGTGTACGGATGCAGCGGGTGCGCGAACAGCTCGTCGGACGGCGCGAGCTCCACCATCTTACCGAAGTACATGACCCCGATACGATCGGAGAAATACTTGACGACCGAGAGATCGTGCGCGATAAACAGAATGGTGAGCCCGAGCTTGCTGCGCAGATCGTTGAGAAGGTTGATGACCTGCGCCTGAATGGAGACGTCGAGCGCGGAGACGGGCTCGTCGGCAATGATGAGCTCGGGACGCATGATGACCGACCGCGCAACGCCGATGCGCTGGCGCTGTCCGCCCGAAAACTCGTGCGGGTATCTGCCGGCATGCTCGGGTACGAGCCCGACGAGTTCGAGCACGTCGTACACCTGTTTTTCGATGTACTTTTTATCCTTCACCCCTTCGATCACCAGCCCCTCGGCAATGATATCCTTGACGGTCATGCGGGGGTTGAGCGAGGCAATGGGATCCTGGAAGATCATCTGGATCTGCGTGATGAGCCTGGACGGGTTGTAACGCTCGTTCACATAGAGCGCGATCACGACCGCCGCCGCAGCGGCGACAAAGAAGGAGATGAGCAGAATGTTCGCCGTCGTCGCCTGCGGAGAATATGCGAGCACGTTTTCCGCGGGGTTTTCCGCGTCGTAATAGACGCGCAGACGAACGGTCTGTTCGGGCGTGGACACGCCGAGGTCGGGATCGTAGTAATCGAGAACGACCTCGTAGCTGACGGATTCGTCGTCCTCGTTGGTGACGGAGAAACTCACCGTGGTGGTCCCCGCCTGCGCGTCGGCACTCTCGACGCGCGCGGACACGGGCTGATAGCTGCCGTACTGCCTGTTAAAGACGACGTACTGCGAAATGCTCACCGCGAACAGAACGACCGCGGCGGCGATGAGGGAGAACATGGCGATCAGCCATGCCTTTTTGGGGATCCTGGGCTGATTGATGACGGAGCGGTACTTCTCCTTCTCTTCAGGCGTGAGGTTTTCGACGCTGCCGCCCGCCCTTCCGAGCGCCTCGCGGTACTCCTCTTTGAGTTTGTTGAAATAGATCTTTTCGCAGTTCTTGTGGTCGTAACGCGCCGCGCGCATCGCCTCTTTCTGCTCCGCGACAAGCGCTTTGAGCGCCGCCTTCTTTTCCGCGAGGGCGGAACGGAACGCCTGCCTGAGCTCCTGCGCCTTTTCGGGCGCCGCGGCGCTCTCTTCGCGCAGTTTTTTCTTCAGCTCCGCGCGGGCGGCGGCGTATTCCTCTTTCGCCTTTCTGATCGCGTCCTTATACGAGCGCGTGCCCGCGCAGATGCGCTGACCCTTGAAGTATACGTTGCCCGAGGTGATATCGTACAGCTTGATGATCGATCTGCCCGTCGTCGTCTTGCCGCAGCCGCTCTCGCCGACGAGCCCGAAAACTTCGCCTTTCTTAATATCGAAACTGACGTCGTCGACAGCTTTGAGCTCGCGCCCGGCGCCCATCTTGAAATATTGGCAGAGGTGCTCGACTTTCAGCAAAACTTCATCTTCATGATCCTGCATACTCGTCTCCTCCCGTTTTCTTTTTCATTCTTGCGATCCTGTCGGTGACCGCCTTGGGCGGCTCGACCTTGGGCGCGTTGGGATGCAGCAGCCATGTGGCGGCGTAATGCGTATCCGATATCCTGAACATCGGGGGCTGCATCTCGAAATCGATCTGCATGGCGTACTTGTTTCTGTCCGCAAAGGCGTCGCCCTTGGGCGGATAGATCATGTTGGGCGGCGTTCCGGGGATCGCCTCGAGCTTCTCCTTCGTGTCGAGATCGGGCATCGAGGAGAGCAGCGCCCAGGTATAGGGATGCGCGGGCGCGTAGAAGATGTCTTCCGCGGTGCCGATCTCCACGATCTTGCCCGCATACATCACGGCGACCCTGTCCGCCATGTTTGCGACCACGCCCAGATCGTGCGTGATGAAGATGACGGAAAGTTTGCGCTCGTTTTTGATCTTGTTGATGAGTTCCAGGATCTGCGCCTGGATGGTCACGTCGAGCGCCGTGGTGGGTTCGTCGCAGATAAGGATATCGGGATTCGCGGAGAGCGCGATCGCAATGACGATCCTCTGGCGCATACCGCCCGAGAACTCGAAGGGATACTGGCGGTAACGCTTTTTGGGCTCGGGGATGCCGACCTCCTCGAGGAGCTTGAGCGCACGCATCTTTGCCACGCCGCGCGTGAGCCTGTACGCCACGTTGGACGCCTTTTCTTTGAGATAATCGATGAGCGCGACGGTCTTTTCGCCGAAATCGCCGCCCTGCGCCGCGGCAGCCTGTTCGTAGCGTTCGCGCACGCGGTCGATGAGCACGCGGATATCCGCCTCGGCTGCCTGCAGATCGACGAGGTTCTTCTCCGCCACCTGCCACTCCGGCGTTTTGCCGCGCGCCGCACGCCTGTCGTACGAAGCCTTCTGGCGGGCATACCGCCTTTCCTCGCGGGCGTTCCCTTTGATGCCTGCAAAGTAGAGCGCCGTCGCCGCCTTCAGGCTGGACGCGAAGGTATACGCCGCATTGTCCTTTACGATCTCGAGGCGGTCGATCGCCTTCTCGACGGCAGCCACGAGCTTTTTGGATGCAGCGGCGACCTCAGCCTTATCCAGCGAAGGCTTTTCAAAGACGGGCATGAGCTCGCCGATGACGCCGAGCGCCGCGCGCTTGTTTCCGACGGATTCGGCGTGAGAATACTCCAGCGCGCCCCTTGCCGTGGCGATAAAGTCGAGCATGAAGTGCTCGTCGAGATATCTGCGCATGAACGCGTTGAGCTCGTTCACGGGCATCTCGGGGAGCGGATCGGGCGAGAACGTGAGGTAGTACCCCATCGCAAAGAAATTGGGCATGGGCAGGGCGAGCGCCTCTTCGAGGATCTCCCTGACCTTGCGGAGCGCCTCCGCGACGGCGGGATCCTCTTCCGCGGCGCGTTCGGGCTGCTTTTTGGAGACATACTTCCGCCACAGCGCGGAGGCAGTCTCTTTGACGGAACGGCGGGTGAGCTCTTTCAGACGGATGAGCTGCGCCGCGAGCTCTTCGGCGCGCGCATGAACGACGTAACGCTCGACGCTGTGCCTGCTGAGGCGGACGACCTCGGCGACCGCGCCGCGCAGATCGGTCACGGCATGTTTTTCGAGCTCGAACAACAGATCGTTTACGTGTACGAGCGCGTCCTCCGCCGCCTCCTTCGCCTTGTTATATGCATTTTCCAGGGCGAGGTGCTTATATTCGAATTTATCGAAATTTCTGCACTTTTCGCGGTTGGCTGCGTGCGCGGCGGCGTCGTCCCCCGCGGCAAGATCCATATAGCGGTTGACGCGGCGGAGCATCGTGTTGAAATCCTTGCGCGATTCCCTGCGACTGAGTTTGCCCTTGATGATCATCGCCTCGGTCATCTGTTTGCCGACGCGCATGATGGGATTGAGGCTGGAGAGCGGATCCTGAAAGATCATGGCGATCTTGTCGCCGCGGATCTTGTGGAACCCCTCTTCCTCGATCTTCATCAGATCCTGCCCGTCGTAGATGATCTCGCCGCCCTCCTTGATGGCGTTGGGCGCGAGGATGCCGAGGATGGCGCGCGTCGTGACCGACTTGCCCGACCCCGATTCGCCGACGATGGCGAGCGTCTCTCCCCTGTACAGGTCGAAACTGATATCTCTGACTGCCTGAACGTTTCCGGCCGCCGTCTTGAATGAGATGACGAGATCGCGGACGGCGAGTTTGATTTCTTTGTTTTCCATATCAGCTGTCTGCCCCCCTGAGCGAAGGGTTGAAGGCATCGCGCAAGCCGTTGCCGAACAAGTTGAACGAGATCATGAGCAGCGCGATGACGATGGCGGGGAAAAGCATGATATGCACAAATCCGAGCGAGATCGCGCTCTGCCCCGTCGTCAGGAGCGAGCCGAGACTGATCAGCCCTTCCGACGGATTGTTGAGATTGATGATGCCGAGATACGCGAGCGACGTCTCCGAGAAGATGACGCTCGGGATATACAGCGCCGCACTCGTGATGATGGTGCCGAGCGCGTTCGGGTAGATGTGCTTCATGATGAGCCTTCTGTCCCGTGCGCCGAGCGTGCGCGCGGCGAGCACGTATTCCTGCTTTTTATAGCGGTAGAACTGCATACGGACGGTCGCCGCGGTGCCGATCCAGCCCGTCAGTACGAACGCGAATATGAGCGCGCCGACGACGCCGAGCGTTTCGGCAAAGTGCATGTTCAGAAGCACGGCGACGATCATGAACGGCACGCCGTTCAGGATATCTGCAATGCGTTCCATCACGAGGTCGATCTTGCCGCCGTAGAATCCCTCGATCGCGCCGTAGATGGCGCCGATGATGAGATTCACGATGGAGACGCCGATGGCGAGCAGGAAGGAAAACTGCGTTCCCGAAGCAACGAGCGTGAAGAGATCCGCGCCCGTGCCCGTGGCGCCGAAGATGTGTACGGGTTCGAACCCGTGCTGATAGACGTAGTACTCATAGTAGAGCACGCGCACCTCCACGCCGCCCTGCACGACGCGGTAATAGCGGTATGCGTCCTCCGATTCGGGATCGTCGATGCCCGGATCGCCCGCAATGCGCAGACTGTCGTAACGGTCGTACGACGACGCGGGTCCCGTGAGGTAGAGCGGGATAAAGTCGCCGTTTTCGTCGAGCATCGCCTCGCCGCGGTGCGCCCCCGTCGAAACGGTCTGGTACCAGTAGTTCGCATCGGAAGAGCTGAGCATCGCGTCCTTATCCACAACGGGATACACGATCTGGATGCCCGTGCTGTTCTGATACTCCTGCAATGCCGCGAACTGATCGTATGTGAGCGTCTGGAACATATACCCGACGGCGTTGTAGGTATCGCGGCGGTAGGAATAGAGCGTGGTCTCCTCTCCTTCGATAACGACGGTGCTGGTGCCGTACTCCTTTTTAACGGCCTCCCTGCCGCTCTCCACCCCGATCGCAATGTTATACTGATAGGTGGCGAGGTTGGATTCGTAGCGCTCCGTGCCGTCCCAGAACCCGCCGTCGGCATTTGCCGAGATCTTGGGCAGGACGTTGCGGTACGCGCCGTCGGAATATTCGACGGAATACTGCGAGACGAGCGGCGCGATGAGCGAGAACAGCAACAGAAAGACGATGATGACCATGCCGACAATGGACGACTTGTTCTTTGCGAACCTGCGCCATGCGTCGCGCATGTAGCTCACGGGCTTGGTCTGCAGCTTTTTATCGCCGAGCTTTTTATCCGTCTGCGCGAAGGCAAACTTTTCGGCGGGGATATCCATGATGTTTTGCGTTTCGTTCGTCATATTACTTCGCCCCTATTCTGATTCTCGGATCGATGAAGCCGTAGCTCAGATCGATCACGATCCCTGCGACGAGTCCGATGGCGGTGTAGAACGCCGAGATCGCCATGAAGAAGTTGTAGTCGCGCACCGTGATGGAGTTGACGTAGAGCGCGCCGATCCCGGGGATGCCGAAGATCTGCTCGATGATGAGCGAACCCGCGAGCACGCTGATGAACTGACCCAGGATCATGGGGAAGATGACGACCATGGCATTGCGCAGCGCATGGCGGATGGTCGCCTGGCGCCGCGTGAGTCCCTTTGTACGCGCGAGCAGCATATAGTCGCTCGTGAGCACCTCCGAAAGCTCCGCGCGGGTGTAGCGCGTGAATCCCGCAATAGTGCCGAACGCAAGAGAGGCGATGGCGGGGATCATGGAGACGAACATCGACGGCGAGAAGATCTGCGCCCACACATTCATCGTCGAATCCACGCGGTTGACGTGCAGTCCGAACCAGCCGAGCTTATAGCAGAACACATACTGGATGATGAACGCAAGCACGAACGACGGAACGGAGATGAACACCATGACGAGCGTGGAAATGGTGTGATCCTGCCACTTGTTCTTTTTGACCGCGGCAAAGATGCCCAGTCCGATGCCTATGGGAATGCTGAAAATGAGCGAGTATACGTTGACGCCGATGGTCGCGGGCAGCTTCTGCCCGATGATCTCAAGAACGGACTGCGTCTGATACATGCTCTCGCCGATGCCCCAGTCGAAAGACGTGAAGATGCGCTGCCAGAACAAAAAGAACTGCTCCATGATGGGAAGATAGTACCCCATCGCCTCGCGCCGCGCCTCGATGATTGCGACCGTCGCCTCCGATCCGGTCACGGCGGGCAGCGGCAGCAGCTTGATGAGGATAAAGCACATCGACATGATCACAAACAATGTGAGCGCTGCGAGGAGCAATCTCTTGATAACGTATTTTACCATAGTTTTCCTTTTATGCACGAAGAGTTTGCGGGCAGAAAAGCCCGCAAACTCTTTGCACCATGATTAGTATCGCCGACTCAGTTAATTACGATGCGGTATAGTAGCTCTCGAGGTTCCCGTTGTGCCCCTGTACGAAGTTCGACCACTGCGCGTCACTGTAATTGTAGTAGATGTGACGGATGCCGCCGTACCCGATCATGTTGTTCACATAGTAGTCGGAGCCGTTGTTGTACTGCGCGCTTCTGAGCGATGTGATATAGCTGTAGAAGATGGGCAGGTTGCTGTACGTCTGGAGCTGAGCAAGTTCGCACTGCGCGAGCACCTCGAGCTTGAAGTCGTACTCCGCTTCGCCGACGGCAACGCCAAGCGCCTCGTAGAGGTTGGTCTTGTCGTACTGGTTATCGGACTGTGCGTTGTACAGCCATGCAGCCCAGTCGTACAGGCTCGCGTCCACATCTTTGCCGTTGTAATTGATGGTGATGTCGATCCCCTTTGCAACGCTGTCGAACTCGAAGTTGTTGGAGTTCGCGGAGTCGATATAGCAGCTGTAAATGATGCCCCAGGGATCCATTGCCGAGCCGCCCCATGCCGAGAAGGAAAGATCCATTTTCCCCGCCTTGAGCGCCTCCCAATAGGTCGCCTCATCCGCGTAGAGCTGAACTTTCAGGCTGACGCTTTTGAAGGTAGGCTGATCGCATGCCGCGATCACGTCTGCAAGCATGCCGTTGATCATATCGATGAGCGCCTGCAGATTCTCGCTGACGCCTTTGCCCACCGTGCAGTAGGTGATGACAACCGGCTCACCATCATAGATCCCTTCGTGGACGGCCTCCTGATACGCCTGCTCCATGAGATCCGCCGCATGGGAAAGGTCGAATCCCGTGAGAGAATCGTAGGCGTCGTCGAGCGAACCCTGCGCCTCGCCGTGGACGTTGTACCAGACGCCGTCCTTCTCGTAATAATCCTGCGCCTTGAGGATGGTCTCCTTCGCGGCGTCGGTATCGCGGTAAGCCTCGCCCGTATCGGGATTGTAGATATACAGGTCGTTCAGAAGCCCGAGGCCGATATCGGAAGTCGGCTCAAAGCGGGTGGTATAGCTCTGACGGTTGATGGAGAAGGAGAGCGCCTTGCGGAACGTAGACAGTCCGAGTACTTTATGGTTCTCGCTCGCGCTCGATTCTCCGTCAAGGAAATCCTGGCTGCGGTCGGTCGCAAGGAAGAACTGATATGCGTAGCTCTCGGGTTCCGACATGATATAGCGGCTGTTGCCGTAGGTCGACCACTCGGTGCCGTCGATCGTATAATCGGAAAGGTTACCCAGCATAAACATCTCCTTCATCTGCGCCTTTGCGGTCTCGCCGCTCACGTAGGTGTAGTCAAGGTTCGTGGTGGAATACTGTCCGTTGTGCTTGCCGTCCGTATAGCCGTACCAGTTCTCGTTGCGTGCAAGCGTGAAGTGCGAATCGAACTCGAACGAAGTGAGCACATAAGGCCCGTAAGACATGGTGTTGGCAACAGAACCGGTATTGTATCTGTTGACGCCGTTCGCCTCGTCCTTCGTTTTTTCGTACGTCTCTCTGTGAACGAGCCAGTTGCCCGTCAGTTTATAGTGCAGATAGAAATCGTCGATCTCGTTGTCGAGAATGATATCGAAGGTGTAATCGTCCACCTGAACGAGCCCGACGCCGCCGTTTCCGTCGTCCTGCCAATCCCACGCATAATCCAGATGTTCATTGTTTACGGGGATCGCGACAAGGGAATTTGCCATCAGGGTCTCGCTCCCGTAATGGTTATAGATATAGTTCGCGGAGACCCACGCGTCATCCGCATTGGGATCTTCGATGGCAAGGTCACGATATAAAGTCGTATCGTTGACGGGCAGCCACTGAGGGCACTCGTTCCCGTTCTCGTCGGTCATGCCCTGCATGCCCCAGCTGCTCCACATATCGATGTAGACTTTCTCGCCCGCAGCCAGCGCTTCTTCTACGCTGGTATAGCCGTGCGATTCAAGGCTGTCGTAAATCGTCTGCGTTTCGGAATACAGGTAGTTGCGCGCCCCGTAGATGGAGAACGTGCTGCCCGTGTAGCTGTCAGAACGGCGGTTGAGCATCGTGGGATCGAGCAGCTGCTGCATGGAATAGATGTATTCGTCCGCCTTGATCTCGTCGCCGTTCTGCCATACGGCGTCCTGATTGAGCGAAATACGCCATGCCTTGCGCTCATCGCCGCTCTCCACGCCGTATTTGCCGACATAATCCTCCGTCACGTCTTCGGGATCGGCGGCAGCCATCTCGTAAGCCCACTCGTAGCCGACAACGGCGCCCGTTTCATCGTATTTGAGCTGAACGTCGTAGAAGCCCATCGAGATATAGCCGAGAATGATGGAATCGGTGTTGTTCTCCCAGGTGTGCGGGTTCCACGTTGTAGGCGAGGAAGAGACCGCCGCCTTATAGGTGAACGATTTGCCGACGACGATATCCCACGAAGTGCTCTCGCCTCCGGAGACGGTCGCCGTGATCGTTGCCAGACCCTCACCGATCCCTTCCACGACGCCGCTCGAAGAGACGGTTGCGACCTGGGTATCGCTCGAAGTCCATGTTACGCCGCTCGATGCGGGAGCGGTAAGCTCGAGCTTATCGCCGATGGGAAGAGACGCGTCCGCCGACTGAGAAACCGGCGGCTCGTTGTTCCCGCCGCACGCGGCAAGGCTGAAAACCATTGAGAGCGACAGAACGGACGCAACCGCCGCGCCTGCCCACTTTTTCAAGTTCTTTGCCATTGCTTTTTATCCTCCATAAAAAGTTTTGTAAATATTTCATCTGCGGCGCGCCGCCGTCCTCCTTCGGCAGCACGGCGTACCGATCGACCTGTGTGACGTCAGGCGGTACAATATCAGTAAGGCACGCTCCCCCGTTTTTATACGGAGAAAGCGCAAAACCGCATCTTGTTTTCCGGAGGCTCCGTCCGAAGGACGAAGACTGTTACATATTTTTGCGGAGGCTGTTTTTTACAGCCTCCGCCCGTTCTTTTGGGGAAAAAGAACGGTTCGTCCCCGAAAAAAAATTTTGTACGGTTTTTCACTGTCTGACCCGCTTGATTTAACGGAATTATACCATTTTGCACACATTGTGTCAATTTAATTTCTCCGGATTACCGTGAATATCTCATGAAGATATACAAAAAAAATTTATGACCGCTTTCACTATTTCGAATAGTTTCACACGGCGTACAAGAACGCCCGTTTTTCTTTCACATAGTTTTCTTTTTTACACAAAAACCCCTCCCGCGGGGCGTGCAATGCGCCGGAACCGTGCACAATATAACAATATAATATTGGGAAAGAACATAGAGAAACGCCCGCCTGAAACAGGCGGGCGCTTCCTTTCCGATCACGATATGGGAGGAGATCGATCGGGAACCTTGTTAAAACTCAAAGGCTCTTGCCGTTTTCTCGAATAATATTCGCATAATATGCGGCGCTGTCTTTGGGCGTGCGTTCAAGGGTGTTGTAATCCACATAGATGAGCCCGAACCGCTTGGAGAAGCCCTCTTTCCACTCGAAGTTATCGAGCAGAGACCAGTAGAAATAGCCTTCGATGTTGGCGCCCTCTTCCGTGGCGCGCTTGAGCTGCGAGAGATACCTGCGGATATACTCGATGCGCGAAGGGTCGTGCAGCTTGCCGTCCTCCGAGAGCCATTCCGTTACGGCGACGCCGTTTTCCGTGATAAAGATCGGGAGGCGGTAGCGCTCGGAGAACGCCTTCGGCCCGTAATACAGGCTCTCGGGCGAGACCGTCCAGCGCATATCCGTATACGGCGTGTTCATCTCGGGCGTGACGTCGCGGATGCCGCCCTTCCCGTCCGGCACGACGTACTTGCCGTGATAGATGTTGAGGCCGATGAAGTCGGGATCGCACTTGATGATCTGCATATCCGCGGGGTCGTAAGTGAAGTTCGCGCCGAACGCTTCGGCGAGGTTTTCGGGATACTTCCCGAAGACCGCCGGATCGGTGAAGAGCGCATTGTTGAAGAAGTTATCGCCGCGGAGCACGAAATTCTCGCGCAGCACAAACTCCTTATCCGCATCGGAGACGGGCATGAGAACGTCGGTCGCAATGGTGAGCCCTACCCTGACTTTGCCCTTTGCATATTTGCGGATGGCGCGCGTTGCAAGTATCCGCCCGAAGAGGCGCTCACGGCATGGCACAACGCGCTCAAAGCCAACGGGACCACGAAGGGCGCGTGCTCCGCCTTGTACAGCCCGCAGCCGATAAAGCACTGCGGCTCGTTGACCGTGATAAAATTCTTTACGCGGTCGGAAAACAGCTTTGCGACGTTGGCGGCGTATTCCTCGAACCACTTGGGCGAATCGGGATTCAGCCAGCCGCCCTTCAGAAACAGCTCATAGGGATACTCCCAGTGAAAGACGGTGAGGTAAGGCTCGATGCCCGCGTTGATGAGCTCGTCGATGAGCTCGTTATAGAACTTTACGCCTTCGGGATTGAGTTCGCCCGTGCCGTGCGGCATGAGACGGGACCACGAGACGGAAAAGCGGTATGCCTTGAGCCCCATCTTTTTCATGATGGCGACGTCCTCGCGGAAACGGTGATAATGATCGCACCCCACCTTTGCCGTGTGGCGGTTGAACACGAAATGTCCGTTCTCGCAGGCGGTATCCCATACCGATCTGCCCTTCCCGCCTTCGTATGCGGCGCCTTCGATCTGGTAGGCGGCAGTCGCCGCCCCCCAGACGAAATCTTTTTTAAAACCCATAGTTTCCTCCTCAGGAGACTTTGACGTCGCCGAGGACGATATTGCCCGTATAAGGCCCGGCAGGACAAGGCGCTCCGGTTTCCGTCACGACATTACCAGAAGCCCAGCAATTGACCATGAGCATAATATGAGCCACCTTCGGGGCGTCCGACGCCGAAACGGTGAGTTCCATGTTCCACGTCTCCCCCTTCGGGATCTCCAGCCAGCAGACCGTCGTTCCGTTGCCCTCGAGATCGGACCAGCCGCCCTGATCGTTGTTACACATAACGCTCAGCTTGAATTTGGCAACGTCGCCGGTATTATTTGTAATGGAGAGCGTGACCTTACATGCTTCGGAAAGCGTCAGATCCGCATTCACATTCTGCCATGCATCGATAGGCAGGTTATTGAGGGTCACGGTTTTTTCGCTCACCGAAAGATTTGCAGCATCCGTTCCCCATGTGACATTAACGACCGTTCCTTCAGAAACAGGAGGCTGCGTCGCATCGGCGGCAAACGTCATGGCGCCGATGGTAACCGTACCCGTGTAAGGAGGTTCGGGACGAGGCGTTGTTCCGTCCGCCTGCGTACCGTCTTTATCCCAGCATGCGACCATGAGCATGATATGCGCCACCTTCGGGGCGTCCGACGCCGAAACGGTAATTACCATATCCCACGTCTTGTCCTTCGGGATCTCCAGCCAGCAGACCGTCGTTCCGTTGCCTTCGAGATCGGACCAGCCGCCCTGATCGTTGTTACACATAACGCTCAGCTTGAATTTTGCGATCGCATTGGTGTTGTTTGTAACGGGAATGGTGATCTTCCCGCCTGCGTCGAGCGTAAGGTCGGCACTCACATTCTGCCATGCGCCGTCCATCAGATTGTTCAGCGTGACGACGCCGTCCTTCACGGAAAGATTTGCGGCGGTCGTCGTCCAGTTCAGTGCGCTCGGTTCGGGATCGGGCTCCGGATCGGGTTCCGGTTCAGGATCGGGATCGGGCTCCGGATCGGGATCGGGCTCCGGATCGGGCTCCGGATCGGGATCGGGCTCCGGTTCGGGATCGGGCTCCGGATCGGGTTCCGGATCGGGTTCCGGATCGGGATCGGGATCGGGCGTCCCGATCGTGCGATTCTCCATGGTCATGCTGACAATGTCAATGTCGCCTGAGAATGTCCCCTCCGTGACGGAGGCGTCATAACTGGGATAGCAGCTGTCGATGAAGAAGTTGATCGCCTCCCATGCCGCCGCATTCTGCAGCACAACTTCCACTGTCTCTCCGGCAGGAATATAGCCGTATTGGCGGTGCGCCTCGTCGGAGAGATCGATGCCGTAGAGCACGTCCTCCTCGCCGTTGTTTCTCAATTCGAGCGTAACGGTGTTCCTGCGTGCTGCGTCCGTTACAGGATAGACAATGCACGACCAAAGGTTATAAGAAAGATTTTCATAGGTAACGTTCGCCATAATGCCCGCCTTCTCCGAAGAGATGGTGTAGGCGTTCTGTGCGTTGTTCTCCCAGCCTGACTCGTTGACAACAGGTTCCGTAAACACGGGCTGCTCGGGATCGTAATAGAACTCGGAGGAGAGAATGGTCATCTGACCGATCCCATCAAACTCCACAGGACCGTGGATATAGCCGGGCGCCTGATCGGAGCCTCCGCCCTGCGGCTGGCTTTCAAGGTTGAAACAAATCCAGATCTGTTCGTCATAATTTCCTTCCATTGCCATAAGGGCGGGCGCCACCTGGCAATAGAGCGTTACGATGCCTGTCTCCTCGTCTTTTTCCACCTTGAACACGGAGGGATTGTTGGACCAGTCCTTGGTATCCTCATACTTATCGCGGTAGTACTGACCGAACCACTGCTGATAGTAGCCTTCGCTGCTGCCCGGTTTGACGTTCCCCCAAAGACCGACCTGGAACTGCTCCACGCTGTCCACATACTCCGTTTCCCCGATCGTGACCGTATCGGAGGTGAACTGCAATTTGAGCATGTTGTTGACCGTGCCGTCTTCCAGGAAGATCTCATCATGGGGAATGGGGCGGTAAAAACGCGACCATGCCGCGGGGTTATTGTAGGAGATGATCGCCTCGCTCTCGCCGCCGCGGGTCACCTCATAGCCGCACCATGCCTCCGTACGCCAGGTATCGTCCACAGGAGTGACGCCGTCTGCCGGCCGTTCTTTGGAAAACCACATATCCTTGACGTAGATATCCCCCGCATGAATGACGTCGCTGTTGGCGATCCCCGGTTCCGGGAACAGGCAGACGTCGTTGGTCACATCGAGAATTTCCCTGTAAATCGAGGGGATCTGGAAGGAGTACGTCGTATAGGTATCCATCGAAACGTCAAAGTACAGATCGGATCCCAGCACGTTCACTCCTTCTTTTTCCGGAATTGGATTGACGATCTTCATGTTGACATTGACCGCGCCGGGCGTAAGGCCGCGCGTTTCAGCGCGCATCGTAATGTTGAGATAGGAGAAATCGGAATAATTCCCGTCGATCTTAACGCCGAAATTGCGCCAGGCGTCGTTTTTGGAATAGCCGAGCTTGGTGACGACGGGCGAGCCCTCCGCCTCCGCGTCGGTGTAGTTCTCTTCCACAATTTTATAATTTTTCAGGAAAAATTGTGCGAATATTCCGCAGAGTTCTCCCACGCGGAGACACCCGTCCTTCCCCGCGCCGCGCCCGCCCTGCGCCGCAGCAAAAAAGCCCCGCTGCCGCGGGGCTCTCCGATGCCGAAGTTGTACGCAGCGCATGCGCCTCAGCATGAGCTGACGGCGCAGACGCGCGATACGGTTCATCGCCTTGTAAAAATTTCCTGTAACCTGCACATATCCGCTTTTGGCTTGCGCTCTGCAGTCAGAAGTCCGTTGACTTCCTGCTGGACGTCGGTGAGCTGCGTATAGCAATATCCCTGGAAATTGCAGGAATATACGCCTTGCATGATGGATCCGAGCTGTTTTAAGAACGATTCCTCATTTTGCGCCGCGCCGCTGTACCCCCACGCTTCGCCCTTGGCGTCGGATTGCATTGCCCTGCCGCCGAATTCCGTCAGAAGGGCAGGTTCACCCGCATACCGCTCCCCTTCCGCAAACAGTGCGAATCCCTGCGGGTGCATGCCGTCGTATCCGTTTGCATACTTTTGGAAATCCTCCGCTTTTTCCGCATCGTAATCGTGTACGCCGAGGATATCCGTAGGATTCACCGTCTCAAACCCGTCGTTCGTCGAGATGAGCCGCGTAGGGTCGAGCGACTTCGTGAGATAGTACAGCGAACGGGCGAAAGCCTTCTGCATTTCGTCCGACGCGATCTCCCGCGCGCCCCAGCTCTCGTTCAGCGGAACGTAGCACACATTGCTCGTGCAGTTGCGCCCCTCTTTGACGATCTCCTGCCACTCCTTCGTGATTGCGGCGACCTCCTCCGTACAGAAACGATATGCCGACGGCATTTCACACCACGTTAAAAAACCCAGTTCTTCCGCATAATAACAATAGTACGGATCTTCCAATTTCTGATGTTTCCGCGCCCCGTTGAACCCCATCGCCTTTGCGAGCTCAATGTCCTTTCTGAGCGCCTCCGCCGAGGGCGGCGTCAGCCCGCTCTCCTGCCAATACCCCTGGTCGAGCACCAACCGCTGATAGTACGGGCGGTTGTTCAGGCAGATCTTGCCGTACTCATCAATGGAAATTTTACGCATACCGATGCGCGTATGGGCAAGATCGACCCGTTTTCCGCCCTTATATAAGGCAAAATCCACATACAGCAGGCGCGGATTTTCGGGCGACCACGAGTAGTCGTCCGTATAGTCCTTGGGGAGCGCGATACGGTAGTTGTTATTCCTGCCGCGGAGGGTGAGCCGTTCCCGTTTGATGAGTTTCCCGTCAAACGTGACAACAATTTCTGCCTCGTCTGCCAGCCCGTACAGCGTAACCAGTTCGCCGTACAGCTCCGTTCTGTCGTAATCGCAAAGCAGCGAATGCTCCGCGATACAGTCCTCGCCGAAAAACTCCAGCCACACGCTCTGCCACATTCCCGTGTTCGGGACATAGAAACAGGAGAACGGACTGCCCGTCCAGCTCTGTTTGCCCCGCGGCACGGCATCGTTCAGCGTATCTTCGCACCGCACGACAAGCATATTCTCGCCCTTTTTCAGAAACCCGGTGATATCCGCCGAAAAGGGCGCAAACCCGCCCGTATGCGTTAAAACATGCACGCCGTTCAGCCATACATCCGTCTGATAGTCGGCGGCGTTGAAACAGAGCAGCGCGCGCCTGCCTCTGTTCTCTTCGGCAAGCGCAAACGACCGCCTGTACCACACGACGTCGTGCTGCGCCGCATCCCCGACGCCGCTCGCGGGATACTCATAGGTAAACGGCACGTTGATCTTCAGCGGAAGCGCCTTCTTCCCCTGCCACAGTCCGCTTTTTATGCCTTCATTCTTATCGTCGAAGGCGAACTCCCATTCGCCGTTCAGACTCTGCCAATTCTCCCGCCGGAACTGCGGACGGGGGTATTCTTTGTATTCATATTGCATGTCCTACTCCGTTGTACAGTGTAAGCAGCCTAAAGCCGCTTTTCTTACAGGGTAATTTTAATCCGTTCTCCCTTCTTTTGCCGCACGCGGACGGTCTTGCCCCGCCATTCGAGCGCGATACTCCGCTCCGGCAACATTCCTTTGTAATTCCCGACGGCGGGCAGGACGTTTATTTCAACACCGGCGCCCGACGAACGGGAAAAGATTTTCGTAACGGCGTATTCGCCGCGGCGATACCCCAATGAGACGCCGTCGTCCTCGTACAAATCGCACTCGCCCGCACCTTCGCCGAAGATTTTCAGGATGAGATCCTCCTCTTCCCCGTCGATCCAATTCTTTTCCGTCCGCATGGGGATGACCGCCCCGCTTTTCACGAATACGGGAAAGACGGAGAGATCGGAGACGTCGGCAACGATTTTCTGTCCGCCGCCGAAACACTCGCCCGTGAAAAAGTTTACCCAATCGCACCCTTCGGGGAGGTAGACCTCCATCGCATTTCCCGCGTGCCACACGGGACAGACAAGAATGTCCTTCCCGAACATATACTGCATCGGATATTGATTTTCGCAGCAATTTTTGTCCGCCTCAAACGCCGCCATAAATGGCCGTGTGACGGGAAGCCCCGTATCGAAGCACTCCCGCGCCGCCGAATAGAGATAGGGAAGAAGCCGGTAGCGCAGCTTTAAGAATTTACGAATGATTTCTTCCTGCACCGGATCGGGACGATCAAGCCCCAAAAGCTCCGCCGCAGAACGCTCTTCCTCTGTTTCCCGTTCCCGCTCTTTTCCGATCGCCATGCGCTCGGAAAGGTCATCCCCTCCGCCGGACGACTGCCACGGCTTGTGGTTATGCGAACGTGCGACGGAATTGAAACATAAAAACTGATCGCACCGCACGGCAAGTTCCCTGCCGCCGGGGCGGAACCCGTCGTTCGTCAGGTAGGTAATCCCCTTCAGCGCGCCGTGTTCGTTGACGATCCCGTAGATCTGAAAGGCGAGATCCTCCCACGTCTTCACGGCGGCGTCCCCCGTCCAGAAAAAGGGCGACCTTCTCCCGCCGATCTTCTGCTTTTCGGGCGTCATCACGCAGTCCTTCGTCCAACACGAATCGCGGTACAAATCGTAATCGGAGAGCATAGAAACCCGCTTCCCCGTCCGCTCCTCCAGCCCCGCGTAGATACGGGCGTTCGTGATATCCGTCCGCCGCGTGTCCTGCCAGGTTCCGGCGACGCCGATCTCCAGCTGCTCTTGCAGTTTTTCCCACCAAAGACCGGCGGCGTACTCCGCGCACACCCAATCCTCATCCATGCGCCCCTCATATGAAGGAATGCTGTGGCGGATCGTCATCACGTCGAAGTGCATTTCATGTAGATCGGCGATCATGTCTGCGGGAGACTTTGGCCAACAATATGCATCCGACCAGTCGAGGCGGCTGCCCCACGGAACTTCCTCTCCGCCGTTCGCACCGTCACCCCACTCATAGTCGAGGATGAGCGTATCGCAGGGGATGTCGCGCTCGCGCAGAAGTGCCGCCGTCTGCATCAGAAGCGGCTGACTGCCCTTAGCGCCCAGGTGCTGCGTCTGATAATAGCCGTAGCCCTTCTTCGGCAGCATCGGCTCCGCGCCGACGAGTTCGTTCAGCAGCGCGTACCCCTTCTGATACGTTTCCGCCCGGATAAAATAGATATCGAGCAGTGCATCCTCTTTCAGGAGAATATCGTACCGACCCGTTTCGCGGCGGTAAAACCAATGCGAATAGCGGGAACAGCTACTCTCCTCTTTCCAGAAGCTTGCGGCGTCGAACAGAATACAGTGATTTTTGAACATGCCGTAGCGGGGCGCAACCTCCGGATACAGCCGTCTGCCCTGCAAGGTCTCGACCATAAAAGCCCCCGTATCCTTGCGGACGTAGACGACAAACTTTTCCGTGCGGACGGCAACCATCGTGCTGTCCGTCTCCCCGTCCGCACGATATTCCACCGCCTCCCACGGCGAAGTCCTGCCGACAGCAAAGGGAATTTCGTATTTTTCCGGGAACTTCTCCCCCGGCAGCGCCGAAACGCGCACGCGGAACATCTCCGCCGTAAACAGATCCAGACGAATGTGTTCCGAGATCAGAATTGTCGTACAATACTTCATTTTGTCTCCTCAGTCATTCGCAGAAAAAGACGACGGACTGCTCTTTTGCAACGTCTGCCAGGAAAGAAACACCTACGACATACGCATCAGGTGCGGAGAGGCTTGTATCGAGCGGGAAGGCGCCCGCCTCCCTCTTTGTCCGCTTGAAGGGTACTTCCTCCCCGTTGACCGTCACGCGGCGCACCATGCCCACATCCTTCAGGCAATGATACTTTATCGTGATATCCCGTTCATGGCATGCCCGCTCCCCTTCAAAGTCTCCCTCCGCCGCGGACATGGTGATCACATAGGCGTTTTCTCCTTGCTCGAAACGCGCCGCATAGTTGCTCTTGCGGAACTGACCAAACTTATATGCCGTCGTCTCGCCGTCGTCCTCGTACAGATACCCTTCGTCCGTCCCCTTTTCATCGGGATAGAAATCGAATACGAGCTTCTTCCACTTCTGCTCCTTGGTGTTTCTCGCCTCGTATGCGAGGGGAACGAGCGCGCCGAGCCGCACGAAAAGCGGCATTTCGCGCAAGCCGTATTTTTTGCGGATCGTCTTGCCGCCTGCATAAATTTTTCCGTCAAACACATCCAACCACTTCCCTGCGGGGAGATACACGCCTGTTGAATCGTCGTTTTTCGCCTCGCAGTAATACAGCCCGATTGCCGCTTCGCCGCCCGCCTGAAAGTATTCGATCTCCACGTTATGCGATTTTCCGCCCTCGATCACCTTCAGCGGGAAATTCATTGTCGAATGCAGAGTCTTATCCTCGAGCACCTTTTCCCCGTCGATCCACACCGTTGCGCCGTCGTCGCAGCGGACGATCAGCTCGACGTCCTTTTCAAATTTCAGCTGCGTTTCGAACCGTGCGGAGAAGTTGTATACGGGCACGCCCTTTTCGGGAGCCGTATGGCTCAATGCCATATTGAGCCTGCCGTATTCCGCCGCTGCGATCGGCGCGCCCTGCAGCTGCGTGCCGTTAAAATAAGTTGCTTTTACGGGCTTCGTATAATTGCCTTTCGCAACGGGGACGGGGTTCCTTCCCGCGATGGGCTTGATCAGAATGTCGCTGCCGAGCATATACTCGTCGGTGCACCTGAGCGCTTTTTTATCGGCCGGATAGTTCCACCCGAGTGCCTTGAAGATCGGCTCGCCCCTCACATAACTTTCATAGGCGCCCTTATAGATCACGGGCAGCAGACGATAGCGCAGCTTATTATACTCCCGCACGATCCGGAGCGTTTCCTCGTCATAAGCCCACGGGTCGCGATTGCGTTCGACGATGTTCGTGCAGTGCGGGCGGAACACGGGCGAGAGCGTGCCGAACTGCATCCAACGGAGGAACACCTCTTTATCGGGATCGCCGATATGCCCGCCGCAGTCCGCATTGCAATACGCCACGCCGTTGTTGGTCGCTCTGAGCATGGACGCGACCTCCTGCGCAAGCGAATCGGGATCGCACAAGATATCCCCCGTCCACTGAATGGAATAGCGATGGCTCGCGCTGTCGCTTATCCCCTGATAGCATCCGTTGACGATATTCACCACATTGCCCATGACCACGGGGCGGCGATAAACCCTGCCGTCCGACTGCTTCTGATAAAAGTGCTTGGTAATTTCTGAAAACAGATACAGACCGAACGTTTCGTGACGGATATTGCGCGTGGGAGATATGAGACTTGTCGACCAGTTCCGGTCGTACCACCAGGTGTCCAGTCCCAGCCTCATGAGCGACTGCAATTTCTCTTCGCGGTAGGCGATCTCTTTTCCTTCGAACACATGCGCCCCTTCCACGGGTTCGGGATGATCGTTGAACATTACCTCCACCCCGTGCGCATGCGCGAAATCCAGAAAGCGCTTCATATCGGGAAAGAGTTTGGTGTTGATATCGTATCCCCAGCCGTCGGCGCAGTCCCGCCAGTCGGTATCGATGACCATGTTGTCGAGCGGGATATCGTGCTTTTCATAATCGAGAATGAGCTGTTTCGCTTCCTCCTCGGTATAGGCGTAATACTTAGAATTCCAGCCGCCCAGCGTGGAAAGGCGCACAAGTTCGCTCCTGCCCGTCAGCTCCACATACAGGCAGCGCAGTTTTTTACAGTCTTTCGCGCAGAGGAGAAGATAGATATCCTGCACATTTTCCTCGACTGCGTACTCCCCCTTCCGCTCGGCGGAATACCCGCCCTCGGGGATGAAAATGCGCGGACAGTCGACGACGGCGAACACTTCGGGCGTTTT
>CALVWO010000020.1 GCA_944367465.1 uncultured Clostridia bacterium
AGATATCGGACTCTCAAAAGTGGAAGTCATCGGCGCACGCGCATTTTACGGCTGCAAGCTGCTCACGCTCGGCGAAATGTCGCTCACGCACGCCTATTCCGTGGGCGAGAGCGCGTTCGAGGACTGCGCGGCGCTTGCCTACGTCGATCTTTCGGCGCTCCGCAATGCGGGAGCCCGCATCTTCCGCGGCTGCACTTTGCTGGAAAAAGTTAAGTTTGACGACAACACGAAACTCTCCAAAGAGATGTTCGCCGGTTCCGGACTCACCTCCGTGACCATCTTCGATACCGCCGGGATCCCCGCGTCGTGCTTTGCGGACTGCGCGTCCCTTCAGAAAGTCGTGTTCCAAGGGATGACCGAGAACATCGGCGAACAGGCGTTCAGCGGCTGCGCTGCGCTCGGGAGCGTCACGCTCCCCGGCTGCACCGTCTCGCTGGGTGCGAACTGTTTCGCGGGCTGCTCCGCTCTCAAGACGCTCTGTTTCAGCGACGGAACGCGCCTCAGCGGGCTCGACGGCGGCATCTTCAAGGATACCGGTTTAACGACGTTCGAAGTGCCGCAGGGCAATACGGCGTATACCGTTTCGGCGGACGGACATCTGCTGCTCTCCGCCGCGGATAATATGATCCTGCTTGCGGCGGCGGCAGCCAGTTACGGCGACAACTACACGTTTCCCGCCGAGGCAGTTTCGATCGGCGCGTCCGCGTTCAGCGGAACGGACATCACAAAACTCACCGTTCCCGCCCACATCACTTCGATCGGCAACAATGCGTTTGCATGGTGCGGTTCGCTCACCGAAGTCGTGTTCCCCGCGTCCGCACAGATCACGGTCGGCGCGCACGCCTTCGACGGCGACGCCGCCCTCATAAAGCTCACCAATCTTGAAAGCGTGCTTTCGGCGGGCGATTATGCCTTCTCCGGCACGGGCGTCGTCAGCGCCTCGGTAGGGGCGGGCGCGTCTTACGGCGAAGGGGCGTTCTATCAGAGCGCGCTGTCTTCCGTAACGATCGGCGCACGCGCCTCCTTCGGACTTGGCGCGTTCCAGAAGTGCGAATCGCTCAGAAGCGTGCAGATGCCCGAGGAGGGCGGCGTCAGCTTCGGCCCCGTCTGCTTCGCTTACGATACGATGCTGACGTCCATCGACCTGAGCAAAACCAACGAAAAAGTGGAGCGCGAATGTTTCATCGGCTGTTCGTCGCTCGTCAGCGCAGATCTCACGCGCGTCACGGAGATCGGCGATCATGCGTTCGCGGAGTGTTCCGCGCTCGCCCGCGTCACGCTCACGGCGGTCACAACGATCGGCGAGGGCGCGTTTGCCCAGATCACCGAAGACGGCCGCGGCGCGGCGTTCACGCAGCTCTCTCTGCCCGAAACGCTCACGTCCATCGGGGCGAACGCCTTCTTCGGGTGCGCCAACCTCTCCACCATCGTGATCCCCACTTCCGTGGAAACGATCGGCGACTGCGCGTTTTCGTGGTGCACCTCCCTGCGCGAAGTCACGCTGCCTTCCACTGTAAAGGCGCTCGGCGCAGAGACCTTCTTCGGCTGCGAGTCGCTCACGTCCATCGATCTGAGCGCCGTCGAATCGATCGGTCAGTATGCGTTCTGTTATACGACGTCGCTGCAGGAGGCGGATCTCTCTTCCGTCAAAACGATCGGCGACTATGCCTTCTACAGTTCCGCGGTCGGCGGAGCGATCACGGCGGATCAGCTTACCTCCGTCGGCGATTACGCCTTCGTCAATACCGCGATCGAGTCGTTCGATGCGCCTTCGCTTGCCTCCATCGGTTACGCGGCGTTCATGGCGAATAAAAAGCTCACGGAGTTCACGCTGAGCACGGCATTGGAGGAGATCGGTTCCCTTGCGTTCAACGCCTGCTCCGCGCTCAAAAGTTTCTACTTCCTCAAGGGTGACGAAAAGGTCGCCAACGGCGCCGTGAACGACTATGCGCAGCTGCTCGACGGCGTGCTGTACACCAAAACGTCGGCGGGGAAGAGCATGCTCACCTCCGTTCCCGCCGCCAAAGAGATCGAAACGCTCACCGTTGCGGAGGGGACCGAGATCGTCGATTTCGGCGCGGGCAACGCGAACCCGAACGTGACCTCCGTCGTGTTCCCCGACTCCATGCGCCTCATCGGCAATTTCGCGTTCTACGGTTACGAGAATCTGGAGCAGGTGGAGTTCCGTTCGTCCGTGGCGCCCGTGCTCGATTCCGCTTACCGTACGCCCTTCGTGCTCTATCAGATCGATCCCGAGCTGTATAACATCTGTGCGGAGACTGCCGACGGGCTTGCGCTCATCGGGCTCACGTCGGACGATCCCGGCTATACGCTCCTGCACAATCAGCTCGATCTGTTCGGCTACGAACTCATGTACTACACGTTCATCGGGCTCGTCGGCAAAAATCAGCCGATCAAAATGATCCTGCCCGCGAACGATCAGCTCGACGGCTACGATACGCTCGTATATCTCGCATTCTTCGGCGGCAGCGAAAACGCCGAACGCAGCGAGTACACGGCAATGGAACACAACCTCGTGCTCTTCCTCGATTACGCCAAGCAGATCATGGGCATTGAAAAGATCACCATGGCAGATGAAAAGCTCATCAACAACGCTGTGATCGCCATGAACGCGCTCAAGCAGAGCGGCACCGACTACGGGTATTCCGAAGAAGACTGGAGCGCCATGCTCAGCGCCGTTTCGGAGGCACGTTCCGAGCTCGCCGCCCTTCGCATCGCTCATGCACGGAAAGAGGTGCGCGACCTCCAGGCGATCATCAAAACGCTTCCCACGGTGTACAGCGAAGAGGTGTACGACCTGATGAAGGAAGTCGAGGCTCGCCTTGCCGCCCTCACCGAGGACGAGCGCGCCATTATGGATCTCTCCAACTACAACGCGCTCGTGGCGTCGTATGAGGAGACCGTTCAGCCCGAGCCGGATCCCGATCCCCAGCCCGATCCCGATCCTCAGCCCGACGACAAGAAATTCCCCGCATGGGCGATCGTCGTGATCGCCGTCGGCGGCGTCGTCGTTGTCGCAGGGATCGCCGTGACCGTCATCCTCGTTCTGAAAAAGAAGTCGGCGCGCTCCGCAAAGGACGACGCTCCGGATGAGGACGAAAACAAAGAATAAAAGGGCAGGGCATGCCGCATACGTCAGCCCGCCCGCAAGAAAGAGACCGCCTTCGCAAGAGGGCGGTCTCTTTTGCGTTCCTATGTGCGGCGGGGCATATCATGCTGTCGTCCGATGAGCGCGCCGCCCGCCCTGCGTACGGGGCGGGAATCGCCCCTGCGGCGTTCTTATGCGCGGCGGGGCATATCTTGCTGCCGTCCGGTGTGTGCGCCGCCTGCCCCGCGTACGGGGCGGGAATCGCCCCTGCGGCGCCGTTTTACGTCGGAACGGATGACAAGGCGGGGATGCCGTCCTTTGCCCGTCCTGCGGCTTCCGGGAGGGCATAAAAGCCGCATCAGCCGCCGTGTATGCCAACTCCCCGCAGGAAGTCTTTTGCAACGACAAACAATCCCTCAGCCTGAACCATGCGGTTCAGTCAGCTCCCTTTACACAAGGGAGCCTGCAATGCGGAAAAAGCCCGCGAGGCGGGCGACAGAAGATAAGCGCAGCGACTGGCAGGTCGACAAATGTGCGCGTGGCGCTCGGACTAGTAAACAAGGGCTATGCCCGCCCCGCCTTTGGCGGCACGAGCCGCAGACGAAGTATAATGAAGAACCACCGGCTAAGCCGGTGAGTTTCTTTCCCCCCTTTTACACAGAGGGGGCTTGTCCGCTGTTTGCTCATGCGGCCTTTTTACTCATCGGCACCAGCCTGTTCCTGAACCCACGGACTATCCGGGGGGCTTATACAAGAAGAGCCCGCTGCATTGCAGCGGGCTCTGTTTCCGATTTCGTCGGCGGTCTGTTTATTCGGCTGCCGATCCGCTTTCCACTTCTTCGCAGATCGTCTTGTATGCGTCGTACATACTGCCGAAATATTCTTTGAACTTGCTGAGTTCATCGGGCTTGTCGCGCACGATGATGGCATAGAGCGTTTCCGTCTGTCCCCACTTTGCGAGGAGATCGTTCTTCATCTCCGTCTTATCCGCGTCGGATGCGATCTCGTAGCCGATGTAGGAGATCTGCACGTTGAGCAGGTTGTCCACAAGGGTCGCCGTCTCGCTGTCGGGGAAGAGCGTCTGTTCCGCGTAAACCGCGAGCCCTTCGTGCAGAAGGTTGATCCCGCTGTCGAGCGTGAGCAGGAAGTAGCGCTCCTGTGCGGTGAGACTGCGGAAGCTGTCCAACAGTCCGGAAACGAGTTCTGCCGTAAAGGAAGCGGGCTGATCCGGATCTTCGCGGTAGGGGTCGGGAATGACGCCCTGCGTGAGCAGGTTTGCCGCCGTCCAGAAGTACTGCTCGTACGTTTTGAGGAACGCGGGCAGACCGCTCTGTTCGAACTCCGCCTTGTCGATGCCGAGCCCTGCAAGATAGAGTTCGTATTTCCCGCCGCCCTCCTTGCCGCCTGCTACATACAGGTAGTAGGAGATGGGTTTCATAACGCCGTACTCGTCCTCGATGCAGGGCATGTTTTCGTAGATGTTCATGATCGTGGCGTTATCGCCGTATTTTTCGCGGAACGCCTGATCCTGCGCCGCCAGCTTCTCGTAAGATGCGAGGAAGGGCAGATAGAGCGGGAACTGCATGCCGAGCTGTGCGTTGAGCCCGTCGATGTGCGTCTGTGCAATGAACACGGCTTCGATGGTATCTTTGATCGCGTTGAAGTCTGCCGCCGCCTCGCCGAGAACCGCAAGCTCAGGTTTGTACTGCCAGACGGGATTGCCCTCGTCGTCTTTCTCGTTCGTCTCTTCAAAGAGCTCGTAGCGGTCGAAGTAGGGCTTGCTGTATTCGCCGCACACGGCGTCGAACGCCTTTCTTTCCGCGCTGTCTGCCGCCCAGCCGTCATACGTCGCTTTCAGCGCCTTCATCGTGTTGCAGAAGGCGTCCGTCGCGCCGTTGGCGTAGTACTCCGCGGCGAGCATGAAGTCTGCAAAGAGCGTATAGACCGCGTTGCCCGCGTCCGTATCGTCGCCGACCTGTTTTGCGATCTCGTCGCTGATATAGCGGTAGATGAATCTTGCGAAGTCGGAGTAGAGGCTGCCGTCCTCGTCGGGATAGAGCGCCGCAGCGGGGAGGTAGGGATACAGGTAGTTCATCGAAAGGATGAAGTAATACTGCTGTGCGGGCGCGAGGCCGAAGAACTTCTGCATCATTGTCTCTACGTTCGCAGCGAAGGCGGGGGAGTCCATATAGCTTGCGTCTTCGTCCACGGCGAGGTAGATCTCGAGGTATGCGTCCCAGAGCTCGTTCACGCCCTTTTCGTATACGGACGCGTCGCGCAGCTGCAGGTAACCGAATTCGCCGCCCAGCATGTTTGCGATCACGCCGGAGTAGTACGTCGTGTACAGATCCATCAGCATGGGATCCGTATTCGATTCAAGGAACTGTCTGCTTGCCGCAAGCGCTTCGTTGTACAGGTACATGAAGAGCGTGCTCTCCACGAGCAGATCGCTTACGGGAACCGACGTATAGTTTTCCGCATAGCTCTTCATGAGCTCCTGCATATCCTGTCCGTTGAGGAAGTACATGCGCATGCCTTCCAGCGCCTTCGGGAACATGAGCGCGGAGAGGTTGTCGATGTGCGTGGTCGCGGAGTTTTTGTCCGATTCCGTGCTGCCGTCCGCCTGGAGGATCGAGTAGTAATGCTTGTAGAGCGGATAGAAGAAGTCGCCGTCCTCCGTCCAGCTGTTCATCATCGAGAAGATGCTCGTGTTCCCGATGAGGATCTCCATCGTTTCGCCGTCGAGTTCCTTTTTATAGGTGCGGTTGCTGATCTCGATGATGCGGTTGTATACGTCTTCCGTGGTGGCGTCCGTCGCCTTGCGGAACGCGTCGATCGCCCATTCGAGCACTTCGCGTACGTCGGTGAAGTAAGTCGCGTCGGGGATGACGGAGGCAAGGTCGGAGATCTTCAGCCCGCCCGCGTCCATCGCGTCGCCGTTCTCATAGCCCGTATAGAGCAGGGAGTCGGCAAGAAGCAGCGGCAGGGCGGGGTCGCTGAGCATATCGGCAAACTTGCGCAGCTCGCTCATGCCGTTCTCGTCTTGCAGGGCGGCGATGCCCGCCTGCGCCTTTGCCTGCGTATCGCAGATGTAGGTGATGTTCGCAAGTTCGTCTACCGTGAATACCGAGGAGAACTTCTCGTTCATGAGCGCGTTCCAGCGGTTGTATCCGTGTACGACTGCCAGCCGCGCGACCGCCTCAAGCTCTTCCTGCGTGATGAACGCGGTGCTGGAGGAGCGCATTCCCAGATAGGCGATGAGCTGCTCGGTCGCAAGCGTCTTCTGCGCATCGGTAACGTTCTTCGGGTAAGCCATGCCTCTGTCGTCTGCCGTGGGCTGGCGGTAGCAGTTCCAGTCGAGCGAGGAAAGCTCTTCCGCCGCGTCTTTGAATGCGGAGACGCTGCTGTACGTGATCTTCACTTTGAACGAACCCACGAGGAGGTCGTGGTAGAAGATCTTTATCTCCTGTTCGCTTGCGGGGTTGTCTTTCGTGACGACGGAGGGGTCGAATCCCTCCGCGCGCAGGGAGGAAAGGGGAACGTTGCGCACCGTGTCGCCGCCGGCGTCGCTCAGGCGGACGGACATGCCCGCAAGGTTCAGCTCCTCTTCGTGGCTGCCGTATTCGGTGCCGGAGGTCGGCGCCTTGAAGCTGATCTCCGGCTGCACGACGGCAACGTCGAACGTCCCTTCAAAGCGGTCGCTGTCCTTTTCGTATACGGCGTTCAGCGTGAGCTTTTCGGCGGGCGCGCTCGAATCGAATCCCGTTATGGTGAGTTCGGCGCTGTCTGCCGTGGCGGCGATCGTGCTGCCGTCGTCCCGCGTGATGGTGAGGCGGATATCTGCGTCGGAGAGGGACTCTCCCACAAAGTAGACGTAATCTTCCATCGTGCGGAACCTCGGCACAACGGTCACGGTGAATTCCGTCGTCTTGCCGCCGTAGGTGATGGTGAGCGTCTGCTGTCCGAGAACGCTGCCGTCAAATCCCGTCACCGATACCCCGTCTGCGTTCAGCGGGATCTTGGTCCCGTCCGCATCGATCGCGCCTTTGTTCAGATTGAGCTGCGTGCCGAGTACGTAGGTGGACTGCGGCTGATCGTCGCGGTCAATGCTGATCTGCTCCACTTTCTGTTGGCATGCGGCAAGGCCGAACAGCACACCGACCGACATCAGAAGCGTTAAGAGCCCGATCAAAAGTCGTTTTTTCATAGTGTTCTCCTGTGATATCGAATTGCGGCATACGCCGCTTGAGAGACTTAATCCTGCGTCGTCCATACGGCGTAGAGCGTCGTTCCCGCCGCTACGGACGAGAGATCGTTGAGCGCGTACTTCACTTCGCCGTCCGAGCTTTCCGCCCATCCCGCAAAGACGAACCCTGCCCGCACGGGGGCGGAGATGCCCACCGAGACGTTGGTGTTCTCGATGCCGTTCTGCGGCATGCGGAAGGAGAGGAGACAGCCGTCCTGCGAGAAGGAGCAGCCGTATACGACGGGGCGGTAGGAGGAGTTCCAGCGCGCGTTCCAGCCTTCCTGCACCTCTGCGGCGTCCGTATACACCGTAAGGCTGTTGCAGCCGTAGAAGGCGTGCGCGCCGATCTGTGCGACTTCCGCGCGCAGCGTGAGCGCGGCAAGGGCGGAGCAGTTGCGGAACGCCTGGCGTCCGACGGAGCGGAGCCCCGCGGGAAGGGATACGTCGGTGAGGGAGGCGCAGCCGAAGAAGGTGTAATCACCGATCTCCGCAATGTTCCCGAGCGACACCTGCCCGAGCGATGCGCAGTTATAGAACGCGTAAGCGCCGAGCGAGGTCAGGCTTTCGGGCATTTCTGCCGCGGTGAGGGAGGTGCAGCCGTAGAAGGCGCGTTCTCCCACCGAGCGCACGCTGTTCCCGAAGCGCACTTCCCGCAGCGCCGCGCATCTGTAAAAGGCGCGGTCGCCGACCGTCTGCACGTTTTCTCCGAGGATGACGCTCTTCAGAGAGCCCATGTTCGCAAACGCGCTGTATCCGATCGTCTTTACGCCGCTTCCGATCACGACGGCGTCGATGCCGCACGCGGTCTCCGTTTCGTCCTCCGTCACGGTGAATCCGCAGCCGTAGAACGCGTAGTCGCCGATCTCGGTCACGGCGTCCGGGATCACGAGCTGGTCGCTCTCCGAATCCGTCGTCTGCGAGCCGAGCGCGCATTTGTAGAATGCGCTCCTGCCGATGGACGTGAGTGAGGCGGGGAGCCCGGGTACGGAGGACATGTTCTGCGTCTCCTCGTCCCAGACCCTCGTCTGCAGGTCGGCGAGCGCCGTGCAGCCGTAGAAGGTGTAGTCTTCCAGCACGGCGAGCCCCGAGGGGAGCGTGACCGCGGAAAGGTTGGTGCAGTTGTAGAAGGCGCTCCGTCCGATGTATTCCACGCTCTCCGGGATATACGCCGCGCTGATGAAGTCGCAGCCGTACAGGGCATAATCCGCAATGCCGCGTACGGAGCCGCCGTCCTCGCGGGAGAAGGAGAGCGCGCCGTGGATGCCGTCGTCCTTGCATTCCACCAGCCAGTCGTCCGCGAACACTTCGCGGGTGGCGCTCTCCCACAGTCCGCTGTCGCGGAAGGCGTATGTTCCGATATGGCTGAGACTTTCAGGAAGGTCGATCGCGGTGAGCGCCTTGCAGCCGCGGAAGGCGTAACTGCCGATGGAGGTGAGGGCGCTCTCGCCGAGCGAGCCGCCCGTGCCGCCCGCATTCTTTCCGAGGATGACGATGGAGAGCTGCTCGCAGCCGTCGAACGCCTCGTCGCCGATGCTCTGCACGCCGCCGCCCAGAACGACGCTCGTCAGCGTGCTGCCCGCGAATGCGCGCGCGCCGATGTGTTTCACGCTGTCGGGAATGTTGAGCGTGCCGCTGAAGCCCTGGTAGCCTTCGAGCGCGCCGTCCGCGATCCCGACGGTGTCCTGTCTGATCGAAACGTCGGATTGTTTCCCCGTGCCGAGGAACCAGTTGCCGAGGTAGTTATCCGCGCCGTCGTTCCAAAGCTTCGTGCCATTGAATGCTTCGGCGCCGATGGAGGCGAGCCCCTCCGGAAGTTCCGCCTTTTCCAGCGCCGCGCAGCCGCGGAACGCCGTCTTGCCGATGGAAGTTACCGTGTCGGGCAGCGTGATCTCCCCGAGCGCGGCGCAGTCCTCAAAGGCGCTCTCGCCGATGCTCTGCACGCTGCCGAACGAAACGTCGGTCAGCGCGGAACAGCCGCGGAACGTCTCCGCGTCCAGCGCAACAAGGCCGCTGCCGACCGCCGCGCGTTCCAGCGCGGTGCATGCCGCGAATGCCGCCGTCCCGAGGCTCGTAACGCTGTCGGGAAGGGTGAGCTCCGTGAGTTTTTCGCAGCCCTCGAAGGCGGACGCGCCGATCTGCGCGACCTTTCCGCCGAACGTGACGGCGGGCAGGAGGCGGCAGTACTCGAACGCCTGGTCGCCGATGGAGACGAGGGATCCGGGGAGCGTGATCGCCGAGTCGATGGCGCGGCAGCTCTGGAACGCCTGCGCCCCGATGGAGAGGAGCCCCTCCCCGAACTGTACGCTCTTCAGGAGCGAACATCCCGAGAACGCCTGGTCGCCGATCTCGCGCACGTTTGCGCCGATGACGACGGAGGTAAGGGTGTTCTTGTTGCGGAACGCCTGGTCGCCGATGCGGGTGACGGGCAGCCCGCGGTAGAAGGCGGGAACGACGACGTCGCCCTGTGCGGTGCCCATGCCCGATACTTCGAAGGCGGTGTTGCTGTCGATCTGGCGGAAGGTGAGCCCCGTCTCGTGTTCGCGGAGAAACGTGATGCTCTCCGACCAGCCCGATTCGCCGGAGGAGGCGCCCGCCACAGCCTTTACACTGAGGGTGTAGGTGCCTTCCGGGAGATAGTCGAGCGCGTACGAGTTCTTGCCCGTGTCCACTTCATCGGTCCCGTCCTTGCCGCCGATGCGCACCGTATAGTAGTCCGCGCCGGTGACGGGGTTCCAGGAGAGCTCTAAAGTGATCTGATCGACGTTAACCCCGGAGGGGGTGGGCAGCGCAGGTTTGCATGCCGTAAACAGGATGAGTATCCCGCAGAGGAGGAGGGTGAGGAGCAGATAGGCGCCTCGCCTGCATTTACGAACGTTCATTGCCGCCTCCTTGCATATTTTCGCCGTGTTGTTTCATTTCTTTTCTTTCGCGTATGATCTCGTGCAGCCATTTGAACTTGAATTTGCGTACGGCGATGCTCAGAAGGATGAATACGATCGAGATGATGGCAAACGGGAGCAGCGGATCGTACGTCTTCCGGATGGTCTTCTCGAAGGAAGCGAAGATCTGAACGGGATCTTCGATGACGTTTCCGCCGCCGTTCTGCGCGAGCGCCGCCATAAATTCCGCGCCCGCCGATTCATCGCGGATGGCGTCGTATTCTTCGGAGTACGAGAAACTCTTGCGGAGGACGACATCGGCAAGCACGTTGCCTTCGGCGTCCACTTTTTCGATGAGGATATCGTATACGCCCGTGCAGAGGATGGAGAAGTCGAATCCCACGTTGTTGCCGACGGGCGTCACGGGGACGTTGCTCCCGTAGTAGCTGATCGCCTGCTCGGAGCGGGGCGTGACCGTAACGCGCACGCTCTCGCCCTCGGCGCAGTCCGAAAAGACGTTGAGGCGGGTGGAGTAGTTGTCGTCGATCTGTTCGATGACGAATTCCGTTCTGTCCGGTTCGGGCGGCTGCAGGGGAGCGAGGCTTTCGGCAATGTTCTTGATCAGCCTGATCCCGAGTTCGTCGCTGACGAACGCCGCCGACCAGATGCCGCTCAGATCGCACATGAAGCTGCCCACATTGCCCGCGCCGAACTGCCATGCCGCATAGATGGGGATGTACCCGTATTCGAGCGGCACGACGACGGATTCGTCGTCCTTCTGCCGCACGCCGTAGTAACCCGTGAGCGTGGGGAATACGTCGGAGGAGCTGATGCCCGTGAATACAGAAGTATAATCGCCGATCGTGGGCGAGTATTCGATGCCTTCCTGCATTTCGGCAAGCGTGATCGCCGCGAGATCCTGTTTCATGATGTCGCCCACCAGGTGCAGTTCGTCCGCCTCGAAGTTGTAGTGCTTGCCGTGTCCGCGTTCCGCGGTCTGTTCCATCTGTTCAAAGTTGCTCGTGCTGTTGCCGAGCCCGAGCGTGATGACGGACATCGTGATGCCCTGTTCGTAGTTCCAGTCGATGTATTTGCCGTAGGCGTTGTTGTCGTTCTCGGTGCTTGCCTCCAGGTGATCGGAGGGATTGCCGTCGGTGATGAGGATGATGTGCTTTCTGTCCACGTCCACGGAGGCGAGCGCTCTGCCCGCGCGGTCGATCGCGCCGGAGAACACCGTTCCTCCGCTGCCCGCGCCGCCCGAACTGCCGTTGCTGAGGCGGTCGATGGAGTCGAGGATCGCCTGTTTCTGCGCCATGGGCATCACGGAGATCTCTTCCGAGGCGCTCGTATTGAAGCTCATAACGCCGCAGTAGTCGCGCGAACTGAGCGCTTCCACCGTCTCGCGCGCGCCCTCTATGGCGGAGGGGAACAGATCGCCGCTCATCGAGCCCGAGGTATCGATGACGATCACCACCGCGATGGGGGGACTGTAATCGATGGTCTGCACGGGCAGCATCTCCTGCAGGAGCGAGCCCTCCAGGTCGGCGCGGTTGTACGCGTGCGGCACGGGATTGCCGTTTGCGTCGGTGTCGTTCCTGCCGCCCACCGTCAGGAGGCTCCCGCCCAGGTCGTGCACGTATTCATAGAGCGCGGCGTCGAAGTCCTTCGGCATCGATCCGTCCGTCAGGTCGGCGTTGGAGATATTGACGAGGATGACCTGCTGATAGCCGCACAGTTCCTTGCTGTCCTGCGGCAGGAGGTCGGTGTCGTCGTGGATATTCAGCGTGTTGACGGTATAATCTTCCGAGAGGATGCTCTCCAGGTAGTCCGCCTCGCCCCGCACGTTTTCGAGGATGAGGATATCTTCGAAGACGGAGATGTCGAGATAGGTCTGGAAAAGGTTGTTTTTCGTCACATGGTCGGTGCTGCATTCGATGTTGAAGAGCAGATCGTGCATGCCGGCTGACTGGAAGACGTGCGGAATGGTCAGAACCTGTTCGCCCTTCTGCAGCGTAAAGGATACGGCTGCATCGGGGAATCCCTTGTCGGAGAGGGTGATGCTCACGTTCGTCGGCTCGGCGACGGAGCTCTCCACCGTGACCTGCAGGTTGACGGTCTGCCCGAGGACGACTTTGTCCTGCGGGAGAGAGGCGTCCGTGAGCTGGATCTCTCCGTGCTCTTCGCCGGGGAAGCAGACGGTGTCGATCTTGATGCCCTGCGCCGCGATGAGGCTTGCCGCCGCCTGCGCTTCGCTGTCCGTTTCGAATCCGTCCGAGAGCAGTACGATCTTCGAGGAATGGGGATTTTCAAACTGATCCGCGGCAAAGTCGAGCGCTGCGGCGATGTCGGTCGCCGAAGTATCCGGCGTGCGCGCACCCAAGTACTGGCGGTACGCCTCGCGCGTGTCGTACGTGAGCGGCGCCGCATACACGGGCTCCAGCCCGAACGTCACGATGCCGACTTTGAAGCCGTCGTCGCAGACGTTGAGGATGGTCTGAACGTAATCGTCCTTGCCGTCCTCCTGTTCGGCGCTGCTGTCCGACATATCGACGAGGATCATCAGCTCGTTTTCGCGGTTGGGGATCGTGTAGTTGAATCGTATGCCCGCGATGAGCGTCACGCACAGTACTGCGGTGATTGATTGCAGCACCACGGAGATCACGCGGTTGCGCGTCCTGCGGAACTTCTTCGGAATGCGGAAGAAGGGGATCAGGATGCAGAGGAGGGCGGGGATGAGCAAAAACAGCAGCCAGGGATTCTGGAAATTGATGGTAAAATCACTCATTTCTCTCGCCTCCCGTCAAAGATTCTCGCGCGAGTGGAGCAGCCACTCCGCCAGAAGGAGCACGAGCGCCGCGCATGCGAACCAGAACGCGAGTTCGGAAACGTCTTCCTCCGCGCGGTCTTCAGCGTACAGCGGCGGAAGACTGTTCTCGACGGCGAAGATGTTGCTCTCCGCGGCGGGAATGTGTACAAAGAATTGTTCCACGATGGGAGTGCCGTTCATGCCCGTCTGGGTCACGGTATAGTCGCCGGGGAGCGCCGCCGTGATCTGCGCGGGCAGCTGCGTAAATTCCGTCTTGCCTGCGGGGCCGTCCAGGCTCACGTTCTCGCCCCGTGCGTTGATGTCGATCGTTTCGCCGATCTCGAAGGCGTGCTCCCGGATCGTGTAGGGGAAGTAATAGTCAAACAGGTTGTACATCATGATGGGGAAATCGGGCGTTACGCTGTAGTCCGTCTGTTCGAAGTCGAGGGCGAGCACCGTCACTTTGAGGTCGGGCTCGTTTCTCGTGAGCAGGATGGGCTCGCCGTTGCAGTAGAGCAGTTCCGCATATCCGTCGGAGGGGAAGATGCGCCTGTACTGCGTTACGGTCGGGATGCGCGCGGGATCCATGTATTGGCTGATGGGGTGCGACTGCCCCAGCGAGAGCGTCGCGTCGCCGCCGGTCTCCACGGCGTTCCCGATCGTCAGCCCGCTGCCGCTCGGCGCGGTGTCGGGATCTGCGAGCAGAACGACGCCGTCCGTCGGCAGAACGGAGGGCATGCTGTGTTCGAAGATGTAAAAATCGAATCCCTCCGTCTTGGCGTTGTCGGGAGAGGCTTCCGTGATCTCGATGTTCCAGTAATCCCTGTGCGTATTGCGCAGGCGGTAGAGCGCCGACCAGAAGAAGTTCTCGTGCTTGCTGCTCGCATACTGGATGCGGAGCGTCTGCTTTGTGCCGCCGTATACATTAAATGTATTGTCGCGCGTGAGGGAGTCGTCCTCGTCCACATGGACGTACATTTCGCGGAAGGAGACGATCGCCTCGCCGCTGCCGTCGAAGTCGGATGCGGTGAATTCGATGGTCTTTTCGGAGTCGATATCGGTAAAGTACTCCGTCTTGGTCGCGCGCAGCACGGACGCGGAATTTCCGTTCACGCCCGTGAGTTCGCACGTCACCGCCATCGGCTTGGAGCGGCCGTAGCACCCCGCCTCCACGGTAAAGGAGTAGGTATTGCTCTCGCTCAGAACGGGCGTCACGCCGAGGATCGCGGCGTTCCAGTCGTCCGCGCCCGAAACGTCCACAACGCGGAAGGACCCGGCGTCGAGATACTCCGTGGCGGTGTAGAGCAGGACTTCCGCTTTCGGGTTGATATCGAGCACCTGCTGCGCGAGCGCCGCCGCACCGTCGATATCCGCGCTCCCGTAGCCGCACGGCGTTTCGCCGAGCGCGACGAGCTCGCTTTCGAGGGAGTCCGCGTCCTCCGCGGTCAGGCGGGAGAGCGCGAAGTGCGCCTCTTCGTCGGCGATGATGACGGAAAAGATCCCGTCCTCGTTGGCGAGCGTGCTGCGGGCAAGGTCTCCGGCGAGGCGGAGCGCCCGTTCAAAGCGCGTTTCGTTTTCGGAGGCGGTCATCATGTCTGCCGAGGCGTCGATGACGGCGACCTTTTCATGCTCCGAACCGGTCTGCGTCGCGGCGAGCGCGGGGCGCGCCATCATCAGCGCGAGGCTTGCAAGCAGCAGGATCTGCAGCAGCAGGATGAGGAGGTTGCGCAGCCGGCTTATGGGCACGCGCCTTTTCCTGTATTTTAAGCTGAGTTTCCATATATATGTACTGGAAACGAGTTTTTGCTGGTAATTGGGGCGTAAGATGTAGATGAGCAGGAGCACCGCCAGCGACAGCAGTCCCAAGAGCCCCAAAGGCAATAGAAATTTCATTGCAATATCCCGGTTTTAAGTAATTCTCCGAAGAGCGCTTTTTCGATCGGCTGGTCGCTGCATACCGAAACGAACCCCGCCCCGCGCGAGGCGCAGAAGGAGGAGATGTCGTCGAGGAAATCGTGCAGCGCCTCCGCGTATGCCTGCTGCAACCCGCGGGTGATCTGAAGTTTCATGTTACGGCTGTCGAGGGAGTCGTCCGCCTCTGCGTCGATCAGGCTCACGCGCCCGGAGTAGAGGGGATCCCTCTCCTCGGGGGCGAGCACCTGGATGAGCAGAACCTGACGGTTTTTGAAACACAGGTAATCCACCGCTTTGCGCCAGTCGCTGTCGGTAAAGAAATCGGAGATGATAACGCTCAGCCCGTTCCCCTGGAGCGTTTCCGCCCCGTGGAGGATCGCTTGCCCGAGATCTGCTTCGCCGTCAAAGGCAATGCTTTCAAAATCGCCGACTGCGCGGAAAAAGCTCGTCTTTCCGACGATGAGCCCGTACGGATCGTTTGCCGTTCCGCCGCGGATGAGATTATAGGAAAGTTTGTCCATGTTATGCACGGAAAGGAACCCGAGGGCTGCCGCGAACGCCGCCGCGTAGTCCGCCTTCTGCGGGTTTGTCCTGCCCATGGACGCCGAACAGTCGAGATATATCTGCGTGTGCATCTGCCGTTCGTCTGTGAACAGCTTCAAAAAGTACTTTTCAAAACGGCTGTACAAATTCCAGTCGATGCGGCGGATGTCGTCTCCCAGCATGTATTCGCGGTAATCGGCAAATTCCACCGTCTGTCCGTATGTTTTCACGAGATGCTTTCCGCCGAAGAAGCCGTTCAGATCGCTCCTCAGATTGAGCGCGCACGTCTCCAGGCGGCGGAAAAATTCATCGTTTATGTATTTCGAGGGCATTTACTTTTTTCCGAATAAGCGTTTTTTCTTTTTGTCTGCCGCGGACGTCTCGGCGGGCGTCTCCTCAGCGGTCTGAGCCTCGGCTGCCTCGGCGGGCGCGTTCTGTTCTGCGGTGGGCTGCGCCTTTGCGTTCTGCGCCGCGGGGCGCTTTCCGCTGAGCTGCGCAAGGATCATTTTGATGATCTCGTCGGGAGAGACGCGCTCCGCGATCGCCTCGAAGTTGAGCTTGATCCTGTGACGGAGCACGGGAAGGGCGAGTTCGTTGATGTCGTTGTAAGCTACGTTGAATCTGCCGCGCATGAGCGCTTTTACCTTTGCCGCCGAAATGAGCGCCTGACCCGCACGGGGGCTCGCGCCCAGGCGGATATATTTTTTCGCCGCATCGCTTGCGCATTCGCTGTCGGGATGGGTCGCGGAGCAGAGGCGCATCGCGTACCGCATGACGTCCTCCGCCACGGGGATCTTGTTCGCCGTCGCGCGCATTTCAAGGAGCTGTTCGCCCGTGCACGCCGCCTCGGCGGTCTCCGCCATCGTTTTCTGCGTCATATCGACGATCTGCATCAGCTCTTCCAGCCCGGGGTTGGGAACGAGCAGCTTGAACATGAAACGGTCCATCTGCGCCTCGGGAAGGGGATAGGTACCGTCCTGTTCCACGGGGTTCTGCGTTGCAAGCACGAAGAAGGGTTCGTTCATCTTTCTCGAAACGCCCATAACGGTGACGGTGTGCTCCTGCATCGCCTCCAGCAGCGCCGACTGCGTTTTGGGCGTGGCGCGGTTGATCTCGTCGGCGAGGATGATGTTGCTGAAGATGGGGCCCGGCTGGAATTGGAAGGAGGAGTTTCCGTTCTCGTCTTTTACGATGATGTTGGTACCCGTAACGTCTGCGGGCATCAGGTCGGGCGTGAACTGGATACGGGAGAAGGGCAGGTCGAAAACGCGGCCGAGCGTTCTCACGAGCCTCGTTTTGCCGACGCCGGGCACGCCCTCGAGCAGGACGTTGCCGCCTGCGATCATGGCGATGACGGTGCCTTCCACGACTTCCTGCTGCCCGATCACGTCGCGTCTGATCTGCGCGAAGATCTCTTCGCACTGTTTGCTGAACTGAAGAATGCTTTGCTCTGTTACCATAGATAAAGTTTCCTTGTAGAAATGATTTTAGGAGGGATCAAAGTCCTCCGAAGTAGTCTTCGATGAATTGCAGGAGTTCGGGAGGGATGTCGCCTCCGTTTTCAAGGAGATCCATAACGAGGTCGAGGTACTGGTCGAGGACGTCGCGGTAGTCGGTGTTGCCGTCGATGATCTGGTTGTTATCGGACCAGCCGCCGCCTGCGCCCGAGCCCTGCCCGTTGCCGTTGCCTTCGCCTTCCTGGCCGCCGCTGCCCGTGCCTTCGCCCGAGCCCGTCGCGCCGTCGCCGTCGCCCTCTCCGTTGTTGCCCGAGTCGCCGCCCGCGCCCGCGCCGTTGCTGTCGTCGGGGTTGGGTGCGTTCTGGTCGTAATCGCCGTCGTCTTCCTTATCGAGCGGGTCGTCGCCGAAGTCTCCCTCCGTGCCGTCGCCGATCTCTTCGAAGATGGCGTTCACGATGAGATCCGCCTTGACCGCATAGTCGCTGCGCTGCGTCGTCTTTACGCCGTCGCTCCAGCGCACGAAGACCCAGCCGTCCTCGGGGACTGCGACCACGGGCTGAGCGTCCTCGCCCGCGGTGAGGATCTGTTCCGCCTCGCCTTCAATCTCGCCGCCCTCTTCCGCGAGGTAACTGACCGTGATGAATTGCTCTCTGTCGGGATCTGCGATCCCGGGGGAGGGGAGAATGCCGTCTTCGGCGAGCGCCGCGACGGTCGGCATGCCGATCCCCGCAACGAGGGAAACGGCGAGCATGACCGCCGCCGCCTTTCCGAGCGCGAAGTAGGGGAAGGCGCGCTTCGTCTGCTGTTTCGTCACGTTATGCAGCTTCTGCGTGGTATCCGCGCGCTGCAGTTTTGCCATGTCGGTCTCCGTCTCGCACAGTTCCGCCATCGTAACGGCGCGCTCCTCCAGCCCCATGCTGTCGATGCGGCGGATGATGTCTGCCTGCGACGGACGGAATTTCAGAAAATAGAGCAGAAGGGCGGAGACGGCAAAGGCGCCCGCGCCGAGCCCGACGGAGAGCCATAAGCCGCCGTAGCCCAGCAGCCAGCAGAGGAACGCCGCGAGGAACGCCGCGCCTGCGCCGATCATCAGACCGAAACATACGGATGAGACGACTGCCGCGGCATGCATGCGCCGCGAATAGGTGCGGAAGAGTTCCGTCTGTTTTTCAAATAATTTTTCCGTTTTTGCGGAAAGATCGTTCGAATGGTTCTGTTTCATAAAAATGCTCCTTTGCGCCCTAAGCGGAGCGGGTCATCCCCGCTCCGCAGGCACACATTGTTTCCGCTGTACGCGGAACGCAGTTTTCGGGTTACACTTCCGTGCCGGGCTGTGCGTAGACGATCGTATTTGAGCCGCAGTTATATGCCCAGTAGTAGTCCCATCCTTCGGGCAGGCTGCCTTCTGCGAACGGCACATAGATCGTCTGATCATTGCCCCAATAAGCGAAGGCGTCCATTTCGATCGTCGTTACGGATGCAGGGATCTTGATCGAGGAAATATTGTCGCATCCTTCGAATGCACTGCGTCCTATGGACGTGATCCCTTCGCTCAAAGTGACGTTTTCGAGAGAAGACACGTTGTAGAACGCATAGTCGCCGATGGACTTGATCCCTTCTGCCAGCGTGATCTGTTCCAGTGAAGATACGCGATAGAACGCATAGTCGCCGATGACCGCCCAGCCCGGGAGCTCGATCGAGCTCACTTCTGTATACGCAAAGGCGGTTTTATTCTCTTTTCCCTCGATCATGACGGATTCCGCAGGGGGCTCTGCGTCCTTATCGTAGGTCACCGTGGTCACGGCGGTGGAATCGAATACGCCCACGGTCGGGATGCGGGTCGCGCGTGCGGAGATGGTGAACGTCTCCATTGCCGCGGGAACGAATACGAGTTCGCCGTCCGTCGTATAGACCGCGCCGAAGTCCGCAAAGTAGGGGCTCGTGTTGCCCTCTTCGATCAGGATCTTTTCAACGTTCGAGCCGCTGAGCATGGACTTGAGGCTGCTGAGGTAGGAGGGGTTGATCGCAACGTCCTTTCCGATCGTGAAGGATACGACCGTAGCGGAGATGATGATTGCATTGCCTTCTCCGTCGTACAGAATGCCGCCTTCCAGTCTGATGGTATCGCTTGCACCCGACGTTGCACCGTTAATGGTGATGGTTGCAACCTTAGCGCAGTTATTGAAAGCGTTCTTGTTCTCGATCGTAATGTTCGCTCCGCCGAAATCGATCGTGGTGAGGTTGGAGCAGCCGTTGAAGGTGTTGGCGCCGATCGTGGTATTGTCGGGAAGCGAGATCTCCTTCAGCGAGGTGAGCCCGGAGAATAAGCCGTGGGAACTATCGTACATATCGCCTACGATCTCAAGAGCTTCCGTGCGGGTCTCTTTATAGTCGATCGTCTCGACGGAGGCGTCGCGGAAGAGAGCGAGATTGCCCGTTTCGCCGTCCACTTCGCCGAAGGGCGTGAGCACGGTCACTTCGTCGGGGATGATGAACGTCTTCATGCCGCGGGGAACGAACACGAGGTTGTTCTCCATATCGTACACGGCGCCCTCCATTGTCTTGAAGGCGGGGTTGCCCTCTTCCACGGTTACTGTCTCGAGCGAGGAGACGTCCCTGAGCTGTTCGAACACGTCTTTCGTCGTCATGGCGGCGGTAAGGGTGAATTCGGTGAGCCCGGAGGGCATCAATACGATCTGCGTCTTATCCGCCGTATACAGCACGCTGTCCACGAACGCGAAGGAGGTGTTTCCTCCTGCAAGTTCGATGGCGGCAAGGTCGGAACAGCCTGCGAACGCATCCGCCGCGATGCTCGTCACATTTGCGGGGATGGTGATGGAGCTGATGGGGCAGTTCCGGAAGGTGTTGCTTTCGATCGACCTCAGACCGTCGCCGAGGACTGCGTCGGTGAGGTAGTCGCAGTTTGCAAAGGCGTATGCGCCGATGCTCGTTACCGTTCTCGGAATGACGATCTCTCTGAGCGCGGAGCCGGCGAAGGCGTTTCTGCCGATGGTGGTCACGCTCGCGGGGATGGTGATGGAGGTGATGCCCGTTTCCGCAAAGGCGCTTGCACCGATCTCGAGGCAGTTACTGTTCTCTGCGAAGGTGACGCGCTTCAGGTTATAGAGCCCTTCGAACAATCCGCCTGCCGGCAGACCGCTTGCGTCGAGCTCGCCCGTCACCTCGGTGAGGCTTGCGGGCAGTTCGATCTCTTCCAGCCCCGTGCAGCCTTCAAAGGTGTCCACGGAGAAACGTTCGATTTGGAAATTCTGTGCGAAATCGACGGTTTTCAGGTTTTCACATTCGAGGAACGTTCCCGTGCCGAGCGTGCGGAGCGTGGAGGGAAGGTTGACGGAGACGACGCCGGAATATGCAAACGTCTTGTCGCCCATCTCCGTGAGCCCTTCCGGAAGGCGTACGCTCTCCAGCGACGCGGTATTGCGGAACACGCTGCTGCCCATCGTCGTGAGGCTCGCGGGCAGTTCGATCGCAGTGAGCCCGGAACCCATGAACACGTTGTCTCCGATCGAATTGAGGCGGCTGCTGCTTTCAAAGGAGACCGAAGTCAGCGAGGAAATGGCGAGCGCGTTGTCGCCGATCGAGAGGGTGCGGGCAGGGATGACGATGCTCTGCAGCGAGGTGCCGTTGAAGGCAGAATCGCCGATGACGAGGGGCTGTGCGCCGCCCGCCGCAAATACGACCTCTCTGAGCGCCGAGCACCCGTTGAACGCATTGCGCGCGATCAGTTCGACGGATGCGGGAATGGTGACTTTGGTCAGAGCCGTATTGCCTGCAAAGGCATTTTCCGCGATCTGCGTCGTGCCGTCGGGCACGGTGTATTCCGTTTCGTCGGCGGTGCGCAGATAGTAGAGGAGCACGCCGTCTTTCAAGAGCGCAACGCCGTTGGCAACGGTGTAGCTGTCGTTGTTTTCGCCGCTCACCGTGATCTCGGTAAGGTTTTCCAGCCCGAGGGAGCTTGCGTCAAAGGCGTCGAGCGCCTCGGGAACGCGGAAGGAGGTGAGGGAATGGCAGTTGATGAACGCGTCCGCGCCGATGGTCTGCACGCTGTCGGGCAGGGCGATCGAGGTGAGCCCCGCATTGCGGAACGCCTCTGCGCCCACGCTCGTGACGGCGGCGTCATTGAAGTTGATCTTAGTCACGTCTGCGCAGTAGCGGAACGCGTTGGAGGCGATCGTTTTGGTATCCTTGTGGATGGTCACGGTGCCGTCCGTGCCCGCGTTCATGGGCGGGCAGAAGAGGAGTTCGGAGTAGTCCTTCGTGTACAGCACGCCTTCGTATGTGGCGTAAACGGGGTTGTTCTGCGAAACGCCGATGGAGGCGAGCTGCGTGCCGTCCGCGCCTGCATAGAAGATGGAGGGCGAGAACTCGGTCAGCTGTTTGGGCAGCGTGATGGAGGTGATCGCCGTAGAGGAGAACGCTCTGTCGCCGATCGTGAGCGTGCCGTCGCCGTCGCGGAAGGTAACGCTTGCAAGCGCGATGCCGCTGAATGCGCTTTCCCCGATCGCGGTGACGCTTGCGGGGATTTCGATCGAGGTGAACGCTGCGCCCGAGAATGCGGACGCGCCGATGGAGACCGTGCCGCCGAGGTTCACCGATGCCAGAGTCGGTATCGTTTCATCGGCTACCAAATCGAATCTGCCGATTTTTGCAAAGGCATTGTCGCCGATGGTCACGGGGCGGTTCGGAAGCGTGAGCTCCGTGATCGCGATCCCGTTGAAGGCGTATTCGCCGATCGTGAGCGGCGTATCGCCGTTTTCAAAGGTGACCGAAGCAAGGGAACTTGTCGCGTTGTAACCCGTAAAGCGGAAGGCGGATGCCCCGATCGAGGTAACGGTCGAAGGGATGTTGACGGAAGTGAGCCCCGTATTGGCAAAAGCGCTTTCGCCGATCGTCACGGGGCGCTTGGGCAGTATTAAAGAGGTAAGTTCCGTCATATTGGCAAAAGCGCTTTCGCCGATCGTCAGCGCCGTATTGTTTTCTCCGGCAAACGTCACGCTTGCAAGGTCGTCGTTATTCTCAAAGGCATTTACGCCGATCAAGGTAACGGTCGCGGGGATCTCGATCTCCTCGATTACCGCGTTCGAGAATGCGGACGCGCCGATGGAGACCGTTCCGCCGAGGTTTACCGTCGCAAGACTGGGACCGGACATATCGTGAGCGGCATCGTATGCTTCGATATCCGCAAAGGCATTGTCGCCGATGGTCACGGGGCGGTCGGGGAGGGTGAGCGCCGAGATCGCAATACCCTTGAAGGCGCTTTCGCCGATCGTGAGGGGCGCCGTACCGCCGTTTTCGAACGTGACCGTCGTAAGAGAACTTTCGGACCAACCGGCATAGCGGAAGGCGCTTTCGCCGATCATTGTAACGGACGCGGGGATCGTAACAGATGTCAGTCCGCAGTTCAGGAACGCGTTCGCGGCGATCGCCGTCACCGTTTCGGGGATCTCGAAGGTATCCGCGTCGCTGTCGGGCTGATAGCGCAGCAGCGTGGTCTTCACATCGTTTTCCAGAATATACAGAGCGTATTCGTCTGCCCTGAGGGTGGGGTGGTCGTCGGCAGGAACGATGCGCTCAACAGACATCCCGTTCCAGAAGTCTGCCGTAACGTTCATGCGAAGAGGGACGTTGAAGTCTTCGATCGTGCAACCCGTAAATACGTCGCTGCCAAACGTGATCGGTTCACCTTCGGAGATCGTCACGGTGAGCGGCATATCGTAGTAATCTGCAAAGTAATAACCGCAGTTTGCGAACGCCTCGTCGCCGACGCGCGTCACGCTCGCGGGGATCTCGATTTCGCTCAGATACGTGCAGTCCATAAAGGCGCCTCTGCCCAGCGTCGTCACATTGCTGTGCTCTTTGTAGCTGACCGTCCGGACGCTCGTCTCGCTGAAGGCGTAGTTGCCGACGGTCACGCCGCCGATGTTGCCTTCCTGACCCTTGAACGTGAGCGCCTCAAATCCGCAGCCCGCAAAGGCGAAGTCGCCGATCGACTGCACGGAGGCGGGAATTTCGAAGGCCTCTTCTTCGCTGAAAGAGCCGATCCCGAGGAATGCGCCTTCCGCGACCGCCGTGGTCGTTGCGGGGATCGCATAGCCGCGGGCGGATTTTTCAGCGGGGAAGTACATGAGCGTGTTGCCGCGGAAGAGCACGCCGTCCTCCGAACGGTAGGCGGCAGAGGCGCTCTTCGCGACCTCGATGTAAGCGAGAGGGGTGCCGGTGAATGCGTCGGGCGCGGTTTCGGTCAGATCGCTCAGCTCGTCGAACTGCGAGATCGTGGCGTCGTATCTGGCAAGGGAGATGTTTGCAAGCCTTGCGGGCAGGGAGATCGAGGTGAACGCGCAGTCCGCGAAAGCGCGGTCGCCGATCGTGAGTGCGGGCGCGCTTGCGCCGGGTTCTTCGAATACGACCGAAACGAGGTTTTCGCAGCCTGCGAACGCCTCCGTCCCGATCTGCGCCACGCTTGCGGGGATGACGACGCGGTCGATCTTGCTTCCTGCAAACGCGTTCGCGGGGATCGCCGTCACGCCGTCGGGGATGCGGTAGCTCCCCGTCTTGCCCGCGGGCATGTATGCAGGCTGGGGTGCATGCGTCTCGTTCTCTGCGCCGCTGTCGTACAGCACGCCGTCCTGCGAGGAATACCGCGCATAGTTGGCGCCCGCGTAGTAAACGTTCACCGCCGTCAGCGCCGTGCAGCCCTCGAACGCGCTCACGGGGATATCCGTGACGGTATCGGGGATGTTGATCTCTTTGAGGGAGGAGAAGCCCGCAGCAAACGCGTTCCCCGCGATCTGCGTGACCTTTCCGCCGTTATACTGTGCGGGGACGGTGACGGAGGAGACGAGCCCGAACCGCGCGCCCGCGCGGACGGAGTATCCGTTGCCCATCCAGGTGTATGTGAGCACGTTGTCTACCCAGAAGGCGTACAGCGTAACGTCTTCGGTGAGCGACCAGGGCGCCAGCGATTCGCCGTATTCGTCCGTGTACTGCGTGCCCGCGCCGTAGGGAGCGCTGAACCAGCCGCCGAACGCCTGCGTGCCGTCCGTCGTTCCGGGAACGGGCAGGGTGTACTCTTCGCCGAAGTAAACGGTCGCGTCCGTCATGCCGTCGGCGCCGCTGAACGTGATCTTAACGCCCTGCGGCTTGTAGTACGCATAGAGGACGAGCTCGCTCGGCCCCGCAAAGAATGCGTCCGTATACTTTGCGCCGTTGCTCTCCGGCCCGTTCGGCGTATTGTACCATGCGTCGAACAGGTAGCCGTCTTTTGCGGTGGGGGAGGGAAGTTCCACTCTGTCGCCGACGGCTTTATAAAAGACGCTCTGTTCAAGGGGCGAACCGCCGCGGCTGTCGAACGTTACGGCGTGCGCCGTGACCTGCGTGCTCACCCATTGGGATGCGCCGCTTCCGCGGAGGAAGCGAACCTCCACGGTGTTGCTCCCCGCGCGGGGGAAGGATTTAATCGCATATTCGGAGGCGCCGCCCTCGACGGGGACGATCGTCGCGTCGTCGCCGTTGAAGCGGATCTCATAGCCGAGCGCGCCTGCAACGGGCTCCCACGAGAGCACGCCGTTTGCATAGTTCACGACGGAGCCGAGCTCGTCGTAACGGAACACGAAGGGATCGCTGAGCGCGGAGTTCGCACCCTGCGCGGCTTTGAGCTGAAGGGTATATTCGCTGCCGGAAGCCCAGGCGAAGAGGGCGGAGAGGTCGACGGACGACGCACCCGCCTCCACGGCGGTCTCCTTCCCGTTGACGACGATGGAGTACGTCACGCCTTCCGCTGCGTTCCAGGAGAGCGTTGTGCCGTCCAGGAGCAGTTCGCCGGGAAGGGCGGGGGAGTTCTTCTGGTAGCTGAGCGTCGCTGCGGCGGGGGAGTTGAATCCGCGCGCCACGGGTACGACGGAGATCTCATACTTTGCGGCAGCTCTGTCTTTGAGCGAGAGGCTCGTTCCCGATACGGGCACGGTCGTGCCGTTGATCGTAACGTTGTAGAAGGAGGCGCCCGCCACGGCGTTCCAGGTGAGAACGTCGTCCTGCACGGCGACGCCCGTCACGGCGTCGAGATGGCGCTCGTATACGAAGGTCGCCTCCGAGGGCGCGTAGCCGTTCGCGGTCGCGCGGATGGTAAAGCGGATGCCGCCCTCCTGCATGTCGCAGTCGGAGAAGTTGAAGTAGAGCGAAGAGCCGTTGTCGTACAGCGTATGTACGTGGTCGTCGTTGCCGCAGTCCACCGTGATGAGGTATTTCTGCGCGCCCTCTGCGCCGCGGAACACGAGCGTGTCGGGTGCGAGCACGCGGATATCCGAAACGCGGGGAAGGGCATTGTTGACGAAGTAGCGCACCGCCGTCGCCCCGGGGATGGCGCTGCCGCCCGCCGTCGCGGCGGAAACTTCGATGCGGTATACGCCCGTCTGGGTAAATTCTTCGGCAATGGTCGTGCTCGTCGTGGGCTGTGCGTTTCTGATGACCGTGTCGTCCGGAGCGACGATCGTCACGAGATAGCTGTTCACGGAAGCGATCGCGTCCCATTCGATCGCGTGCTGCGATACGCTGACCGCCGGCGCGGCGCATTCCGCGTCGTTTGCCTGCCATACGGCGAACAGCGTGGTGTCGGCGTCGAATACCGTCTCCTCCGTGTAGCGGAATGAGAGGCGGTCCGCCTTGTTCTCCATGCTGATCCACCATCCTGCAAAGGTGTAGCCCTCGCGCGCGGCGGGAACAGGCGCACCGTACAGGTGTTTGCCGATCGTCTTTTCCGCAGCGAGTTCTTCGCCTGCATACCCGAGGTCGTAGCTGACGGTGTATTCGATGTTATCGGAGGAGAGCTCCGCCCAGCGCGCATACAGCGTCATGGAAGAGGTCACCGCGCCGCCCGTATAGGGAACGGTGTAAGCGGAATCGGTATACCAGCCGATGAACGCATAGCTGTCGCGCACGGGATCCGCGGGGGAGATCGTCTTGCCGTTGAGCACTTCCGCGCTCGCAATGCTCCCGCCGCCCGCCGTGTTGAAGGAGACGGTGTAGTAAACCTTCTTGTAGAAGCGCAGCTGCGCGTTGTCGTATGTGAGCGTCAGCGTGTTTTCGCCGAGCGCGGCGGAGTACTGCGTTTCTCCCGCCGTCAGGGTGAGCGTCTGATCCTGAAGGGTATAGCTGCCTTCCGTCACCCCGTCGCGGAGCGTGAGCGTAAAACGCATCTCTCCGCCGAGCGAGAGGAGGTATTCCTCCCCGTTGTCCGCGTCGTAATAATAGACGCCTGCTTCATCGCCGGACTGCGGGGGCGGAGCGGGTTCGCTTTTACACGCCGTCAGAACGGTTGCCGTGACCAGGCAGCACAAGAGCACTGCCGCCGCGCAGATGAGGAAGGTGATCTTCCGTGCGCTGAGTTTTTTCATATCCGTTTCTCCTTTGTCCGCAGCGTTTCGTCCGTATGCCCATGCAGTCTGCATACGCCGCGGCGGACGTTTTTATATAATATAATGCGGGCTTGCCGCGTGCTCCGCCGCGGCAATTTCCTTTACATTATATATATCCGTATTTCAATACACCATATTGTATCATATTTTTCCCGCGCTGTCAAAAAAGTATATTCATTTTTTGATGAAATTGTGTATTTTTGCGATGAAACATTGTATTTTTTCGGGAGGCTTTGTGTATAATCCGTGGATATATAAATCTTCCCGCAAAAGCGCGCGCGGCGGCACTGCGCCGCGCGCGCTTTCATGCGGCGCTCCGCCCGAAAGAACTGCGCTCGGAAAGACGGCGTACGATCTGCAAAAACACGCACCGGTATGCGTTTTATGCAATTTCGGGAGGCTTTTGTTCCGATGCGGCGGGCGGCGGAGAGCGGAGGCTGCCGCGTCCCTGCGCCGCACGGCACCTGAATCCGCTCAGCATCGTCGTGGCGAACAGGCTGCTCTCCCGTTCGGTCATCCGCAAGATCGAGCGCCCGTTCGACGAACTGCTCGCCGGCGCGCGGTAGGTTGCCTCCGGCAATCTCGGTTACCGCATATACGAAATATTCCGATGAAGTGTATTTTGGAGAAATTGATAAAGTCGATTATAAGTTATGAAAAAAGGCTGTTGGAGTTGATCCGACAGCCTTTTATACTATTGCTATGTCCCCAAAAATTTTATATGAAAAAACGAACATTTATAATTATGCAAAAAGAGGAGAAGTAGCCGTGTTTTTTGTCCCCAAATTGTCCCCAATGATGTTTAATAATAAAAAATGAGAGAGATTTCTGATAATCCCTCTCATTTTTGTGGTGCGAGTAATCGGATTTGAACCGATACGGGATCGCTCCCGAGAGATTTTAAGTCTCTTGCGTCTGCCGGTTTCGCCATACTCGCATATTTATGCACAGATATTTAGTTGTTATACAATGCAAAGGAGTTTAAGTCTCTTGAGTCTGCCGGTTTCGCCATACTCGCATGATTATTCAGTTTGATCTGCGTTATCGTATTGCAATGGAATCGGAACCGTTTGCGCCTGTGAGGCGTGTTGTGTTTACGGTTCGGATACAACGCAAATTATAGCAAACGGCGGCGGGAATGTCAAGCGGAATTTGTTCCCGGATGCAAGGTCGGAAAAATCTCCCCGCTATGCCGCGGAAATGAGATCGGCGCGTAAAAAGGTGCTGTCGCGGCGCGGGAGAGTAAATTCTACCGTAATTCGACAAACTTCTACCTGCGGTATTTGACAAGAGCGTTTTTTTCGCTGTACAATGAATGCACAACATACAGCGAGGTGGAACTTTGAACGAATTCGGAAACTTTTTATATTCTCTCCGCAAGGGGAAGGGGATGACGCAGCAGGAACTTGCCGACATGCTGAACGTTACGAATAAGGCGATCTCCAAATGGGAGACGGGCGAGGCGTTTCCCGAAACGGCGCAGCTCGTGCCGCTCGCGACCATCTTTGGCGTTACGGTCGATGAACTTCTGCGCGGGAGGAGGGGCGAGACGGAAACCGACGCACCCATGTCTGAAAGCGGCGCGAAATCCTCGCCCGTGTCCGCGGAAACGCATGCCGCCGAAAATCCGCCGGCCATGTCCGCGGCGGCGGGGGATATTCCCGACATGGTGCAGTGGCGCAGGACGCGCGCGGTGCTTGTCCTTCTGGCGGCGTGTCTCGTCCTGTTCGCGCTTGCCTATCTCATTACCGCGTGCCTCACGGAGGGACTTTCGCACAGGGAGGTCATCGTGCGCGGCTCGGTGTGTCTGCTGCTGATGGCGTTGGCGGTCGCGGGGAGCTGCGCCGCCGGAATCTTCATCACGCAAAAACTGTACGGGACGGCGGACGAATCCGGAAAAAACGCTCTGCGCCGTCTGCGGTTCACGTCCGTACTCGCGCTGCCCGCGCTTATGCTCGGCGTATGCTGTTTTGTGTTCTTTCAGCTCTATGCAACGCCCGCATACTATCACGATTCCGCGCTGATCGCAGGCATGATCGCGGGGTGTGTGTTCGTCGTCGCGGCGGGATTTTTGTTCGCCGTCGGGCTCGTCGGGTGGGTCTCATACGCGCGCAGAGCAGAGAAGAAACGATGAAGTAACGATCGGAAAGCGCCGCCCCGAGATGAAGTGAACCCCAAAGTTTGGACAAAAAATATTAGATTGTATGGGAATGAGTTCGGTACCCAACCGGGCTCATTC
>CALVWO010000021.1 GCA_944367465.1 uncultured Clostridia bacterium
ATAAAATCGGTTGACAAATATACGCGCGCGCACTAAAATACCCATGAACTTCAATAACGGAGAAAATTTTATGGCGATCACTTCCAAACGGCTCCGCGAGAGCTGGCTGAAATTTTACGAGAGCAAGGGTCACGTCAACGTCGGCGCGGTCTCCCTCATCGGCGACGGCACTACGGGCGTCATGTTCAACGTGGCAGGCATGCAGCCGCTGATGCCCTATCTTCTGGGCAAGCCGCACCCCCTCGGCAAGCGCCTGTGCAACGTGCAGGGCTGCGTGCGGACGGTGGACATCGAATCCGTGGGCGACGAATCGCACTTCACCTTCTTCGAGATGATGGGCAACTGGTCGCTCGGCGACTATTTCAAAAAGGAAAAAACGGCGTGGACGTACGAACTTCTGACCAAGGTCTACGGCCTGGACGGCAAAAAGCTGTGCTCCACCGTGTTCGAGGGCAACGAGAGCGCCCCGCGCGACGAGGAGACGGCGAGCCTTCTCAAGGGACTGGGCATCGCGGAAGACCACATCTTCTATCTTCCCAAGTCGGATAACTGGTGGGAGCTGGAGGGTACCGTCGGCACCCCCTGCGGACCCGATAACGAGTGGTTCTATCCCATCGATCCCGAAAATCCCGCACCCGTCTTTCCCGACGACTACGTGGAGATCGGCAACGACGTCTACATGCAGTACCGCAAGACGGAGGAGGGCTACGTTCCGCTCGAGAACAAGAACGTGGATACGGGCTTCGGGCTGGACAGAATGCTGCTCTTCCTGAACGGGCTCAACGACGGGTACAAGACCGACCTCTTCGCGGGGGCGATCGCAAAGCTCGAATCGCTCACGGGGAAGAAGTACGACGCAGACGACGGCGCGCGCAAGGCGATGCGCATCGTCGCCGATCACGTCCGCACCACCGTCATGCTCATCGGCGACGTCAACGGCATCCTGCCCTCCAACACGGGCGCGGGCTATATCCTGCGCCGACTCATGCGCCGCGCCATCCGTTACTGCCGCCAGCTCGGCGTGCATCCCGGCGAGACGATGAAGGAAGTCGCCGCGGAGTTCATCGACGAGGTGTACGGCGAGGCATACCCGCTGCTCGTCGAAAAGAAGGCGTATATCCTCGAAGAGATCGCCAAGGAGGCGGAGCGCTTCGAGGCGATGCTCGAAAAGGGCATGGCGGAGTTTGAAAAGTGCGTCGCCGGCATCGAGCGCAAGAACGCCTTTATGGCGCAGAAAGATCCCGCCTACGTCAAAGAGACGACCATCGGCGGAAAGCAGGCGTTCCGCCTGTACGATACCTACGGATTCCCCATCGAGTTCACGACGGAGCTCGCCGAAGAGCGCGGCTACGGCGTAGACAGGGCGGGCTTCGACGAGGCGTTCAGAGAGCACCAGGAAAAGAGCCGCGGCGACCTCAAGGCAGGCGAGGCGAAGGGCGGCCTGGAGAGCCATTCCGAACAGGCGGTCAAGTACCATACCGCCACGCACCTTCTCAACGCGGCGCTCAAAGCGGTGCTCTCGCCCGAAGTCAACCAGAAGGGCAGCAACATCACCGACGAGCGCATGCGCTTTGACTTCAACTTCTCCCGCGCCATGACGCCCGAAGAGGTGAAGGCGGTCGAGGATCTCGTGAACGAGAAGATCAGGGAGGATATCCCCGTCGTCTATAAAGAGATGAGCCTCGAGGAGGCGCGCGCAGAGCATTTCGTCGGCGTGTTCGACAGCAAGTACGGCGACGTCGTCAAAACATACTCCATCGGCGAATTTTCCAAGGAGATGTGCGGCGGTCCTCACGTTACCCGCACGGGCGAGCTGGGGCATTTTAAAATCGTCAAGGAGCAGTCCTCCTCGGCGGGCGTGAGAAGGATCAAGGCGATATTAGAATAAGTTCACACTTTTTTCCGCGAACTGACGCGGAAAAAAGTCGTGAGGGGAAGAGAAACCCAACGTTCGCCTTTGGCTCTGCGTTCGGTTTCTCTCGCCGCCGCTGTTTCGCAACAGTATAGCACGCGGCGGCTCACTCTTCCGCAGAAGCCGCGTGAGCGGCAAATAGGGGCGCAAAAGGCATAACGCAGTGACGCCTTTTGCCACAATTCTAGAACATTGTGCGCAAATGTGGGGCGCGGGCGCAGGGTTGAGCGGCGCATTATGCGCATCACCGCAGTGCGGTGTGCGCGCGGCGCGAAATGAGTTTTTTGCCATTGTCGGCAAAAAACTTGCCCGAACGCAAGGTCTACTTGCGTGAGACCCCTGCTTGTATCTGTAATTTATAGCAAGCAGGCATAACGCAGTGACGCCTTTTGCCACATTTTACAGGTATGTGCAAGGAATCTGAATAAAAAATCGGGCGGGATACGCGCGGGAGCGCTTACTCCGCTCCCTTTTTTACCGCGCGCGGCGCGGAAATTTGCAGGAGAAAATAATATGACCGAACTTGAAAAATTAAAGGCGGGGGAGATGTACGATTACGGCGATCCCGAAGTGCAGCAGGCGCATGTCCGCGCCGTGCAGCTGTGCGATCGGTTCAACGGGACGGAGCGCACGGAACTCGCCCTCCGCGAGGAGATCCTGCGCGAGCTGTTCGGCTCTCTCGGAAAAAAGCCGTTCGTCGAAAAGAATATCCGCATCGACTACGGGTTCAACATGCACGCCGGCGATAACTTCTTCGTCAATTACGACTGCGTTTTTCTGGACGTCGCGCCCATCACCTTCGGCGACAACGTGCTCATCGCGCCGCAGTGCGGCTTTTACTCCGTCAACCACCCGCTCGACGCCGCGCTCCGCAATACGGGCGTGGAGTACGGCAAGCCCATCACGGTGGGCAGCGACGTATGGTTCGGCGGACACGTCACCGTCTGCCCGGGCGTGACGATCGGCGACAACGTCGTGATCGGCGCGGGTAGCGTTGTCGTGCACGATATTCCTTCCGACAGTCTCGCCGTCGGGAATCCCGCCAGGGTCGTAAAGCGCCTCCCGCCCCGCAAGGCATAGCAACGTTGTTGTAAAAGCCGCTTTGCTATAAATCACAGATACAAGGAGGCTACGCCTCCGCAGTGTCTCGGCGGCACCGAGGTAGTGTGCCGCCTCGGTCACGAAATTGCCGCTGAAATGGCAATTTCTTAGTTCGCGGCGCGCGCAACACCGCACCGCGGTGTTGCGCATAACGCGCCAGTCACCCCAATTTGCCGCTCACGCGGCTTTCAGGTAGGTGTGAATGCGGGCGAACTATAATTGTAAGCCCCTAAGGTTCGCCCGCAGAGCGGGAGGTGCTGTCAGGCACAAAGTGCCGTGTCAGCAACCTCCTGCTCCAATCACGGAATTTTGTCGCACCTTTGTGCGAGAAAATTCGTGAACTTTAAAAAGTGCGCTTAACAGCCCGCGGAACGCGATTTTTTTGCAAAAAAGCGTGAAAAAAATTTTTTCTCTTTTCCAAAAAAAACTTCTTTTCGTAAGGCAAAACAGCTTGACGGAAATTTTTTAAGCGCCTATAATGAAGGGGTAATCGCTCCGGAAGGGGCAAACTTCCGTCAAAGATCCGCAGCCCACCCCGTTTTGCGGAAATAAGGCGGGTCCATCCAGTGAGATATCACGGCTAAGAACACAAGGAGTCAGAGACTTATGAAAACCTACATGGCAAACGCCCAAACGGTGGAGAGAAAGTGGTACGTCGTCGATGCGACGAACGTTCCGCTCGGACGGCTTGCTTCCAAGGTCGCGTCCGTTCTCCGCGGCAAAAACAAGCCCACGTTCACGCCCAACGTCGATACGGGTGACTTTGTGATCGTCATCAACAGCGACAAGGCGCTCCTTACGGGCAAGAAGCTCGAGGATAAGTTCTATCGCTACCACACCGGCTACATCGGCGGCCTGAAGGAGATCTCCTACGGCAAGCTGATGGCGGAGCGCAGCGATCTTGCCGTTTACGAAGCGGTAAGGGGCATGCTTCCCAAGAATTCGCTCGGCAGACAGATGATCAAAAAACTGCGCATCTACAAGGGTGCGGAGCACAATCATGCGGCGCAGAAACCCGAAGCGCTGAAAATTTTCTGAGGAGAGGTGACCTATGGCTAAGGCAAGTCCGAAAAAGAAGTTGCAGTTCTGGGGCACGGGCAGAAGGAAGAAGGCGATCGCCCGTGTTCGCCTCATTCCCTCGGGGAGCGGCGCGATTGTCATCAACGACCGTGCGCTCGAGAATTACTTCCCGCAGGGGACGCTTCAGTACATCGTAAAGCAGCCGCTCGCGGAAGTTGCCGCAGAGGGCAAGTACGATATCTTCGTCAACGTCATCGGCGGAGGCCTCACGGGGCAGGCCGGTGCGATCCGTCTCGGCATCGCACGCGCGCTCCTTCAGTCCGAACCCGAAACGCGTCCCGCGCTCAAAAAAGCCGGCTTCCTCACCCGCGACCCCCGCGTCAAGGAGAGAAAGAAGTACGGTCTCAAAAAGGCGCGCCGCGCACCGCAGTTCTCCAAGAGATAAAAACAAAAATTCCGCTCGCAGCAGCGGAATTTTTTTATGCGTACGGCTCGCCCGCGCGCCCCGCAGAGGGGCGCGCGGAACTCTTTTATGGCGGCTGTTCCGCGGGGCGCGTTATTTCTTTTCGGCACGGCGGCGCATCTCCTCGTGGCGGGCGAGGAACGCCGCAAGCGCGTCCGGCGCCGTGCGTCCGGCGCGCGGCGCCGCGTCGGGTTCGACGGAGCGTTCCGCGCCGTTTTCCGCGGCAGGCGGCGCGGAGCGCTCCGCCGCGGCAGGCTCCTTCTCCGCCGGGCCCGGCGCGGTCAGCGCCGAGAGGGTGTCGAGCAGCTGAAAAATGCCGAATTTTTCCATAAAAGTCACTCCTTTATCGCAAAAAATTCAAAGAAAAGTGCAAGTTTCACGGGTTTTTGATTGCAAAAAACCCTGCTTTAGTATATAATGAAAGTCGTATCGTTAGAACCAAATCTCCGCGGACTACCGCGGCGTAAGGATGATATTCATGCGTAAAATATTCAAAAGGATCTCCATTGCGGCGGCGGCAGCCGTCATCGCCGTCTCTTCGGCGTTTTTCGCGGGCTGCGACTACGAGTTCACGCCCCTCGAAGGCGACGTGACGGGCGAGGTGAGCTCGCAGGGCGGCTTTGTCGTCGAGATCGGCGAATACGTCTACTTCATCAACGGCGTCGAGTCGTATTCGTCCGACAACACCTACGGCACCCCCGTCAAGGGTTCGCTCATGCGCATCAAGACGGCGGATATCAAGGCGGGCAACAACACGGCGGAGACCGTCATTCCCTCCCTGATGGTCGCGGGGGACTACACTTCCGGCATCTATATCTATAACGGGCGCGTCTACTACGCAACGCCCAACACCGTCGGGAACACGCAGGGCGAAGTGGATAACACGGTGCTCTCTTTCCGCAGCGCAAACCTCAACGGGTCGGACGTGCAGGAGCACCTCCGCGTGGCGGACAACGCGACCGTATACCGCTATACGGCGGTGGACGACGTCGTGTATATCGTCTACGAGACGGACGGCACGCTCACTTCGTACAATACGGAGACGGGCACGGGCACGACGCTCGCGGAGAACGTCGTTGAGTACGTCCTCAACAGCACCGACCGCACGAATCCCTATATCTACTATACGATGACGGTCACCGACCGTGCCGACAGTTCCTCGCCGCTGGAGTACGACAACTACAATCAGATCTACCGCGTGCGCGCGGACGCGACCGAGGCACCCTATACCTATACGTGGGATCAGGAGTATCTCGACGAGAACAACGACGGCGAAGCGCCCTATCTCAACCTCGGCGAGCTCGTGCTCGACGGCATCGGCAAGAACGACGACGTCACCCAGTTCAACCACGACGTGGAGGCGGAGAACGCGAACTGTATCTCCTACGGCTACACCTACACCCTTCAGGCGTATAACAACGGCGGCATCTACTTTGTGCGCTCCTCGCAGCTCAAGCCCGGCAGCTCGGTCGGAAGCTCGGGCGAGCTCTATTTCCTGGATGAGACGAAGCTGGGATCCGACGACTGGAACACCGTTTCGGGCAACAGCGTCTACACGGGCACGGAGGGCTCGGGCGAGCTGGAAGTCGTTGCGAGCGCGGCGGATACGTCCAATGCGTCCTCGTCCGCCATCTTCTACACCGACGATGACGATACCGACAATATCCGGCATCACTATCTGTATGTGAGCGGTTCCGAGATCCACCGCGTCGACGTCATCAACGACGGCAACGGCACCAAGGCGCAGATCGGCGAGGGCGGGGCGCGCAGCCTGCGCATCGCGTCCGACGCGAGCGAGGCGACGCTCATGTTCATCGACAGCACCTCGGACGATACGTATTCCTACCTCTACTACACCAAGTCGAGCGACAACGGGCTCACGGTGGAGCGGGCTGTCTATAACGGCGATGTGGAAAACTACCGCACGCTCTCCGCGGCGGGCGAGAACAACGAACCCTACAAGCCCGTCCGCGTGCTGGATATCGAACATGCCTCCGGCTGGTACAATTACGAGGTCGTGGACGGCGTCGTGTTCTATGCGAACGCGCACACCTTCGGCGAGACTGCCTATACCTACGTCTGGACGGTCGATCTGACGGATGCCGACGGCGCGCTCCTGAACAACGAGGAGCTCGAGACCGTCAACGAATACTACGACAAGATCACGGGCGACGACGGTTACCTCACCAAACTTTCCGGCGACGGCAACGGCAAGCTCTCGGGCATGATCGAGTATTACTTCTATACGGGCGAGCGCACCGCGGTGGATGAAAACATCGCCGAGGCGGTCGAAAACGGCAAGAGCGAGACCTATCTTTACAGCGACGAGGAGAAGGCGGCGTTCGACGAGTTCATCAAGGGCGAGGGCGACGCGGCGGACTTCAAGGACGGCGACGGGACGCTCTATACGCAGCTCTCCTACTTCACGAATATGATCGGCGCCATGTCGGAGGACGATACCGAGTCTTACCACGAATACTGGCGCGACGTGCTGCAGCGCTATACCGTGTCGGAGGAAGATACGGGGCTGCCCGTGTGGGCGTGGGCGCTCATCGGCGTCGGCATCGGCGTGGTCGTCGTCGGCGCGGGGCTCGCGGCGTTCTTCATCGTCCGCAGCCGCAAAAAGAAGGCGGCGGAGCGCTCCTACAAGACCTTTATGGAAGTCGACACCACGGACGACAGAGACGTCGACGTATACGCGGCAAACGACGCGGCGGAGGAATCCAACGTACAGGAACTCACCGCGGAAGAGGCTGCCGAGGCTGAAACGCCCGCATCTCCCGAGGAATCGGAGGAGCAGGCGGAGGAGGCGGAAGCCGAGGCTGAGGAACAGCCCGCTGCCGCTCCCGGGGATCAGCCCGAAGAATAAAAGAGAATGAGGCTCTCCGCCGTGCGCGGAGAGCTTTTTTTTGTGCAGTTGCGGCGCGCTGTACGGGCGGAACGTGTTTCTCTTCTGAAAAATTACAAATTTTTTGGAAAAGGTATAAAAAAACAGTTTACAAAAAAAATAAATACTAATATAATTTATTAGCCCGCATGGTACGGCTTTTGCCGGCAATGTATAAGGAGGGAACAAGCATGGTGCGTTACATGAAGTGTCCGCGCTGCGAACTCAACTATATCGACGCGGAAAAGCAGGAGTATTGCGACGTCTGTCTCAAGGAAATGAAGGGGATCGCGACGGACGTCGATGAAATAGAGGAAACGGAGGACGATCTTCCCACCGAACTCTGCCCCGTCTGCGGCGAGAATATGATGCGCCCCGGCGAGAAGATGTGCGAAGAGTGCCGCAAGAAGGCGGAGTACGAGGCGGAGGAGCCCGACCCCGACGAAGACGACGAGTGGCGCGAATATCTCGACGACGATACCGACGCGGAGCTCGATTCCGAGATCGGCGAGATCGACGAGACGTTCGACGAGGACTTCGACGACGAGGAGTCGGAGGACGCGGACGAGGAATACCAGGGCGACGACGAGGAGGATATGGATTACGTCACGGGCGACGAGATCTATTCTCTTTCGGACGACGACGAGGACGACGAGGACGAGGGCGACGACGGCGACGATTTCTGATCGCCTCCAAACTCTTGACAAGCCGCCCGCGGTGCGCTATAATTGAATACGTTATGGAGCGATAACCGCATCCATAAAAATACCTCGGCGGCGGACGCGGCTCACACACGCGTCCGCCGTTTACATTATTTCACAGATTTTTCCCGAACTGACGGAAAAAATCTTCGTGATTTTGAGAGACAACCCGCGGACGCGTCTGCGGCTGACCGCGTGTTTTCTCTTGGCGGCGATAGATGGCAACAGTATAGCATCGCCGCCTTCACTCTTTCGCATAAGCGCAGGTATGCGCAAATGTGGGGCGCGGGCGCAGGGAAACCCTGCTTGCGCGAGTGATTTGTAACATAAGGCATAACGCAGTGACGCCTTTTGCAACAAATTTTATAGCGCGGGCATAAATGTCGGTTTGCTTGCGCAAGTGATTTAGAGGAAAAGGGCATAACAAGCGGTAACGATCGTAAATCAGCTATGATAAAATTTTTCTCGAAAATTGCAGATTGGCTGCGGCGGTACGACGACGCGCACAACTTCACCTGCGATATCTGCGGGCGCGAGGTGTTCGGCGGCGAGCGCGTCTGCGCCGCCTGCGCCGGCGCGCTGCCCTTCAACCGCGGGCATATCTGCCCCTTCTGCGGCAGGCGGGTGTCCGAGCCGGGCGTCTGCATTGAGTGCAAGGATCACCGTCCCGCCGTCGGGCGGGCGCGCTCCTGTTTCGTGCACGAAGGGGACGCCGCCGCGCTCGTCCTGCGCTTCAAAAAGGGGAGCCGCTATCTCTGCCGCACGCTCTGCGATTTTCTCGCGCCGGCGCTCGCCGCCGAATTTCCCGATGCCGACGCGCTCGCATACGTTCCCATGACGGGGCGTGCCGTCCGCAGGCGCGGCTACAACCAGTCGCGGCTGCTCGCCGAGGAGCTCTCGCGGCGGAGCGGGATCCCGTTGCTCGACGCCGCCGAAAAACGGCGGGAGACCGCGCCGCAGAAGTCGCTCGGGCGGCGGGAACGGGAGAAAAATCTCGAGGGCTGCTTTCGTGTGACCGACCGCGCCGCCGTCAGGGGGAGGCGTATCGTCATCGTCGACGATACGTTCACGACGGGTTCCACCGTCAGCGAGCTCGCGCGCGTCCTGCTGCGGGCGGGCGCCGCGTGCGTTGACGCGCTCACCGTCACGGGCGTGCCCGACCGGACTTTCGCGGCGCGGAAAGCGCAAACAAACTGAACGGAAAAAGGGCGCGCCGCTGCAGATCCGCAGCGGCGCGCCGTATTGTGGCGTTCCGTGTGAACTTAATCGAGGTCGACGGACTTGTCGTGGTCGTACAGCAGGGCGTCGCGCTCTCCGATCGCGCGCGCGGGCGGCGTATGCAGGAGCAGGTGCATCGATCTGTTCCGCAAATACGTGCACAGGACGCCGTTTTCCTATCTCATCGAGTACCGCCTGGCAAAGAGCGTGGAACTGCTGCTCGGAACGGAGCGCTCCGTCACCGAGATCGCGCTGGAAACGGGGTTTTCGGGCGCGAGCCATTATTGTGAATGTTTCCGCAGGGCGTACCGCACGACGCCGCTGCAATATCGGAAAAGCCGCGCGCGCTGAGCCGCGGACGCCATACCGCCAAAAATGCCCGCGGGACGTATTTTTACGTCCCGCGGGCATTTTTTACGAATCGGACGAATAGAGTATTTATACGATGCGGAGGGTGCGGCAGCCTCCGCGCCGCCGCGCGGGCGATTCGACGCAGTCGGACAAAAAGCGGGCGATTTTCCCAAAAAACTGCGCATAAAATATTTTATCATATAGGTGTTGTGCAATGCGAGTCATCACATTTCGCGTCAGAACGGCGGTCTTAGCCGCAGCGTTTGCCGCGGCGCTCGCGCTCGCCTCCTTCGGGGCGTATGCGTCGGACGCGGCGGCGGTGTACTGGAGCGGGTCGCGCTCTCTCCCCGTGTACAGCGTGGAGCGGGAGGACAATAAGATCGCGATCTCTTTCGACTGCGCCTGGGGGGATGAATATACGGCGCAGCTCCTCTCGGCGCTCGGCGCGGCGCAGGTGCGCGCCACCTTCTTTACCGTGCAGTTCTGGGCGGAAAAATATCCCGAACATCTCAGGGAGATCGACGCGGCGGGGCACGAGATCGGAACGCACAGCGCGACGCATTCGTATATGTCCCGCCTCTCGGAGGGGGAGATCCGCGCGGAGCTCGCCTCCTCGTCCGAGGCGATCCGTTCGGTCACGGGCAAAGCCGTCACGCTCTTCCGCCCGCCGTACGGCGATTACGACGACCTGCTCGTCGATACCGCGGCGGACATGGGGCTCCTCACCGTGCAGTGGGATGTGGACTCCCTCGACTGGAAGGATCTCTCCGCGCAGCAGATCGCCGAGCGCGTCATTGCGCAGACGAAGAAGGGTGCCGTCATCCTCTGCCACAACAACGGCTTGCACACCGCGGAGGCGCTCCCCATCATACTGGACGCGCTCAAAGCCAAGGGGTTCGAGTTTGTACCCGTCGGGGAGCTCGTCTACCGCGAAAACTTTACCATCGACCGCGCCGGAAGGCAGCATCCGAACGGCTGAACACGGTCAAAAAACGGGAAATACATGAGGAGGTTCAAATACATTTTTATGGATCACAGCGCAGAAAAAAACAACAGGGTGTTTCTCATGGGCGAGATCGTCTCCGAGGCGGCGTTCTCGCACGAGGTGTACGGCGAGGGGTTTTACGAACTGTATGTGCGCGTCATGCGCCTTTCGGGGCAGGCGGACGTGCTCCCCGTCACCATCTCCGAGCGGCTCATCGAGGGGAACGACCTCAAAGTCGGCAGCAGGATCTGCGCGCTGGGGCAGTTCCGCAGCTACAACAAGCTGGAGGGCGGCAGGTCGCGGCTCATGCTCACCGTGTTCGTGCGCGAGCTCGTATCGGACGCCGTCTCCCGCAATCCCAATTCCATCGTGCTCTCGGGCTACATCTGCAAACCGCCCGTCTACCGTACGACGCCCTTCAACCGCGAGATCGCCGACCTGCTCGTCGCCGTCAACCGCGCCTACAACAAGTCCGACTACATCCCCTGCATCGCATGGGGGCGGAACGCCCGTTTCGTGCAGAATCTCAAGGTGGGCGACCGCGTCGCGCTCTCGGGGCGCATCCAGAGCCGCGAATACGTCAAGCGGTTCTCGGAGACGGAGTCGGTCACCATGACGGCTTACGAGGTCTCCGTCTCCAAACTCGCCGCCTTTGACGACGACGAGAATTTCGATCTGGACGGAGAGTTCGATCTGTATACGTCCCCGTCGGCGCATGCGGGGTCATAGAGAATGCTGCGGGGCGGCGCGCGGAGGGCGCGCCGCCCGTATTTTGTCATAAATCATATTGACAAGCATTCGTAAATGATGTACAATGGTCGCATGGAGAAAAAACGCACAAATCTCGAACTGCGCGACGCGATCCAGGCGACGCTGGAGGGCTACCGCCGGTTCGATTACGATTATATCGCCTTCGGACACAACTGGTTCATGCCAGACGGGGAGTTCCGTTACCGTCAGAGCTTCGGCGGAAGGCTGCTCTCGGGCATTTTCCGCACCGTGCTCAAAGTGCTCGCGCCCCTCCTTCTGAAGGTGGCGTACGGATACCGCGTCGTGGGGAAGGAGAACAGGCGCGCGCTCAAAAAACAGGGCGCCATCGTCGTATGCAATCATATCTCCTACCTCGATACGCTCTTCGTGCGCGCCGCCGCGGGGCATTACCGTTCCTTTCACACGATGGCGCCGTGGAACAACAAAACGGGCGTCGGCGGCTGGTTCATGCGCCACGCGGGCATGTGGGCGTTCAGCGCCAATCTCGCGGCGACGAAGAACCTGATGCGCGAGATGGAGCGCCGCCTGAAACAGGGCAAGTTCGTCAATTTCTATGCGGAGCAGGCGATGTGGGTGAACTACCCCAAGCCCCGCCCCATGAAGGACGGCGCCTTCTATTATGCCGTCAAAATGGACGTGCCCGTCCTGCCCGTGTTCTGCACGTTCCGCAAGAACAGGCGGGGGCACATGAAAAAACTGCGCATCCACATCCTGCCCGCGGTCTATGCCGACAAATCGCTGCCCCGCGCCGCGCGCATCGCCAAAATGAAGGCGGAAGCCGAAGCCGCCTGGAAGGCGTGTTACGAGGAGGCTTACGGCAAGCCGCTCGAATACCTGCCCGACCGCAGAAAGAACGGAAAAGAATAGCAAAGCAACAGCCCCGCGGCGTATCCCGCGGGGCTGTTTTTCTGCGATCTGAGCGTAAAGTCATGCCGACTTCTTCTCGTCGTTCTCTCCGTCCGGTTTTTCCAGCGTCTCGCTCGCCTTTTCCGCCTCGTCGGCGGCGGATTCGTAGTGCTGGCGTTCGCTCTGTTCCCAGGCGAGGCGGCAGTGCTTTTTCGCGCGGACGCGGCTTTGGATGAAGATGGGCAGGTATTCCAGAAGATAGAAGGGGGAGAAGAAGAGCATGGCGATGCGTTCTCCCACCGTGATGACCTCGAACGCCTCGCGGCTGGCGATCATGGCGAGCGTCGAGTAGGCGAAGAGCAGCAGGTACATGATGCCGAAGGGCATCCCGACGAGGAAGATGAGCGATTTCACCCACATCGCCGTCAGTCCCTGCGTCGCATAGAATGCGGCGAGCCCGCACCCGGCGAGCATGGTCACGATGGTCGTCGCCGCGAACATCGCGAGCGGGTATACCCCGAACAGGCACTCCAGTTCCGCCTTGTTGATCTTTCCGCGCTGTTTCGCCTGTTCCAGGATGCGTTTTTTGTACTTATCGTCGCACTGCGCGTATCCCGTGAGCCAGCGCAGGCGGCGGTTGTAGTTGTCTCTGTGCCCGACCGCCTCTTCGGTGTACAGCACCGCGTAGGGGTAATAGAAGGAGCGGAATCCCTTGATGAGGGAGTCCAGCCGCAGCTCGTAATCTTCTGTGAGGGAGCGGTAGGGCCAGCCGCCGATCTCTTCGATGAGGGTGCGGCGCACCATCATGCCCTGCCCCGTCAGCGCAAGGGGGATCCCCTGTTCGATGCGCCAGCGGTTGCCCAGATCGTCGAGCATCGCCCAGGTGAGTGCGGAGTTGTTGGAGAACACGGTGCGTTTCTTTCTGTCCCCGAGGCAGTTTTTCATGTACTTGCGGGTGAGAAAAATGTCGTATTCCTCCCACTCGAGCGCGTTGTTGAGTTCGCGCATATAGGTGGGGGAGAGCACGCCGTCCGCGTCCACGATCACGAACGCGTCGTACGACTGCATCTCTTCGGGGGAAAGCGCATGGAAAAAGGCGTCCAGCACGTCGCCCTTGCACGTCTGCTCGGGGACGACGAGCACGCGCGCGCCCATCTTTTCCGCCAGGCGGATGGTGGGGTCGTGCGGGTCTTTCACGATGACGTTCACGTCGAACGGTCCGTCGTAGTCCTGCCGTCCGATGGAGGCGAATAGATCGCCGATCACGTCGCTCTCGTTGCGCGCCGGAATGACGATGCCGATCTTCCGTCTGACCGTGGCGCGCTTGTAGGGCGGTTTTTTGAACGCGCATAAAAATCCGATCATGCGCGGCATGTACAGGATGACCGCGATCACGGAGAGAACGATATAGGCGATGAGGAATCCATCGAAAAGCGTCATAGAGCCGTCCGTTCCAAATTTGATAGTATCTCTATTATAGAACATGGCGAAGGAAAAAGCAACCCTTTTGCAAAAAGTTTGTCATAGAAAATTATGACATCGTTGAGAAAGTGGACAAAAACGCCGCGTGCGCGTCCGCCGCATAAAAAAACCGCCGCAAAAGCGGCGGTGCGGGCAGGGGCTGCCCGGTCATTTTTTTCAGAAGGCGCACTTCTCGCGCAGGAAGGCGATCACCTCGTCGGCGTTCATGCGCACCTGTTCCATGGTGTCGCGGTCGCGCACGGTCACGGTGCCGTTTTCCAGCGTGTCGAAGTCCACGGTCAGGCAGTAGGGGGTGCCGATCTCGTCCTGGCGGCGGTAGCGTTTGCCGATGGAGCCCGCTTCGTCGTAGGTGACGAGGAAGTGCTTTTTGAGCTTTGCGAGCAGCTCCTTTGCCTGCGGCGCGAGCCCCTTCTGCAGGGGAAGGACGGCGGCTTTGTACGCCGCAATGGCGGGATGGAAGCGCATCACGTTGCGCACTTCGCCGTTTTCCAGCGTCTCCTCGTCGTACGCCTCGCTCAGCGCCGCCAGCATGAGGCGGTCCGCGCCGATGGAGTATTCGATCACGTAGGGGATATAGCGCTCCTGCGTGACGGGATCGACGTACATCATCGACTTGCCCGAGTATTCCTGGTGGCGGCTCAGGTCGTAGTCTGTGCGGTTATGGATGCCGTTGAGCTCCGACCAGCCCATGGGGAAGTCGTACTGGATGTCGCACGCCGCCTTGGCGTAGTGTGCGAGCTTGTCGTGGTCGTGGAAGCGGAGGTGCTCCTCCTTGAACCCGAGGTCGAGAAGGAACTGCCACGCGCGCTTTTTGAATTCGGCGTAGTATTCCTGATCGGTGCCCTCCTTGCAGAACCACTGGTGCTCCATCTGTTCGAATTCGATGGTGCGGAAGATGAAGTTCCCGGGCGTGATCTCGTTGCGGAACGCCTTGCCCACCTGCGCGATGCCGAAGGGGACTTTGGCGCGCGTGGTGCGCTGTACGTTGAGGAAGTTGACGAACTCGCCCTGCGCCGTCTCGGGGCGCAGATAGATCTTGTTCTGGCTCTCGTCCGTCACGCCGCGCGAGGTCTCGAACATCAGGTTGAAGGTGCGGATGGGCGTCCAGTTGCACTTGCCGCAGATGGGGCAGCAGACGTGGTGCTCCTGAATGTACGCCTCCATCTCCTCGTTGGTCATGAGGTCGGGGTTGACCTTGCCCTTGGAATGCGCCTCGATGAGGTTATCGGCGCGGTGGCGGCTCTTGCACTCCTTGCAGTCCATTTTCGGATCGGAGAAGGAGGCGGTATGTCCGCTCGCCTCCCAGACGCGCGCGTTCATGAGGATGGCGGCGTCCAGCCCGTAGGAGTTCTCGCTCTCCTGCACGAAGCGCTTCCACCACGCGCGCTTGATGTTGTTTTTGATCTCCACGCCCACGGGGCCGTAGTCCCACGTGTTGCCCATACCGCCGTAGATCTCGCTCCCGGGGAAGATGATGCCGCGCGCCTTGCACAGGGCGACGAGCTTATCCATCGTCACAGCTCTCTTTGCCATATCGTTCACCTTATTATAATTTCGTTCTCGGATATTATAGTAGATTTTGCGCGTTCGGTCAAGTATTCGCGGGGCGGCGCGCGAACTTTTCTTGAAATTGCGCGCCCGCCGTGCCGTATGCGGAACCGCATTTTCCGCGCACCCATGTCCGCGCTGCGGCGCGCGGGCGGGAAAACGGAGGGGGCATGTCCGCGCCCGGGCGGGGCATGCCGCGGGAGCATGGAGGCGGGATTTTTGTTTTCGGGTATAAATATTGGGAGAATCGGAAAAAAAATACGCCTGAAAGAGTATCATTTTCCGGAGATTTATGTTATAATCGTATAGAAATACGATTTTATTCAAGATGGCGCGCCCGCCGCCGTGCGGCGGCGGGCGCGCCGAGAGGACTTACCATGGCAGAGGCAACCAATTTCATCGAACAGATCGTGGAGAGCGACCTTGCGGAAGGCAGGGTGAAAGCCGTTCAGACGCGCTTCCCCCCCGAGCCCAACGGATATCTGCACATCGGGCATGCGAAGAGCATGTTCGTCAACTTCGGCACCGCCGCGAAGTACGGCGGGAAGTGCAACCTCTTCTTCGACGACACCAATCCTTCCAAGGAAAAGACGGAGTTCGTGGACGCCATCCGCGCCGATATCCGCTGGATGGGCTACGAGTGGGCGAAGGAGACGTACGCCTCCGATTATTTCGATACCATCTACGAATACGCCGAGCGCCTCATCGCGGAGGGCAAGGCGTTCGTCTGCGACCTCTCGCCCGAGGAGATCAGGGCGACGCGCGGCACGCTCACGGAGCCGGGTACGGAGAGCCCGTACCGCAACCGCACGCCCGAAGAGAACCTCGCGCTCTTCCGCGAGATGAAGGCGGGCAGATACCGCGACGGCGAAAAGTGCCTGCGCGCCAAGATCGACATGGCGTCGCCCAACGTCAACCTGCGCGACCCCGTCATCTACCGCATCCTGCACGCCACCCATCACCGCACGGGGGATAAGTGGTGCATCTACCCGATGTACGACTACGCGCACCCCATCTGCGACTATTTGCAGGGCGTGACGCATTCCCTCTGCACGCTGGAGTTCGAAGATCACCGCCCGCTCTACGACTGGGTGGGGATCAGTCTCGGGTTTTCGCCCAAGCCGCGCCAGATCGAGTTCGCGAGGCTGAACATGACAAATCTCATAATGAGCAAGCGCTATCTCAAAAAACTCGTCGAGGACGGCTCCGTCCACGGCTGGGACGATCCGCGCATGCCCACGCTCGCGGGACTGCGCAACCGCGGCATCCCCGCCGCGGCGATCCGCGATTTCTGCGCCCGCGCGGGCGTCGCCAAGGCAAATTCGGAGTGCGACGTCAGCTATTTCGAGGCAGTCGTGCGCGAGTATCTCAACGCCCGCGCGCCCCGTGCGATGGCGGTCGTCGATCCGCTGAAACTCGTCATCACCAATTATGAGGGGAGCGAGGAGGTGGACTTCGAGATCAATCAGCTCGACGGGAACGCCGGAACGCGCAAAGTTGTGTTCGGGCGCGAGCTGTACATCGAGCGCGGAGATTTTTCGCTCGATCCTCCCCCCAAGTATCACCGCCTGAAGATCGGCGGCGTGGCGCGCCTCAAAAACGCCTATATCGTGCGCTGCGACGAGGCGGTCACCGACGGCGCGGGCAACGTCACCGAGATCCGCTGCACCTACCTGCCCGAGAGCCGCAGCGGGAACGATACGAGCGGCGTCAAGGCGAAGGGCGTGCTGCACTGGGTGAACGCCGCCACATGCGTGGACGCGGTGCTCAAACAGTACGATCATCTCCTGCGCGACGCAGACTATGCGGGGCAGGATTTTTCCGAACGCATGAATCTTTCGAGCGAGCACGTCTTTGCCGCCAAGGCGGAGCCGTACCTTGCGGAGGCGGCGGAGGGGAGCGCCTTCCAGCTCATGCGCACGGGCTATTACAAGACCTGCCGCGAGGGCGGAAAACTCTGTCTTTCGGAGATCGTCTCGCTCAAGGATAACTTCAATAAGTAAGTCCGCAAAAAATACGGTGCAAGGGAGAACGCTATGAACACACAACTTCTGAGTGCGAATATGGGCGTATGGATCGCCGTCGGGGCGGGAGCGTTTGCGCTCCTCATCTTCCTGTACGGCGTATTCCGCCGCTTTACGCGGTGTTCGTGGCTCTCCTGGCAGATCTGGCTGGCGTTCGCCGCGCTCCTGCTCCTGCCCAGGCTGCCGCAGGGCGACTCCGCCGCCGTCCGCGCGGTCATTCCCGCGGCGGCGCTCTTTGCCGTCGTCGCCGTCATCCTCATCGCGGGCGGCGCCGCGCGCAGCGGGTTCCTCGCCTACGGGCGCAAAACGCCTGCCTTCTTCCGGTTCACCAACCGGTTTCTCGGCGGCGTCACTTCCGTTCTCAACTTCGTCACCTTCTTTGCGGTGCTCGCCGCGCCCGTGCTGGCGGCGCTGCCCGTCTTCGGCGTGCAGCCTGCCGCGCTCGACGTCGTGTATAAAAGTTCCGTCTGGACGGAATTTTTCGCGGGGCACGCGTTCGATCTGTTCGTCATCGCGGTCTGCATCCTCATGGTGCGCTGCGGCTATCGGGTGGGGCTCCTGCGTTCGCTGTGGGTCATCCTCACCATCGTGCTCGGCGCCGGCGCCGTAGTGCTCGCCGTCGTCATGGCGACGAAGGTTCCCTTCATGGCGGGCTGGGCGAGCGCCCTTGCGGGCAAATTCCCGTCCCTCGGCACCTATGCCGGAACAGTCGGCACGGCGATCGTCGCCGCGGGCTGTTTCGTCGTCCTGCTCATCGTCGTCATCCTCATCTCGGCGCTCATCAACGTTCTCATGAAAAAGGTGCGCACGCCCACCGTGCTGCGCGTTGTGGACGGCGCCCTGCTCGCCGTCGTATTCGCCGCGATCTTCTTTGCGATCGCGTACGGCGTCAACTTCGGCGTACACTTCCTCGCCCACGGCGATCTCGAGGGGCTCCTCGGTTCGCTTTCGGGCATGGTCGGCTCCTCCGGCGATACCTCGCTCGCCCAGAAGATCGCCGAGATCGGGCAGAAGCTCGAAAGCCTGTTCACCTCGTCGCCGCTCTCGGCGCGGCTGTACGAGAGCAATCCCTTCCTTCTTATCGGCGGAAAGGGATAATCGCGCCGCCTTCCGCGCATACTCATTGCGGCGGGGATGCCGCGGAGGCGGTTCCCCGCGCATGGGAGGAACATGGACGAGGACGCGCTCGACCTGCTTGCCGCGGTCAACGCCCTCTGCGAAGGCACGAGCTGGCGCATACTTGACGAATCGGAACTTTCGGAGCGTCTCCCGCATGGGCGGGCGGAAGATATTGCCGCCGTGCTCGGGCGTCTGGAGGCGCGCCGTTTTATTGAGATGCGCTATGCGGAAGGGGGAACGTACTGCATCCGTTCCCTGCCCGCGGGGCGCGCTTACGCCGTCCGCGCGCGCGAGGAGGCGCTCATCGCGGCGGCGCGCGAACGCCGCCTTTTTTTCACCGCTTTTTCGGGCGGGGCGGCGGGCGCCGTTCTGGGCGCGCTCCTTGCGTTCCTGTTCTCCCTTCTGTGGTGAACTATGGCAATCCTTCATGACGGAAAAGGCGAGATCATGCGCGCGCTGCTCACGCTGGCGGCGGGGCGTACGCGCTTTCTGGCGTCTCCCGCGGAGATCGCCGCGCTCCTGCCCAAAAATCTGCCGCACGGGGACGACGCGATCGACCGCGGTCTTTCCGCGCTCTCCGACGGCGGGTATATCGACGTCGTCTCGACCGACCGCAAAGGGGAACGCACCTACGCCGTCGAGCTCACGGGGCGCGGCGCGGGGTACTTCCGCGAGGCGCGCGAGCGGCGGCGGAAACTGCTGTTCCGTGTCGCCGTGGCGGCGCTCTGCGGCGCGGCATCCGCGCTGGCGGGGTTCCTGCTCAAACTGATTTTTTCGTGAGGTTTCCGCAACTTCCGCCTTACCGCCCGCGGGAACTTGACAAATGCGCCCGTTTGCGCTATCATAGATGCGAACAAAAGTTTGCGCGCTCCGGCGGGGCCGGGCTGCGGCAAACGGCGCTCCGCCGCGGCGCGTCTCTGCGCGCAAAGGGCGTTGCGCGAACGAGGAACGACCGATGGAACATCATCCCTTCAAACTGCATGCGCCTTTCGCGCCTACGGGCGATCAGCCGCAGGCGATACAAAAACTGACCGAGGGCGTGCTGGACGGCATCCGCACGCAGGTGCTTGTCGGGGTCACGGGCAGCGGCAAAACGTTCACGATGGCGAACGTCATTCAGAACGTCGGGCGTCCCACGCTCGTCATCGCGCACAACAAAACGCTCGCCGCCCAGCTCTGCAACGAGTTCCGCGCCTTTTTCCCCGAAAACCGCGTGGAATATTTCGTCTCCTATTACGATTATTATCAGCCCGAGAGCTATATCCCGCAGACGGATACTTACATCGAAAAAGATCTCTCGATGAACGACGAGATCGATAAGCTCCGCAACGCCGCCACCTGTTCGCTGGGCGAGCGCGACGACGTCATCGTCGTCTCCTCCGTCTCCTGCATCTACGGTCTCGGCGCGCCCGAGGAGTTCTTCCGCCTCGGCATCTCTCTCCGCCCGGGGCAGGAGATGGCGCGCGACGAGCTTTTATCCCGCCTCGTCGGCATCCAGTATGCCCGCAACGATATGGACTTCAAACGCTCCACCTTCCGCGTACGGGGGGACGTGGTGGAGATCTTTCCCGCGTCCAACTCCGAAGTCGCCGTCCGCGTGGAATTTTTCGGCGACGAGATCGACGCCATCGGCGAGATCGACGTCGTAACGGGCAAGGTGATCAGCTCCCTCAAACACGCCGTCATTTTTCCCGCCAGCCACTATGCGGTGGGAACGGAGCGCCTGCAATCGGCGCTCTCCATGATCGAGGAAGATCTCGAGGGCGAGGTGAAGGCGTTCGAGGACGCGGGCAAGCTCCTCGAGGCGCAGCGCCTCTCGCAGCGCACGCGGCACGATCTGGAGATGATGCGCGAGATCGGATACTGTTCGGGCGTGGAGAACTACTCCCGCTATTTCGACGGACGCTCGCCCGGGCAGCCATCCTTCACGCTGCTGGACTATTTCCCCGAGAATTTCCTCGTGTTCATCGACGAGAGCCACATGACCATCCCGCAGATCCGCGCCATGTACCACGGCGATCTCTCGCGCAAGAAAAACCTCGTCGATTACGGCTTCCGCATGAAGTCCGCTTACGATAACCGCCCGCTCACCTTCGAGGAGTTCGACGCGCGCGTGCCGCAGATGATCTGCGTCTCCGCGACGCCCGCGCCCTACGAGCTCGGCGAGGCGGGGCAGGTCGTGGAACAGCTCATCCGTCCCACGGGGCTTCTGGATCCTCCCGTCACCGTCAGACCCACGAAGGGGCAGATCGACGATCTTCTCTCCGAAGTGCACACCGTCGTCGGGGCGGGCGGGCGCGTGCTCGTCACTACGCTCACCAAGCGCATGGCGGAGAGCCTCACCGACTATCTCAAGGAGAACGGCGTCAAAGTGCGCTACATGCACTCCGACGTCGATACTCTGGAGCGCATCGACATCATCAACGGTCTGCGTTCGGGCGAGTTCGACGTCCTGTGCGGCATCAACCTGCTGCGCGAGGGGCTCGACCTTCCCGAAGTGCGTCTCGTCGCCATTCTCGACGCCGATAAAGAGGGGTTCCTGCGCAGCGAAACGTCGCTCGTGCAGACCATCGGGCGCGCCGCGCGTAACGCGGAGGGGCGCGTGATCATGTATGCCGATACGCTCACGGGCAGCATGGAGCGCGCCATCGGCGAGACCAACCGCCGCCGCGCCATACAGCAGAAATACAACGAAGAGCACCACATCGTGCCCAGAACCATCGTCAAAAAAGTCGCCGAAACGTTCGCCATCACGGGCAAAGCCAAAAAACAGGCGGATATCAAAAAGACGGATATCCCCGACGAGATCGAAAAACTCAAGGGGCTCATGAAGGCGGCTTCCGCGCAGCTCGATTTCGAGCGCGCCATCGAGATAAGGGAGCGGATCGCGGAGTTACGCAAACAACTCCGCCAATAGTTTGAAAAGCATTTCTCGCGTGATACTTTGTCGCCTTTGCGCACGCCTCAGTCGTGTACGTCCTTGTACACTCCTTTCGGCGTTTACGCAGGCTCCTCGTTTGACGCGGAACTGCTTTCCAAACGGGGCAAACGCGCAATCCATTGCCGGGCTTACGGTTTTTCTCGGTCATGTACGTCTCTGTACACTCCCGTCGAAAAATCCGCGCCCTCCGCGCCTTGCGCGCGGCTTCGGCGCAAACGGCACCTTGCGGCGTTTTCACAGGCTCCTCGTCTGACGCGGAACTGCTTTCCAAACGGGGCAAACGCGCAATCCATTGTCGGGCTTACGGTTTTTCCCGGTCATGTACGCCGTTGTGTATTCCGTCAGAGAGCCGCGGATCCCGCGCCCTGCGCGCAGATGAATTTTGCAACCAAAGAGGAGGGCGTCCTGCATGAGAATCGCCGTCGATATCGATGATACCTTGAATATTCTGGAACGCGTCCGCTATGCGGGCGAGTATATCCGCCGCAACGATCTGCCGTTCAAACTCAAAAATCCCGATGCGAATGCGTTCGTCGAAGTGTACGACTGGACGATGGACGACGTTCTGAAATTCGTGCGCGAGGGGGGCGGCATCACGGCGTTCACCGACGCGCCCGTGCGCAGGGGCGCCTGCGAGGCGCTCACGCGCTGGAAGGAGGAGGGTCACACGATCGTCATCCTCACTTCCCGTCTGCCCACATGGTTCGCCAATCCCGAAAAGATCTCGCGTGACTGGCTGGAAAAGCGGCACATCCCGTACGACGAGCTGGTCGCCGACTGCCAGGAAAAGGGAAAATACTGCGCCGAGCACGCGATCGACGTGCTCATCGACGACCGCCTCGAGCACTGTCTGTCCGCGCAGAAGTACGGCGTGCACGCCGTCCTCGCCGTCAGCAAATCGACGCTCGACCGCGCGCGCGAAGTGCGCTATGCCGGCGCGAACTGGAAACAGATCGATATGGCGGTGCATCACATCGCGGGGCTCATCGCCCGCAGGAAGCTGTTGTGAGCCGCACCGAGCAAGCCGAACTCACCGTCATGGTGATGGTGCGGAAAAAGGGCACCGATCTCGTCGCCGTCGAAAAGCGCAGAAAGGGGCAGTGGGACGGGCTCATCTTCCCGGGCGGGCACGTCGAGCGCGGCGAGAGCTTCGCCCGCGCCGCCTTGCGCGAGGCGGAGGAGGAGACGGGGCTGCGCGTCTCCGCGCTGCAGTTCTGCGGCATGGTGCACTGGTCGCACCGCACGGCGGCGGAACGCTACCTCGTCATGCTCTACCGCGCGGAGGGGGAGGGCGAACTGCTGCCGTCCACCGCCGAAGGGGAAAACCTCTGGATGCCGCTCGGCGAATTTATCGCGTCCGCGGGCAAGTCGCCCGCCATGGACGAATACCTCTCCTGTTTTCTCGGGGAGGAGGGCGAGCTCTTCGCGGAATACGACGGCGGCGGCACCGATACGCTCGTGCGGCAGTAGTCTGCGGTCACTAAACGCAAAACGGATACATGGATACGCTATGAGTTTTGTAAAAGAAATTTTTATCAAGGGCGCCAAGGAAAACAATCTCAAAAACATCGACGTCCACATCCCGCGCGATACGCTCACCGTATTCACGGGGCTTTCGGGCAGCGGCAAATCGACGCTCGCCTTCGATACCATTTTTGCCGAAGGGCAGCGGCGGTACATGGAGAGCCTCTCCTCGTACGCCCGCCAGTTCCTCGGCATGATGGAAAAGCCGGACGTGGAGTCCATCGAGGGGCTCTCTCCCGCCATTTCCATCGATCAGAAAACGACTTCGCACAATCCCCGCTCCACGGTGGGCACGGTCACGGAGATCTACGATTATCTCCGTCTTTTATTTGCGCGCGCCGGAACGCCGCACTGCCCCAACTGCGGGCGGGAGATCCGCCGTCAGACGGTGGACGAGATCGCCGATCGCGTCATGGAACTGCCCGAGGGCAGCAAGATCATGGTGGAAGCTCCCGTCGTGCGCGGCAGAAAGGGCGAGTATGTCAAGGAGCTTGCCTCTTACCGCAAGAGCGGGTACGTCCGCGTCAAGATCGACGGCAGCATCTACGATCTGCAGGAAGAGATCAAACTCGATAAGAATATCAAACACAATATCGCCGTCGTGGTGGATCGTCTCGTCGTCAAAGAGGGCATTTTGAAGCGCCTCACCGAGAGCCTGGAGACGGCGCTGCATCTTGCGGACGGGCTGGTCGTCATCGACTGCGGCGGGGAGGAGACGCTCTATTCCTCCCGCTACTCCTGCCCCGACTGCAATATCTCCATCGAGGAGATCGAGCCCCGTCTCTTCTCCTTCAACACGCCGTGGGGCGCGTGTCCCGCGTGTACGGGGCTGGGATTTCAGCAGGCGGTGGACGCCGACCTCATCTGCCCCGACCGCACCAAGACGCTGCGCGAGGGCGCCATCCGCATCAGCGGCTGGAACCTCGATTCCTCCGCCGTCACGCAGATGTATCTCGAAGGGCTCTCCCGCCATTACGGGTTCTCGCTCGACGTCCCCGTCAAAGACCTTCCCCAAGAGGTGTTCGATCTGCTCATGTACGGCAACAACGGCGAGAAGATCGATCTCGACTACCGCACGCGCACCTATCATTCGAGCTATAAGAGCGCGTGGGAGGGGTTCGTCAACAATCTGCAGCGGCGCTATAATCAAACGAGTTCCGTGGGCGTGAAGTGGGATATCGAGCGCTATATGCGCACTTCGGACTGCCCCGTCTGCCACGGAAAGCGCCTCAAAAAGGAGGCGCTCGCCGTCACGGTGGGCGGAAAAAACATCGCCGAAGTGTGCGAAATGCCCGTCAGGAACCTGCGCGCCTTCCTGGACGACCTCACGCTCACGCCCACGCAGCACACCATTGCCGACGTCATCCTGAAGGAGATACGCAGCCGCATCGATTTCCTCGTCAACGTGGGGCTGGATTATCTTACGCTCGCGCGCAGCGCCGCTACGCTCTCGGGCGGCGAGAGCCAGCGCATCCGCCTTGCCACGCAGATCGGTTCCGCGCTCTCGGGCGTGCTGTACATCCTCGACGAGCCGTCCATCGGGCTGCACCAGCGCGATAACGACAGGCTGCTCGCCTCCCTCAAGGGACTGCGCGATCTGGGGAACACGCTCATCGTCGTCGAGCACGATGAAGATACCATGCGGGCGGCGGACTACATCGTGGATATAGGACCAAAAGCGGGCGTGCACGGCGGCGAGGTCGTTGCGTGCGGCACGGTCGAGGACATCATGAACGAGCCGCGCTCCATCACGGGCGACTATCTCGCCGGGCGGCGGAAGATCGAAGTTCCCGCCGTGCGCAAGAAGCCCGACGGCAGGTGGTTCACGGTGGAAAACTGCCGCCAGAACAACCTGAAGGGGATCTCCGTCTCCGTTCCGGCGGGGCTCATGACGGTCGTCACGGGCGTTTCGGGGTCGGGCAAGAGCTCGCTCGTCAACGAGATCATCCTGCCCATCCTTGCCAACAACCTCAACGGCGCGCGCCAGCCCACGGGCAACAGCGGCGCGTTTGCGGGGCTGGAGCATTTCGATAAGGTCATCGCCATCGACCAGTCGCCCATCGGCAGAACGCCGCGTTCCAATCCCGCCACCTACACGGGGGTGTTCACCGCCATCCGCGAACTCTTCGCCGCCACGCCCGACGCCAAGGCGATGGGGTTCAAGTCGGGGCGGTTCTCCTTCAACGTCGCCGGGGGCAGGTGCGAAAACTGCTCGGGCGACGGGATCATGAAGATCGAAATGCACTTCCTGCCCGATGTATACGTCCCCTGCGAGGTCTGCGGCGGGAAGCGCTATAACCGCGAAACGCTCGAGGTCAGATACAAGGGAAAATCGATCGCCGACGTGCTGGAAATGACGGTGGAGGAGTCCTGCGAGTTCTTCCGCAATATCCCCTCCATCTACAACAAGCTGTCCACGCTCAACGAGGTGGGGCTGGGGTATATCCGTCTCGGGCAGAGCGCCACAACGCTCTCGGGCGGCGAGGCGCAGCGCGTCAAGCTCGCCACGGAGCTCTCAAAACGCTCCACGGGGCGCACCTTCTATATCCTCGACGAGCCCACGACGGGGCTGCACAGCTACGACGTCGAAAAACTCGTCGGCATTCTCATGCGCCTGCGCGACGGCGGGAACACGGTGCTCGTCATCGAGCACAATCTCGACGTCATCAAGGTCGCCGACCACCTCATCGACCTCGGTCCCGAGGGGGGCGACGGCGGCGGCACCATCGTCTGCACGGGCACGCCCGAAGAGGTCGCCGCGTGCGAAAAGAGCTACACGGGGCAGTTTTTAAAGAAAATGCTGTAAAAGGGTTCACGAAATTCTTTTCGAACTGACGAAAAGAATTTCCGTGAGTTTTAGGAAAACCCCGTGTTCGCTGACGCTCTGCACGCGGTTCTCCTCGGCGGCGTTTATGGCAACATAATGGCAACGCCGCCTTCACCTTTCCGCGTAAGCTGCGTAAGCAGCAAATTGAGGCGCAAAAGGCATAACGCAGTGACGCCTTTTGCCACAATTAGAGCATATATGCAAATATTCGATGCGGGCGGAGGCGCAGCCTCCTTGCGTGAGTGATTTATAACAAAAGGCATAACGCAGTGACGCCTTTTGCAACCATTTTATAGCAGTGCAAGACGTTGCTTGCGTGTGAGTTTTTCTTGAATATATCCGAATCGGGAAGGGGTTGCAATATGAGTATCAACCAGACCATGCGGCATCTGGGCGAGGAACGCTCGGTCATCCGCGAAATTTTTGAATACGGCAACGCGCGCAAAAAGGAGATCGGCGAGGAGAACGTGTTCGATTTTTCTCTCGGCAATCCGTCCGTGCCCGCCCCGCCCGAGGTCAATGCGGAGATCGCCCGCCTCATCGCGGACATGCCCCCCGTAAAACTCCACGGCTACACCTCTGCGGCGGGCGCACCCGAAGTTCGCGCGGCAGTCGCGGCGTATCTTCAAACGCAGTTCGGGGCACCCGTGTCCGCCTCCCGCGTGTACATGACGTGCGGCGCGGCGGCTTCGCTCACCATTTCGCTTGCCGCCATGTCCGAGGCGGGGGACGAGTTCGTCGTCGTCGCGCCCTGCTTCCCCGAGTACCGCGTGTTCATCGAGCGCGCGGGCGGGAAGGTCGTCGAGGCGCGGGCAGCGGCGGATTTTCACCTCGATTTCGCGGCGCTTGCCCGTGCGGTCGGCAGCCGCACCAAGGCGGTCATCCTCAACTCTCCCAACAATCCCACGGGCGCGGTGTACGGGCGCGAAGAGCTCGCGGCGCTTGCGGCGCTCCTTGCAGAAAAGAGCGCGGAACGCGGTGCGCCCGTCTATCTCATCGCCGACGAGCCCTACCGCGAACTCACTTACGGGGCGGAAGTTCCCTGCCTTCTGAATATCTACCCGGATACCGTGCTGTGTTATTCCTTCTCCAAGTCGCTCTCGCTCGCGGGCGAGCGCATCGGCTATATTGCCGTGCCCGACGGCTGTACGGATGCGGACGCGCTCTTCGCCGCCGTGTGCGGCGCGGGGCGGGCGCTCGGCTATGTGTGCGCGCCCGCGCTCTTCCAGCGCGTTGCGGCAAAGTGCCTCGGAAAGTCGGGCGATATTGCCGCCTACCGCGAAAACCGCGATCTTCTGTGGAACGCGCTCCGCGCATACGGATTCGAATGCGTTCCGCCCGAGGGGGCGTTCTACCTCTTCGTCAGATCGCCCGAACCCGACGCGAAGGCGTTCTGCGCGCGGGCGAAAAAGTACGAGCTGCTCCTCGTTCCGTCCGACAGTTTCGGCGTTCCGGGGTATGTGCGCATTTCCTACTGCGTGGCAAAGGAGACCATACAAAGCGCCCTGCCCGCCTTTGAAAAACTTGCAAAGGAATACGGGCTCAGGTAGTTTTTCACAGATCGAAGGCAATAAGGCGGCGCGCCGCGGGAGAACCCGCGGCGCGCCGCCTTATATCTTATATTGTTTCAGAAATCCGCAACAGTTCGCCGTTACATCGTCACAAGGAGCAGCACGAAGGGCAGCGTGACGACGGAGAGGATGGTGCCCGTCGAGAATGCCGCGGCGGAAAATTGCTTTTCGCCGTCCAGTTTTTCCGCAAACGCAACGACGCTCGCCGCGGGCGGCATCGCCATGGCGATCACGGGCGTTAAAAGCACATAGGGCGTCGCCTCGAACAGCCCCGCCAGCTTGAAGGGCAGGATGATGAGGTAGGTGAGCGCCGCCGAGAGGATGAGCCGTACGAATGCGCAGAGGTAGATCTTCGGGTCGCCGAAGAGCGATCTTGCGGGGAGTTCGGCAAGCCGCACGCCCACTACCATCATGGAGAGGGGCGCCGTCATGTTGCCCGTGTATTCCACGATCTGCTGAAGTTCCGCCACCGCTTCCATATCGAAGATGTTGATCTGCGGCACCAGAAAGAGCAGGAATCCGATCACCGAGCCCACCGTGCAGGGGTTCAGGAATGCCTTTTTCAGGGAGATCTGTTTTCTGTCCTGCGTCATGAGGTAGGCGCCCAGCGTCCACAGAATGAGGTTGAACGCCACCGAGAACACGATCATATACATCGTCGCCTCGGCGTTGCCGTCCGTGAACATATCGATGAAGGGGATCCCGATGAACGCACAGTTCGAGAAGGTGCCTATGAACACGAGCACGTCGCGGTTCCTGCGCTCTTCGGGCTTTTTCATAAAGCGGAAAATAAGTTCCGCCGCGCCCCATGTGAGAAAGAGCGCCGCCACCGAAAAGAGGAACACCCACAAAAAGTTGAGGAGCACCGCGCCCGTCGGGGCGATGGGATGGACGGCGAACGCCTTTACGATGAGCGCCGGCTGTGCCACGCACAGGAGAATGTTGGAGATGGAGTACAGGCTGTCGGAACGGACGAGGTTGGTCTTTCTTAAAATAAACCCGGGCACCGCGAACACGCACAGTACGAGCATGATAATGAGGACTTTCAGGATGATCTGACCCATTTTTTCCGCTTCTTTTGTTTCGTTTATTTCACCATTTTCCCGCACGGCATTATAGCAC
>CALVWO010000022.1 GCA_944367465.1 uncultured Clostridia bacterium
AAACGCCGCCGAGTGCGGCATGCTCGTGCTGCCTTCGCCCGAGCCTGTCGCCGATGAGGCGACGGTGCAGCGGGTCGCCGAGGGAGGCGGCGGATACGATTATCTGCTCGCCGTGGGCGCTGGTACGCTCAACGACCTGTGCAAATACGCGGGCTTTCTGACGCATAAACCGAGCGGCATATTCGCGACCGCACCCTCGATGGACGGGTTCTCTTCCTCCGTCACGCCGCTCATCGAAAAGGGGTTCAAGATCACCCGCCCCGCCCAGACGGCGTCCGACGTCCTCATGGATTTTGAGATCCTCTCAAAGGCGCCGCGCATCATGATCGGCGCGGGCGTGGGGGATATCCTCGCAAAGTATTGCTGTCTCACCGATTGGCGCATTTCCTCTTTCCTGACGGGGGAGGCGGTCAATGAGGAGGCGTTCTCGCTCATGCGCAACGCCGTCGGCGCGTGCGACAACAGCATCCCCGCTCTTCGGGCGGGCGAGCCGGAAGGGGTGGAAAAGCTCATGGACGCGCTCCTCATCTCCGGCTACGCCATGGTCATCGCGGGCAATTCCCGTCCCGCCTCGGGCGCGGAACATCACATGAGCCATTTTCTCGAAATGGACTTTCTGCGCCGCGGCAGGCGCATTCCGCTCCACGGGGTCAAGGTGGGGCTCGGGACGATGGTCTCGCTCTATCTTTATAAGACGCTTCGCTCCCGCCCCGCGTTCGAAGGGTGCGAAAGGGTGTATGCCGAGGCGGAAAAGCTCCCTTCGCCCGACTATGCGGAAGGGGTGCTCGCCTCTCTGAACTGCCCCACGCGTTTTTCCGAACTGGACATCCCCAAAGATACCATGCGCGATATGCTCTTCGAGGCATATAAGATCCGCGACCGCTTCACCGTTCTCACGCTGTATTGCACAAGGGGCTGGATGAAGGACGCTGCGGACGAAATTATGGAGAAATATTATTGATGAAGGTCGGCATTTCCACGGCGTCCCTCTTTTTAAGGCGCAACAACGAGGATGCGCTCCCGCTCTTTTCCGAATGGGGCGTGCCGTGCGCGGAGGTGTTCCTCACTTCCTTCTGCGAGTACGCGCCGTCGTTTGCGGAACTTCTCGCCGCGCGCAGGGGGAACACCGCTGTGCATTCCGTGCACGTCCTCAACACGCAGTACGAGCCGCAGCTCTACGCCGAGCATCCGCGCGTCGTCTCCGACGCCTACGGCTGGCTGCGTTCCGTCCTGCGGTCGGCGCAGATCCTGGGCGCGAAGCATTATACCTTCCACGGGATCGCGCGGCTCAAACGCACCTTCCGCGAAAATTTCCCGCGGTTTGCCGCCGAAACGAAGAAGATCTTCGATCTCTGCGCGGAATACGGTGTGCGGCTGTGCTATGAGAACGTGGAGTGGGCGCTCTGCAACCGCCCGGGCGTGTTCCGCGAGCTGAAGCGCGAATGCCCCGACCTCGGCGGCGTGCTCGATATCAAGCAGGCGCGCATCTCCGGCTACGACTGGCGGGAGTATCTTGCGGAGATGGGCGAAAACCTCGCCACCGTGCATGTGAGCGACGTGACCGCCGAGGGGAAGATGTGTCTTCCGGGGCGCGGCGTGTTCGATTTCGGCGAGCTCTTTGCCCGTTTGCGGGACGTGGGGTTTTCGGGCGCGGTGCTCATCGAGAACTACGCGCGCGACTTTTCCGAAGAGGAGGAGCTGAAGGCGTCCTACGAGTATCTTGCCGGAAAGATCGCAAACTTCTTCGGGGAAAATCGAGAAAAACAAGGCGAAAAAAATTGACATCTTTTTCCGCCTTTGCTATAATATTCGGGCAATCAGGTTGCAAGTAAGTGCTGCGGCGAAGGAGGGTAGAGTATATGTCCACGATCAGAGTCGGAGAAAACGAAAATCTCGAGAGCGCGCTTCGTCGTTTTAAGAGAAAGTGCTCGCGCGACGGCATCATCGGCGACCTTCGCAAGAAGGAGTTTTACGAGAAGCCTTCCGTCAAGAAGAGAAAGAAGGCGGAAGCCGCGAGAAAGAGAAGCAGAAACTGACAAAAGAAGATCGTAACCGTGGGTTACGGTCTTTTTTCTTGCCGTTTGCGAAAAATGTCGAAATTTGTTCACACTTTTTCTCCCGAACTGACGGGAGAAAAAGTCGTGAGGGGAGAGAACCCCAATGTTCGCCTGCGGCTCTGCATTCGGTTTCTCTCGGCGATGCGAAATTCGCAACAGTCAGCTTCGCATCGCCTCACGTTTCCGCATAAGCTGCGTGAGCAGCAAATTGAGGCGCAAAAGGCATAACGCAGTGACGCCTTTTGCGATAAGATTGTTTTTTTGCGCACGCTTTTTGCTCTGTTTGCAACTGCTGCGATTTGCATAGGGACGGAGCGCGTAGAAGCAGACAATAATTTCGTATAACCAAAAGGGGATTTTTTATGGAACGCACGCTCAAAATGCTTGCAAAAGAGGCGAAAATGCGCATGAAAAAGGGGTTTTGGGAGCGCTGTGAAGAGGAGCTCGACGCCCGCCGCGAGATCGCGCGCGAACAGGGCATCAGCGAGAGCCGCATGGAGCGGTACTTCGTCGGGAAGGTTTCCGATTCCATCCGCGGCGAAACGCCCGATGAATTTTATCTCAAAGTAAAAAAACTCCTTCTTGAGGAAGGAGAGGTGTCCGACGCGATCGGCAGGCTCACCGACAAAGCCTATTACGATACGCTCACTTACGAAGAGAAACAGCGCTATAACCTGGAGCTTTCGCAAAAGTATCTTGCCGCGCTCGAACGGTTCAAAAAGGAGTATGAATTCGAACATACAAAGGCGGGTCAGGGTTGACCCGCCTCTGCTTTCCCGTCAACGGGAGCTGCGCGTGAATACGAGGTAGTTGCGGCGGAAAATGAACAGGAAACTGCTCACGAAATTGCCCGCATACGCCCATCCGTCCGCGCCCATTTTGTCGCAGGTCTTTTCGACCTTCGCACGCTTAATTCTGCAGCAGTACAGCCGCTTTGAAAACGGCGTGTTCGAGCTCAACTACGAGCAGCTGCTCGCGCTCTGCCGTCTGCTCGACACTACGCCCAACGAACTGTACGGTGTGGACGATTGAAGGCGCGGCTGCGCCTTTTTCTTTTCGCGCTCTTTCCGCGCGGGCGGGCAAACGATTGTCATTTTCCCGTCGTTGTGATATAATGAGCGGGTATGATAGATATCCAAAGTCTCAACGAAGAACAGCGCCTGCCCGTCCTCGATACCGAGGGCGCGGTTCTGGTGCTCGCAGGCGCGGGGAGCGGAAAAACGCGCGTGCTCACGGCGCGCATCTCGCACCTTGTTTCCGATCTGGGCGTCTCGCCCGAGAATATCCTCGCCATCACGTTCACCAACAAAGCCGCCGCCGAAATGCGCGAGCGACTGGTCGACGGAATAACGGATATTTCCCGTATGTGGGTGTGTACCATTCACTCCATGTGTGTAAGAATTTTAAGAATGTACGCCGATCGGCGCGGGCTGAGCCTGAACTTTTCCATCTATTCGGAACAGGAGCGCTCCGCCGTCGTCAAGCAGGCGTTCAAGGAGTGCGGCTATCAGGACGACGACGGGCTTCTGAAGTCCGTCAAGTGGCATATCTCCAACGCCAAAATGCTGGGGCTTTCTCCCTCGGAGTATGCCCGCCACGCTGCGCACGAGCGCAACACGGAGACCGCCGTTAAGGTGTACGAAAAGTACGCGGCGCATCTCAAAGCGTACAATGCGCTCGATTTCGACGATCTTCTCACCGAGGCACTCGGGCTGTTGAGAACGGACGCGGAGGCGCGCGAGTATCTCGCGGGCAAGTTCCGCTATATCCACGTGGACGAATTCCAGGATACCAACGCCGTGCAGTTCGAGATCATTCAGCTGCTCTCGTCCGTCCACGGCAATCTCTTCGTCGTCGGCGACGACGACCAGTCCATTTACGGCTGGCGCGGGGCGAAGATCGAGAATATCCTCAATTTCGAGAAGGTATACCCCAAGGCGAAAATATACAAACTGCAGCGGAATTACCGCTCCACAAAGGCGATCCTTTCGCTTGCGAACGCCTCCATCGCGCACAACGTCCGCCGCAAGGGCAAGGAACTCTGGACGGACGCGGAGGAGGGCGAAAAACCCGTATGGTACGAGGCGGACGAAGAGGCGGGCGAGGCGCTCTACTGCGCGCGCATCATCTACGAGCTGCGGCGGCAGGGGTATAAGCTCTCCGACTTCGCCGTGCTCATGCGCATCAACGCGCTCACCCGCTCCTACGAGCAGGAATTCACAAAGTACGGCATCAACTACAAGGTGTTCGGCGGATTCAAGTTCTTCGAGCGCAAGGAGGTCAAAGATATCCTCGCGTATCTGCGCGTCGCCGCCAACCCGTTCGACAGCGAGGCAGTCCTGCGCATCATCAACGTGCCGCGCCGCGGCATTGGCGACAAGACGGTGCAGACGCTCATGCAGTATGCCGAGCAGGAGGACGTTTCGCTCTACGACGCCGTCATGGATGCCGACCGTCTTGCTCTGAACGCGGGGGCGAAGGCAAAGCTCCGCGCCTTCGGGGAGTATCTGAAAAACCTTGTCATCGACGCACAGGCGCTCGCCGTGAGCGAACTCACGCACAAGCTCATCGCAACGTCGGGTATGGTCGAGCAGTATGCCGACAATTCGGACGAGAGCGTCACGAAGCGCGCCAACATCGAGGAATTCGCGAACTCCGTCGATGAATTCGCGCGCATGAACGAGGGCGCGTCGCTCTCCGATTACCTCCAGCAGATCACGCTCTATTCGGATACCGACGAGATGGACGACAGCGACTATGTGACGATCGCCACCATTCACGCCGTCAAGGGGCTGGAATTCCGGTGCGTGTTCGTCGTGGGACTGGAGGAGAACGTCATGCCCACGTCGCGCGCGGCGGACGATCCCGTCGCGCTCGAAGAGGAGCGGCGGCTCATGTACGTCGCCATCACGCGCGCCAAAGAGCGGCTCTGGCTCACCCGTTCGCGCAGCCGCTATCTCTACGGCAGAAGGGAGCCGACGATGCGTTCGCAGTTCGTCACCGAGCTCGAAGGAGAACTGGGGATCCCGCGCGAGAAGGTGTATCAGCGCTTTTCCGGCGACTATAACGGAGGCTACGCGAACAGCGGATTCGGCGGCTATTCGGGCGGCGGATACGGCGCTCGTGCGCGCAATACGTTTGTGGGGAGGGCGTCCTCGTTCGGCTACAACGCTAAAAACGACGACGAAGGCTACCGCACTTTCGGCGCGGGGACGCGCCCCGTACAGCCCGTCCATGTCCGCGGCGGCAGCGCCGGCGGCGCAAACGCCGCCACCCATGTCCGTTACGGAAACGCAGGGAACACGAGCGCGCCCGGGCTCGCCGCGCCCCGGCAGGACGCCTCGAAGTTTCAGGTCGGCATGCGCGTAAAGCACGCCCGCTTCGGCGAGGGCACCGTCACCGCCCTGCGCGGCGCGGGGAGCAATATCATTGTCACCGTCAGTTTCGATCAGGCGGGGAACAAGGACCTCGCGGCAGCGCTTGCGCCGCTGACGATACTTTAAATTCACGACTTTTTCTTCACAGATTTTCCGCGAACTGACGCGGAAAATCTTCGTGATTTTCAGGAAAACCCGCGGGTATGCCTGCGGCTAACCGCTGGTTTTCCTCGGCGGCGTTGCTATTATGTTGCGACTGCGCCGCAGAGAGGTGAGCGCGTACGTTATGCCGACAGCCCCTGCGGGGCTTCGGCGTATGCGCGAACTGAGAAATTGCCATTTTAGCGGCAATTTCGTGACCGAAACCGCGCTTTTCATTGGCGCGGTTGAGATAAACACATTGTCAGGCGCGCGCGCCGTGCAATGGGTTGTCTCTTAAACGCACGGAAATTCTTTTCGTCAGTTCGAAAAGAATTTCGTGAACACAGAGGTATTTTTTATGGACAGAATGCACGAACTTGTAGAAATTCTCAACCGATGGGCGTATGAGTACTACGTCCTCGACGATCCCAGCGTGCCTGACAGGGAATACGACAGGCTGTACGACGAGCTGAAGGAGCTCGAGCGCGAAACGGGCGTGCGCCTGCCCGATTCGCCCACGCGCCGCGTGGGCGGTGAGCCCGTCAAGGGGTTTGAGCGCCATGCGCACATCGCGCGGCTGTACTCTTTGGATAAGGCGGTCACGGAGGATGAACTCTCCGCCTTCGTCACGCGGGTGCAGAAGGTCGCGCCCGATGCGGAGTTTACCGTGGAGTACAAGTTCGACGGGCTCACCGTATGCCTCACCTACGAGGACGGCGCGTTCGTCCGCGCGACCACGCGCGGCAACGGCACGGAGGGGGAGGACGTCACCGCGCAGGTGCTCACGCTCCGTTCCTTCCCGCTCTCCATCTCCTACAAGGGCACGCTCGAAGTGCGCGGCGAGGCGATCATCCGCCTCTCCGTCCTCGCAAAATACAACGAGGAACATCCCGACGAGCCCCTCAAAAACGCCCGCAACGCCGCAGCGGGCGCCATCCGCAATCTCGATCCCAAGATCACGGCACAGCGCCGTCCCGAGATCCTCTTTTACGACGTCAACTATATGAGCGAATCGCCCGTCGCCTCGCAGGAGGAGGCGATGGCGTTCCTGCGGCGGGAGGGGTTCAAAACATATCCGTATTTCGTCAAGTGCGCCACGCTCGAAGAGATCGGGGACGCCATCGACGAGATCGAGATCGGGCGCAAGAAGATCGACGTTCTAACGGACGGCGCGGTCGTCAAAGTGAATTCCGAGGCGGTGCGCGCCGAAATGGGATACACCGATAAATTCCCCCGCTGGGCGATCGCCTATAAGTTCGAGGCGGAGGAGGCGGAGGCGACCGTGCAGGAGGTGCGCTGGCAGGTGGGGCGCACGGGCAAACTCACGCCGCTCGCGGTCATCACGCCCGTCGAGCTCGCGGGCGCCACGGTGCGCCGCGCCACGCTCAACAATTACGGCGACCTCACCCGTAAGGACGTCAAGGTGGGTTCGCGCGTGCTGGTGCGCCGCTCCAACGAAGTCATTCCCGAGATTTTGGGCGCCGTCTCGCATACCGAGGGCAGCCTGCCCGTGCAAAAACCCGTTCTCTGTCCGTACTGCGGCGCGCCCGTCACGGAGGTGGGCGCGAACCTCTTCTGTTCCAACCGCGCCTGCCCGCCGCGCATCGTCCAGAAGCTCACGCACTACTGCTCCAAGAACGCGGCAGATGTGGAGGGCATGTCCGAGGCGACCCTGCAGCTCCTCTACGAAAAGCGCGGCGTAAAGCGGTTTTCCGATCTGTACGCCCTCACCGAGGAGAGCTTTAAGGGGCTGGAAGGGTTTAAGGATAAGAAGATCTCCAATCTTCTCAACGCCATCCGGAAGAGCAAGGATATGCCGCTCGAACGGTTTTTGTACGCCATCGGCATCGAGGGCATCGGCAGGGTCGCGGCGCGCGATCTCGCCGCGTTCGGCAGCGTGGAGGCGGTCTCGCGGCTCACTGCCGAGGAACTCGTCGCCATGGAAAACATCGGCGAGATAACGGCGAAAGCCATCGTGAGCTATTTTGCCGACGAAGAGAATATCGCCGAGCTCGGCAGGCTCAGGGCGGCGGGCGTCTCTCCCACCGTCAGGGCAAAGGTGCAGACGGGGAGATTCGCGGGTGAGTTCGTCGTGCTCACGGGGAGCCTTGCCTCCATGTCCCGTCCCGAGGCACAAAAGCGCATCGAGGCGCTGGGCGGCACCGCGCAGAGCTCCGTCACCGCAAAAACGACGCTCGTCGTCGCGGGCGAGAGCGCGGGGAGCAAGCTCAAAAAGGCGCAGGAGAAGGGTATCCGCGTCATCAGCGAAGCGGAGTTTCTCGCAATGCTCGAAGAATAACGCGCATGCCGCGGGCATTTTTGCCCGCGGCATGCGCGTTTGAAAGCCATCCTGCCCGAAGGGTCTGGCCTTAAACGCGGAAATATGCTTTCGGAAACCGGAAGTATTGATTTTGTAAGCACGGTGTGTTATACTGAAATCGTCAATCCAAGAAAGAGAAAGGATTTTTGAAAACAATGGGAATGGAGTGTTTAGACGATTTTTTCAGAGGGATACAATTGTGTGCGGAAGGGCGGGCAACGGCAGGTTTTATGAGGCAAAGTTCTCCTGAAGCGTTCAGACTGCCGCTCAACGAAGCACTGTTTGACCATAAGCGGTATGAAACCGGCTTGAAAGAGGTTAAGTCGGTTTTAGGGGCGGATGAAGACGGACGATCTCAGGAAAAGCGGGAAACTTGTATTCCGTTGGGGCTGGTGGTTTCCGCGGCAGTTGTCGATGAGAGAATTCCGATTGGGCGCTTTGGAATATGAAATGTCTGAAGATGCGAACGGGAAAAAGATTTTTCTGCATATACCGTCCGATGCGGATTTATCGGAGCGATCGGTGTCGCATTCGATCGGCGCAGCCAATAGTTTTTTTGAAAAATATTACCCGGACTTTGCGGGCGCTGATATGTACTGCGATTCATGGATGCTTGCGCCTGCATTGCGGGAAGTATTACCGGAAAGCTCAAACATCATGAACTTCCGGCGTCGGTTTGAAGTCATAAGGGTAAATGAAGACAGCAAAGCGTTTCTCGAATGGATTTATCCCGATCCGTCGGTTTCGTATACTGTAAGGGAAAAATACGAACCACGCCTTTGGCGGCATCTTTTCGGCATCTTTTTGCTCATCTTCCTTGCAATACGCTTGTATAGCGGCGTCATCTTCACAAAAATCTGACACGAAAAACTTCACGCCAAAGGTGCGTAGCAATCAAAAGCGGCAAGATGAGCGTCTCAGACGAGGCGAAGCCCGCAGCGCGTGCCGTGTGGCACGGGCAAGGGGTTCAACAATGTATGAGCGCACAGTTTCCGCTTTTGATCGGGTTCGTATTACTCCCTTACAGTATAGCATGCTTCCGGAAACGACCTCGTTGCAAAGGAACGTAAAAAGCCGGCTTTTATCCGGCGGCAAGATTGGTTGGGCGCTCGGGAGGATGAAAAAATAGTCCGATCGATGCAAAATCGGTTTGATCCGCCCGGAATATGTGCTCCATGCATACGGATCGGGCGGTATGGCGGGCAGGTTTTGTGCGCAATGCCTGAAAAAATCGGCGAAAGTGCTTGAAATATGCGCCCGCGCGTGGTATAATGTACCGTACGGTTTTATGACTGCTTTACGGGAGGAGAACGACATTGTTCAGTATGACGGGTTACGGAAAAGGCGTGGCGAAAGCCGGCGGCATCGAGCTGACGGCGGAAGTCAAATCGGTGAACAACCGTTTTCTCGACGTCGCCGTCAAGAGTCCGCGCGTGTTCCTCGCGCAGGAAGAGCATATCCGCGCCTCCGTCAGACAACATATCTCCCGCGGGCATGTCGATGTGTTCGTGAGCTACACCGATAAACGCGAAAAGACAAAGACGATGTCCGTCGACCTCAACGCCGCGCGCGGATATTATGCGGCGGCGGAGGAACTGCGCACGGCGTTTCCCGACCTCAAAGACGATATTTCGCTCTCTTTTTACCTGCGCCTGCCCGACGTGGTGCGCGCAGAGGAAAACGGCGGCGCGGACGAGACGCTCCTCACCGCGCTCGACGCCGCGCTCGAAGAGGCGCTCCGCGGGCATGCCGCCATGCGCCTTGCGGAGGGCGAACGCCTGAAAAAGGATCTGCTTTCCCGCATGACGGCGATCGAACGGCTCACCGCGGAGATCGCGGAACGCGCGCCGCTCGTTGCGGAGGAATACCGCAAAAAGCTCACCGAACGCATACAGGAGTATCTTTCGGGCAAGGCGGACGAAACGCGCATCCTTACCGAGGCGGCGGTGTTCGCCGATAAGTGCAATATCGACGAGGAACTCACCCGCCTCAAAGCGCACGCGAAGGCGTTCCGCGAGATCTGTTCGCTCGAACAGGTGGGCAGAAAGCTCGACTTTCTGGTGCAGGAATTCAACCGCGAATGCAACACGATCTGTTCCAAGTCCAACGATCAGAAGGTCACCGCCCTCGCGCTCGAAATGAAGAACGAGATCGAGAAGGTACGCGAGCAGATCCAGAATCTGGAATAAGTTCACGAAATTCTTTTCGAACTGTCGTCGTCGCGGCGGAGCGCACCCTGCGGGTGGTTCGGCGCAGCCGAACACCACGCTTAAAACGCTCGCCGCTCCTCTTCGCAAAAAATCTTTCTGAGAAATCTTTTTTGCGAGTGCTGCGGTATGATAATGCCGTGAGTTTCAGGAAAACCACGCAGTCGCTTCCGCTTTGTGCGCAGTTTTCCTCGCCGCCGCTGTGCGGCAACAGTACAGCACGCGGCGGCTCACCTTTCTGCGTAAGCCGCAAGCGGCAAATTGAGGGCGCTGGCGCAGGGTTGAGCGGCGCGTTATGCGCATCACCGCAGTGCGGTGTGCGCGCGTCGCGAAATGAGTTTTTTCCCATTGTCGGCAAAAAACTTGCCTGTCCGACGCGAAGCGGCGCACGAGCGCAGTCGAAGTAATGCAAGGTCTACTTGCGTGAGCCCCCTGCTTGCGCGAGTGAATCATAACAAAAGGCATAACGATCGATAAACTTTTAAAATTTTGCATCGCAAAATTTTAGAAAGAGGAGGCACAACAAAGCGTACAGGCTGTTTGGGCTTTGCCTGAACAGCCGTGAGCGGAGTTTGTGCCGACGAAGCGACGCCTTTTGCAACCATTCTGAATCGAATTATTCAAACGCAAGGAACTGTTATGAGAAATATCCTTCTCGTCCTTTCGGGGCCTTCGGGCGTCGGAAAAGGGACGATCGTCAACTATCTCCTCGAAGAGGACAATACCCTCGTCAAGTCCGTCTCCTGCACCACGCGCGCCCCGCGCGAAGGGGAGCTGAACGGCAGGGAATACTTCTTTATCAGCGAACGGGAGTTCCGTTCCCGCATCGAAGAGAACGACTTCCTCGAATACGACGAACACTTCGGCAACTTTTACGGCACGCCCCGCTCCTTTGTGGAGCGCCAGCTCAAAGAGCACTCCGTGATCCTGGAGATCGACGTCGTGGGCGCGCTCAACGCAAAGCGGCTCATGCCGGGCGAGACGGTGCTCGTGATGATCGCGCCGCCTTCGATGGAGGAGCTGGAAAAGCGCCTCGCGGGGCGCGGATCGGAATCGGACGCCGAACGCGAAGACCGTCTGCGCCGCGTCCGCTACGAACTGGAACAGTCTGATCTCTACGATTACGTCCTCGTCAACGAGGATTCCAGAGAGACCAAGTCGAAAATTTTGGAAATCATCCGCAGAGAAAAGGAGAAAAAAATATGATCAACGAGCCTTCGGTAGATGCTCTCATCCGCAAACTCGGCACGCCCGAAAATCCTGCAAGCCGCTATGAGCTTTGCGTGGTCGTCGCAAAGCGCACCCGCCAGATCATCGAACAGATGCAGTCCACGGGGGTGACCGAACTCCCCGGCAAGCAGAAGGAGATCGTCCTCGCCTGCCAGGAGATCATGAACGGCAAGGTCACGATCGCACACGATTAAAGGCGTTTTGCCCGATACACCGCCCCTGAGAGGGGCTTCTTTTGCATACGGACATGATTTGCGAGGTCATCGTAGATATCGCGCACAGCGACGTCGATAAGATCTTCGACTACGCCTGCGATTTTCCCGTCGAGGCGGGAACGCGCGTCGCCGTGCCCTTCGGGAGGAGCGCGGCGACGGGCTTTGTCATGCGCGTGAAAGATTCGAGCGATTACCCCGCCGAGAAACTGAAAAAGATCTACCGCGCGGAGGAGGACTTCCCCGCGCTGAATGCGGAGTGCCTCGCGCTCGCGCACACCATCGCGGCGCGCTACCGCGTACCCATGGCGCTGGTTCTGCGCCTCTTTCTGCCCGCCGAAATGCGGACGGGAAAGGTGGGGGAGACCTACCGCACGTTCGCGCGCCTCGTCTCGGACATGCCCCCCGCAAAAAACGCCCCGCAGCAGGCCGCCTGCCTTGCGTTCCTGAAAGAGAACGGCGAGGCGGATGCGGCGATCCTCCGCAAGATGTTCGGCGCTGCGGTGAACGCGCTCGTCAAAAAGGGCGCCGTCGCGCTCGAGCGCCGGCGCGTCCTGCGCGATCCTTACCGCGGCGTGGAGGGCGAGTACAGACCGCGCGCGCTCACGCCTGCCCAGTCCGCCGCCGTAACGCGCGTCGGCGAAACGCAAAAAACGGTCGTCCTTCTGCACGGGGTCACGGGCAGCGGAAAAACGGAGATCTATCTCACGCTCATCGCGCAGGCGCTGGAGCGCGGGCAGACCGCGCTCTTTCTCGTCCCCGAAATATCCCTCACGCCCCAGATGCTCTCTCAGCTCCGCGCCCGTTTCGGCAGCGCTGCCGCCATTCTGCACAGCGGGCTTTCGGCGGGCGAGCGTTTCGACGAATGGCACCGCCTGCGGGAGGGAACGGCGCGCATCGCCATCGGCGCGCGCTCGGCGATCTTTGCGCCCGTGGAGAACGTGGGCGTGATCGTCATCGACGAAGAGCACGACGGGAGCTATCTTTCGGAGAGTTCCCCGCGCTACAATACCCTCGACGTCGCCTGTCTCCGCGCGGAGTACAACGGCTGCAAGCTCGTTCTCGGCAGCGCCACGCCGTCCGTCGAAACGTACCGCCGCGCCAAAGAGGGGGAGTTCGAACTCATCACGCTCCCCGACCGCATCAACGCCCGCCCTCTGCCCGACGTGCGCATCGTCGATATGCGGCGCGAGGTCAGGCGCGGCAACGCCTCGCCCTTCTCCGTCGCCCTGCGCGAGGGGTTGGAAAACTGCCTCAGAGAGGGGCAGCAAGCCATCCTCTTTCTCAATCGGCGCGGATTTGCGCAGACGGTCTTATGCCGCGACTGCGGATACGTTGCCAAATGCGAGCACTGCGACGTGGCGCTCACCTACCACAGCGAGGAGAACTGCCTCAAATGCCACTACTGCGGCACGCGCTATAAAATGCTCACGGCGTGTCCGGAATGCGGCTCCGCGCACATCTATTATGCGGGCACGGGTACGCAGCGCGTTGTGGGCGAGCTGAAAAAGCTGTATCCCTCGGCGCGCATCCTGCGCATGGACAACGATACCACGAGCGGAAAAGAGGGGCATTACCGCATCCTGAAAAAATTTGCCGACCGCGAGGCGGATATCCTCGTCGGCACGCAGATGGTCGCCAAGGGGCACGACTTCCCGCTCGTCACCCTCGTCGGCATCCTCGACGCCGATATGAGCCTGCACTTTCCCGATTACAGGAGCGGCGAACGCACCTTCCAGCTCGTCACGCAGGTCGCCGGCAGGAGCGGGCGCGCGGAGAAGAAGGGGGACGTCATTCTGCAGACGTACGACCCCGAAAACTACATCCTCCGCTTTGCCGCCGCATACGATTACGAGGGGTTCTACCGCCACGAGATCGCGCTGCGCGCCGCGGCGATGTTCCCGCCCTTTGCCAGGATCGTCCGCGTGATGATCACGTCCGATAAGGACGCCGACGCGCTGGAGGCGCTCCGCGAAGTGTACGGGAGGCTGCAAAAACTTTACGAGGCGCATACGGGCGACTTTCTCTTTTTCAACCGCATGCACGCGCCCATCAAGCGCATCCAGGGAAAATTCCGCTATCAGGTGCTCATGCGCCTCACCGCAGAGAAATTATTGGAGAACATTTACGACGAAGTGAGCGCCGTCAGACCCAAAAACGCGCTCGTCTATGTGGAAGAAAATCCGTCCAATTTAAGCTGAAATACGGTCAGGTTATTCTGCGAATATAAATATATGGTTGCCGTGCCTTTGCGCGGGAAATTTTGTGAAGAGAAACATTCTCCGCAAGGAAGGTGCCCTTCCGCAGCGGAACACAATTTGCGCATACCTGCGCTTTTGGGGAAAGAATGAATTGGCGCGAATAAAAACGGAAGCCCTTAGAATCGCGCCAAGAAAGAAAACACGCGGAAAGCCGCAGGCGTACCCGCAAATCATAAAAACCGAACCGCAGCACTCGCAAAAAAGATTTTGCAGAAAGATTTTTTGCGAAGAGGAGCGGCGAGCGTTTCAGGCGTACTGTTCGGTACAGCCGAACGGTCGCAAATGGCGCTCCGCCGCGACGAGCCTTTGCGCGGGAAATTTTGTGAAGATAATAGAGGTGTATTATTGTGATCCGTGAAATCGTTCAGGTCGGAGATCCCGTCCTCAGAGAAAAATGCAAACCCGTCACCCGTTTCGACGCCGAGCTTTTCAAACTGCTCGACGACATGAAGGATACCCTCAAAGACGCCGAGGGCGCGGGGCTTGCCGCTCCGCAGGTGGGCGTTCCCGTCCGCGCCGTACAGGTGGACGTGGAGGAGGGCTTTTTTGAGTTCATCAATCCCGTCATCGTCTCCCAAAAGGGGGAGCAGAGCGGCCCCGAGGGGTGCCTTTCGGTGCGCGGCAAGGCGGGTACCGTCGTCCGTCCCGATCGGGTGAAGATCGTCTTTCAGGACAGGAACGGCGATAAATATTCCCTCGTCGCGCGCGGCTTTTTTGCCCGCGCCGTCTGCCACGAGCTCGATCATCTCGACGGCGTGCTCTATACGGATAAGGCGACGGATATCCACTCCGTCAAAGAGTAAGCGCCGCGTTTTTTTGCGGCGGAGCGCCCGCTGCGCGCGGATCGCGCGCGGGCAGACGGAGGTTTTCTATGAAACTTGTATTTGCGGGAACGCCCGCGTTCGCGGTGCCTTCGCTGGAGGCGCTCGCGGAAAAATTCGATATCGCGGCGGTGCTCACGCAGCCCGATAAGCCGCAGGGCAGAAAGGGCGTTCTTACGCCGTCGCCCGTCAAGGCGGCGGCGCTTGCGCGCGGGATCCCCGTGCTGCAGCCCGAAAAGCTGAAAGCCGATTTTTCTGCGCTCGCGGCAGTCCGCGCCGATCTCATGGTCACCTGCGCATACGGGCAGATCCTCACGCAGGAGGTGCTCGATCTCTTCCCGCTCGGCGTGTGGAACGTGCATGCGAGCCTGCTGCCCGCCTACCGCGGCGCGGCGCCCATCGCGCGCGCCATCATCGGCGGCGAGCGCGAAACGGGCGTTACGATCATGAAAACGGACGCCGGACTGGATACGGGCGACATGTTCCTGCACGGGAGCCTTCCTATTGCGGAGACGGATACCTGCGGCACGCTCACGGAAAAGCTCTCCGTGCTCGGCGCGAAGCTCATCGTCGAGGCGGTCGCCCGCATCGCGCGGGGGGAGGTCGTCCTCGAAAAGCAGGGCGAGGGCAGCGTGTGCAGAAAGGTCGCGCGTACGCCCGTCGATTTCACCCGCCCCGCAGCCGAAGTGAGCGCGCTCATCCGCGGACTTTCGCCCGCGCCGCTCGCCTATGCGGTGTGCGGGGGGCTTTCGGTCAACTGTTATAACGCCTGCGTCGTGCCGCTCCCCGAGGGGGCGCCCGCGGGCATGGTGGTCGCATGTTCGCCCAAACAGGGGCTCATCGTCGCCTGCGGCGAGGGCGCCGTGCGCATCACGGAACTCCAGCCTGCGGGCGGAAAGCGCATGGCGGATACCGCGTTCGCCAACGGCGGAAAACTCAGAGAGGGGGCGCGTTTTGACCAACCCGTTCTATGATCCCTATCAGATCCTCGTAAAGGTGTACGGCGCGGGCGCGCATCTGAAGATCGCCCTTGCCGAAACGCCGCTCGAGGAACTGCACCGCATGCGCACGGTCAAAACGGTGTACGGCGTGCTCGAAAACGACAGCTATTTATCGCTCTGCCTGCGCTCCGTCGCGCCCAAAAGCCCCAAGCAGACGGTGCGCATCGTCATGAAGATCGCGCTCTATTGGCTGATCTTTTTGGGGAAACCGAAATACATGGTCACGGATACCGCCGTGGAACTGCTGAAAAAGCTCGGCAAGGGCGGGGCGGCAGGGTTTGCCAACGCCGCGCTCCGCGCGTTCGACGCCGCAAAGGTCGCCGTTCCCGCGGGGGACGAGGGGCTCGCCGCGACCACGCCCTATCCGCTGTTTGCCATAAAGCTGCTGCGGAAGGAATACGGCGACCGTACGGAGAGCATCGTCCGCGCAAAGAGCAGCGGGGTGACCGTCCGCTTTGTGCGCGGCGCGGAGGCGTATCTCTCCCGCCCACATCTCTGCACGCCCTTTCCGGACGTGTACATCTTCGAAAATTTTGCGCGCGACGCCGCCTTCTCCGTCGGAGACTATACCTTCCAGTCGGTGGGGAGCATTGCGATCTGCGCCGCCGTCGAGCCGTGCGGGAACATGCTCGACGCCTGCGCCGCGCCCGGCGGGAAGTCCGTTCTGCTTGCAGGAAAGTGCGCCCGCGTCACGGCGTGCGAGCTGCACGAACACCGCGTCGGGCTCATCCGCAGTTACTGCGAACGCATGGGCGCGGAGAACGTGACCGCGCTGCAAAAGGACAGCTCTGTCTTCGATCCTGCCTTCGAGGGCGCCTTCGACGGCGTTCTGTGCGACGTTCCCTGTTCGGGCTTCGGCACCGTCTCCGAAAATCCCGATCTTCCGCTCAACAAAACGGAGGCGGATCTCGCGGGGCTGAACGCTGTCCAGCGCGCCATTCTGGAGAACTGTTCCCGCTATGTAAAGGCGGGCGGCGCGCTCTATTATTCCACCTGTTCGCTGTTCGGCGCCGAGAACGACGCCGTGGTGCGCGCCTTTCTGAGCGCCCACCCGGAATATGCCGCCGAGGAGCTCGCAAGTCCGCTTGCGCACGAAAAAAAGCAGTTCGGCATACAGTTTTTGCCCGATACCGCGTTCGGCGCAGGGTTTTATATCGCAAAAATGAGGCGCGCATGAAAGAGATCTTGCAGGATAAATCGATGGAGGAGCTCGCCGCGCTCGTTGCAGCGGCGGGCGAAAAACCCTTCCGCGCCCGTCAGCTCATGGAGGGACTCACGCAGGGGAAAAAACTCTCGGAGATCCCCGTCTCCGCGGCGCTCCGCGCGCGGCTTACGGAGGCGTTCGAGGAGGAACCCGTGCGTATTCTGGAAACGCTCACCGCCCGCGACGGCACGAAAAAGTTCCTCTTTGCTCTTGCCGACGGAAACATTGTCGAGGGCGTGCTCATGAAATACAAGTACGGCAACACGCAGTGCGTCTCCACGCAGGTGGGCTGCCGTATGGGGTGCAGGTTCTGCGCCTCCACCCTGAACGGGCTTGTCCGCAATCTCACCGCGGGGGAGATCTTAGGCCAGGTGCTTGCCGTCAACCGTGCCGAGGGCGGCACGAAAAAGGAGCGCGCCGTTACGAACATCGTGCTCATGGGCAGCGGCGAGCCGTTCGATAATTACGAAAACGTCGTGCGGTTTCTGCGCAACGTCACGGCGGAAGAGGGGCTTGGCGTGAGCGCGCGCAACATCTCGCTCTCCACCTGCGGGCTGGTGCCGCAGATGCGGCGGTTCGCCGAGGAGGGGATCCCGCTCAATCTCACCGTATCGCTGCACGCAGTCACGGACGAAGAGCGCGCCCGCACCATGCCCGTTGCGAACGCCTATAAGATCGCCGATATCCTCGATGCCTGCGCCTGTTATTTTCAGAAGACGGGGCGGCGGTACATTTTTGAATACAGCCTCATCGCGGGCGAAAACAGCGATCTTGCGCATGCCGCGGCGCTTGCGCACCTCCTCAAGGGCAGACCCTGCCACGTCAACCTCATCCGCCTCAACGCGGTCAAGGAACGGCATCTGCTCGCCGCCGACGAGAAAAACGCACAGGCTTTTTTGAAGGAGCTTGTTTCGCGCGGGATCTCCGCTACGCTCCGCCGCAGCATGGGTTCCGACATCGGCGGCGCCTGTGGACAGCTGCGCGTGAAGTATATAGAGGCAAAAAAGACAGGCGCCGCCGATGCAGGGTTCCCGAAAAGCTGCGGAGCAGATTTTGGGGAAGAGGAGCCGCAAGCGTAAAGATAGCGCCGCGAGCGTAGGCGAGCGGCGCGGGAACGCCGCTTTGCGGCGACGAGGCGGCGCCTGCGGTCAACTGCGCGCAAAATATTTGGGCGGCGCCGATGCAGGGCTCCCGAAAAGCTGCGGAGCAGATTTTGGGGAAGAGGAGCCGCAAGCGTAAAGAAAGCGCCGCGAGCGCAGGCAAGCGGCGCGGGAACGCCGCTTTGCGGCGACGAGGCGGCGCCTGCGGACAGCTGCGCGCGAAGTATATAGAGGCAAAATATCTGGGCGGCGCCGATGCAGGGCTCCCGAAAAACTGCGGAGCAGATTTTGGGGAAGAGGAGCCGCAAGCGTGAAGAAAGCGCCGCGAGCGTAGGCGAGCGGCGCGGGAACGCCGCTTCGCGGCGACGAGGCGGCGAGACAGCCGCTAAGGAATAAAAATCTCACGGCTTACGCCGCGCATGCGCGCGGGAAGAGCGTGAAAATAAAAGGGGATATTATGATGAAAGTAAAAGTTGCGCCGTCCATTCTTGCAGGCGATTTTGCACGCATGGGCGAGACGGTGCGCAAACTTGAAAACTGCGGCGCGGATTATATCCACTGCGACGTGATGGACGGCAATTTCGTGCCCACCATCACGTTCGGGAGTCAGATGATCGAGCATATCCGCCCGTACACATCGCTCCCGCTCGACTGTCATCTCATGGTCATGCGCCCGGATACGCGTCTCGAGGCGTTTGCGCGCGCGGGGGCGAACATCGTCACCGTGCATGTGGAGGAGTGCCGCGGGCTCACGGTGCAGACGCTCCGCATCATCAAAAACTACGGCATGAAGGCAAGCGCGGTCATCAACCCGAATACGCCCGTCGAGAGCCTTTACGACTGCGTGGAGGACGCGGACATGCTCCTCCTCATGAGCGTGCATCCGGGCTGGGGCGGACAGCGTTTTCTGCCCGAAACGCTCAAAAAGATCGAGGCGCTGCGCGAATTCTGTATCCGCAGCGGCAAACCCGATATGGATATCGAGGTAGACGGCGGCATTACCGAAGAGAACGTGGACGCCGTCATCGAGGCGGGCGCAAACGTCATTGTGGCGGGCAGCACGGTGTTCCGCTCGCAGGATATGGCGTGGACGATCAAACGCCTGCACGGGCGCGGTCTATGAAGGCGATCATTCTTTTGAACGGCGAGCCCTATCGCGGCGGGATCGACGCCTCCGATGCCCGCGTGTGGTGCTGCGACGGCGCTTACGACTGGGCGAAGGGCAGGGTGCGCATCGATGAAAATCTGGGCGACTACGATTCGCTCGGCTATACGCCCGATCCTCCGCCCGCCGAGGTGTATCCCTCCGAGAAAAATTATACCGACGGCGAACTCGCGCTCATGCGCGCCGTTGCCGCCGGGGCGGAAGAGATCGAATTTTACGGAGGCGGAGGAGGCAGGGAGGATCATTTTCTCGGCAATCTCCACCTTCTGTACGCGGCGCTCAAAAGGGGCGTGCGCGCGTGTATGGTCACCAATTACGCCCGCATCTTTGCCGCGGAGGGCGAGGTGGTCATCGAGGGGAAGAAGGGGCGCACGCTCTCCATTGTCCCTTTCGGCGGCAGCGTGCATATTATGGAGAGCGGCGGGCTCTACTATCCTCTGCCCGAAACGTTCGTCTACGGCTCCACGCGCGGCATCTCCAACGTGGTGACCGCCGATCGGGCGCACTTTACGGTGGAGGGCGTCGTGCTCGTCTTTATCGACGGCGAATAAGGAGGAAGTGATTGAACGTGATCGTATGTGTGCGGCCGCCGTATCCGCTGCGGCTCATCCTTCGTCTCATCAAACGAAAAAAATGAAGTACATCGATCTGCATTGCGACGCCCTCACGCAGGAGGGCGTTTTGCAAGTCACGAAGGAGCGCCTTGTGGCGGGCGGCTGCCTTCTGCAATGCTTTGCCGCGTACGTCGGAGAGGGAGGCTTTGCGCGCTTCTGCACCCTTGCCGACGCGTTCGACGGGATGTGCGCCCGCGAGGGGTATTCCCGCTTTACGGGCGGCGTGCCGCGTACGGACGCGCTGAACGCCATGCTCACGGTGGAGGGGGACGCGCTCTGCGGCGACGCCGGACGGCTGGACGCGCTCTATGCGCGCGGCGTACGCATCATGGGGTTTGTGTGGAATACGCCCGGTTCGCTCGGGTTCCCCAATTTTCCCGATTATGCGGGGCTGTGCGCGGGGCGCGTTCCGCCCGCGCTGCGGGAAGAGGAACGCGGACTGACGGCGTTCGGGTTCGAGGCGGTCGCGCGCATGGCGGAACTGAAAATGCTGCCCGACGTCTCGCACGGGAGCGATAAGCTCTTTTCCGACGTGGCGTCGTTCAAACGCCCGTTTCTGGCGACGCACTCCAACGCGGCGGGCGTGTGCGGGTGGGCGCGCAATCTCACCGATGAACAGATCGCGGCGGTCGCCGGATGCGGCGGCGTGGTGGGGCTGAATTTCTGCGCCGATTTTCTCTCGCCGGACGGTTCCGCCGCGGGACAGCGCGCGGCGCTTCTGGAGCACGCGAAGGCGATCGTCGCGGCGGGCGGGGAGGACGTGCTCGCCATCGGGAGCGATTTCGACGGCATCCCGCCCAATCCGTACCTGCCCGATCCCTCCTTCATGCCGCGGTTTTTGGAGGAACTCGCTGGCGCGATCGGGGCGCGTGCAGCCGAAAAAGCCGCACGGGATAATGTTTTAAGAGTATTTCGGGAGGCTTTATGATCTATCGTGCGATCGGATCCGCGGAACTTTCGCTTGCGCTTTTTGCACATTTTGACCGCCGTCAGGAGGTCACGCTCTGCTATCGCCGCGCGGCGGACGGGAGCTGGTGCGTCCGTCCCGATCCGTTCACGGACGACTGGGACGCGGCGGACTATGCCTTTCTGGTGCAATGCCTGCGGCGCACGCTGGAGCGCGGCGGGGCGGTGTTCGGCGCGTTTGCGGAAGGGGCGCTCAAGGGATTCTGTTCCGTCGAGGCGCCGCCGCTCGGCTCGCGCGGACAGTACCGCGATCTCACGTCTCTGCACGTTTCAAGGGAACTGCGCGGGCAGGGAACGGGCAGGAAACTGTTTGCGCTCGCCGCCGACGCTGCGCGGCGCATGGGTGGGGAAAAGCTGTACATCTCGTCGCATTCCGCCGCGGAGACGCAGGCGTTCTACCGCGGGCTGGGCTGTACGGACGCGTCGGAGCCGGATGCAGAACATGTCGGGCGGGAGCCGTTCGACTGCCAGCTCGAATTTGCCCTGTAACGGCGCGCCGCAAAAGGCGTCCGCTCTGCGGCGCTGCGCGGCGGACGGCTGTTCGCGGGCAGTGCGGATCGCGGACACAGCAAAAAGGACTGCCGGAGCAGTCCTTTTTCGATTTCGGATTTAAGTAAGGTTATACGCGCTCGATCTTGTCGCTCTTGAGGCAGCGCGCGCAGACGTAACCGGTCTCGACCTTGCCGTCCTTCACATAGGAGACCTTCTGCACGTTCGCCTTGAACGCGCGCTTGGTCTTGCGATTGGAGTGGCTCACGTTGTTCCCGGACGTCTGACCCTTTCCGCAGACAGTGCAAACTCTCGACATATTTTTATCCTCCCGACGGGCGTATTTTTCGAAAATTCTGGCGGGCACAAAAAAAGCGTGCTCGTAACGAACGTGACTATGATAGCAGTTTTTCAGGAAAAATGCAATGAAAAAAGGGGCGTTCGGAAGAAAATTTTTACGAAATTCGTGAAATTTTTTTCAAGAACGCTTGCAAATTGAGCTATGATGGGTTAGAATAGATAAGAGAACGCTGAGGAGAACGCTTATGTCAGTCAGCACCAGCAACGCATACGGAAAAATTTCCATCTCCGACCTTGCCATCGCAAAGGTCGCCTCTTGGGCTGCGCTCGAGAGTTACGGCATCGTGGATACCGTTGCACGCCGCTTTACCGACTCGTTCGCCGAGCTTTTCAAAAAAGACGCAGGAGGCAAGGGCGTAAAAGTCACCACGTCCGGCAACCGCATTTTTATCGACGTTTCCGTGCTCATCAAGTACGGCGTCTCCATCGAAGCTGTCGCGGAATCCCTGAAGGAAGGCATCAAATATAAGGTGGAGTATTTCACGGGTATGATCGTGGATACCGTGAATGTAAACGTCGTCGGGTTGAAATTATAACTCGGCCTCTGCGCGATAACAATCGGGAGAGAAATTTTTCATGCAAAAAACGATCAACTGCGCCACCTTCCGCAAGATGGTTCTCGTCGGCGCAAAAATGCTCGAGAGCAACCGGGCGAAGGTGGACGCGCTCAACGTCTTCCCCGTGCCGGACGGCGATACGGGCACGAATATGTCGCTCACGTTGCAGTCGGCGGTCAAGGAGCTTTCCTCCGTCGCATCCAACAGCTTCCCCGAAGTGTGCGATCGCGTCTCCAAGGGCGCGCTCCGCGGCGCGCGCGGGAATTCGGGCGTTATCCTTTCGCAGATCTTCCGCGGCATTTGTTCCGTCCTCCGCGACGGCAAGCCCGAAGTGGATACAAAGACGTTTGCCAAGGCGATGGAGGCGGGCACCAAAGTCGCTTACAGCGCGGTGTCCATCCCCAAAGAGGGCACCATTCTCACCGTCGTCCGCATGATGAGCGAATTCGCGGTGAAGAACGCGGGCAAGATGCGCGATTTCGAGACCTTCCTTCCCGCCGTCATCGAAGAGGGCGACAGGGCGCTCGCGCAGACGCCCGAACTTCTTCCCGTCCTCAAAAAGGCGGGCGTCGTCGACTCGGGCGGCGTAGGCCTCATGACCATCATGCGCGGGTTCCTTTCCGCGCTCATGGGCGACGAGATCGTTTCCGAAGTGCAGACGGAGGCGGCAAACCAGGCAGCGTCCATGGATGCCGATTTCGGCGATAATTCCGATATCATCAATATGGATCTCGGCGAGATCCAGTTCGCATACTGCACCGAATTCTTTATCATCAACCTGAAAAAGAGCACCACGCTCGCCGATATCGACAAACTGCGCGAAAACCTCATGGGCATCGGCGACAGCGTCATCTGCATCGGCGACCTCGAGATGGTCAAGGTGCACGTTCACACCAACAGCCCCGGCGTCGCGCTCACCTACGCGCTGGAGCTGGGCGAGCTCGACCGCCCCAAGATCGAGAATATGCTTGAACAGAACCGCGCGCTCAAAGCGAAGCGCGAGGCGGAAAAGAAGGAGCAGGGCATGCTCGCCGTCTGCGCGGGCGAGGGGATCTCGGAGATCTTCAAGGATCTCTTTGTCGACCGCGTCATCGAAGGCGGGCAGACGATGAATCCCTCCGCTTCGGATATTGCGACTGCGGTGCAGAAGATCAACGCAGAGAACGTGTTCGTGTTCCCCAACAATAAAAATATCGTGCTTGCGGCGGAGCAGGCGAAAGCGCTTGTCGAAAACCGCACCATTCACGTCATTCCTACCAAGAACGTGCCGCAGGGCTTTGCCGCTGCGCTCGCGTTCAGCCCCGACGCTCCCGTCGAGGAGAACAAGACGAATATGATCCACGCGATCGACAATGTGAAGTCGGGGCAGGTCACGCACGCCGTGCGTACGACCAACGTCAACGGATTCGCCATCAAGGAGGGCGATATCATCGGACTGGACGACAAGAAGATCCTCGCGAAGGGGCATAACGTCGACGAGACGGTGATGAAACTGCTCGATAAACTCAAAGACGACTCCCACGAGGTGATCACCCTCTATTACGGCGAGGGCGTGAACGAGTCGGATGCCGCCGCGCTCTCCGAAAAGGTGCAGGAGGCGTTCCCCGATTGCGACGTAGACTTCCACTACGGCGGGCAGCCCGTCTATTACTATTTGCTCTCCCTTGAATAACACCCGAAAAAAAGAGCGCGGAGCCGCTCTTTTTTCATAGCGCAAATCGAACATATTTATAAAATATATTGAATAATAGTTGTTAAAAATGGATATTCTCCGCCTCAAGGGCGTTACCGAAAAACGCGCCAAAGATTTTTATAAAATGGGGATCGCAGACAGCGCGTCGCTCGTCCGCCATTTTCCGCGCGCCTATCTCGATATGACCAACCGCACATCCGTGCGGGAGGTCTTTCATAACGATATGGCGCTTCTGGCGTGCCGCCTTGTTTCGGCGGAGCCCGTGCGCCATTATTCGCGGCTGAAAACGGTGCGCGCGTGGCTGGAGCAGGACGGCGTGACTTTTCCCGCCGTGTGGTTCAACATGCCCTATCTTGCCGAACGGTTGAAGCCGAGCGAATATCTCTTTTACGGCAGGGTACAGAACCGTTACGGGCAGATCTCCCTCGTCAATCCCAGTTTCGAACCGCTCGACCGCGTCGCACGGCTCAAGGGGATCGTGCCCGTATATCCGCTGCGCGGCTCGCTCACGCAGCGCGTCGTGCGGGACGCGGTCTCCGCCGCGCTCGCCGCGGAACCGTTGGAGACGGTCATCCCATGGGAACTTGTAAAAAAATATGCGCTTTCGCCCCTGAAAGAGGCGTATTATGCCGTACATGCGCCAAAATCGCAGGAAGAGGCGCGCGCGGGGGCGGAGCGCATCGCGCTCGAGGAATATTTTACGCTGCTTTCCACCTTCAAGCTCGTCAAGGGCGACCGGCAGGAGGCGCGCCGCAACCGCTATACGGTGACGGAGCGCGACGTCGCCGCGTTTGAAAAACGCTTTCCGTTCCCGTTTACGGCGGGGCAGCAGGCGGCTGTGCGCGCCATTTACGATAACGTTACGGGACCCGTCCGCATGAACCGTCTGCTTCAGGGCGACGTCGGCAGCGGCAAGACCGCCGTTGCGCTCACGGGCATCTTTATGGCGCTCAAAAGCGGATTTCAGGCGGTCTATCTCTCGCCCACGGAAGTGCTCGCCGCGCAGAATTTCGCGCTCCTTGAAAAGATGTTCCCCGAGTACCGCGTGGGGTACCTCGCGGGCGGCAGTACGGCAAAGGAAAAACGCGAGCTCAAGGCGGCGCTCGCCGAGGGCGGGATCGACGTTTTGTGCGGCACGCACGCCGTGCTGCAGGGGGATGTACGCTTCAAAAATCTCGCGTTCTGCGTATGCGATGAACAGCATCGTTTCGGCGTCGCACAACGCAATATATTGAGTGAAAAAGGCGACATGCCCGATGTTTTAGTTATGTCGGCAACGCCCATTCCGCGCACGCTTTCGCTCGTCTTTTACGGCGATCTCGACGTAACGACCATCCCCGATAAGCCGCTCGAACGCAAGCCCGTCACCACGGCGATCGTCCCCGCGTATAAATACGACGATATGCTGGAATATGTCCGCGGCGAGGCGAAGAGGGGGCGTCAGGCGTACTTTGTGTGCGCCAAGATCGATGATGACGAAGGGGAGGTGACCTCTGTCACCGAGCTTTGGGAAGAGCTGAAAAACAGGCTTCCCGATGTGCGGTTTGCGCTCCTGCACGGGCGCATGAAGGAGAAGGAAAAGAGCGCCGTCATGGCGGCGTTCAAGAATAAGGAGTACGACTGCCTCGTCTCCACGACCGTCATCGAGGTCGGCGTCGACGTACCCGCCGCGACGATCATGGTCATCATGAACGCCGAGCGGTTCGGGCTTTCGCAGCTGCATCAGCTGCGCGGAAGAGTGGGGCGCGGGAGCGAAAAGAGCTGGTGTTTCCTCCTCGTCGGGTCGGACGGCGAAACGGCGCGCGAACGGCTCACCGTGTTCAAGAACACGTCCGACGGCTTTGCGCTCGCCGAAAAAGATCTGGAGCTGCGCGGCAGCGGCGATTTCCTCGGCACGCGCCAGAGCGGCAGGTTCCTGAGCGAGATCAAAAATCTCAGATACTCGACGGACGTCATTTTCACCGCCAAAAAACTCACCGACGAGGCGTTTGAACGGCGGCTGAACTTCGAGGCGATCCGCTCTGCGGCAATGGCAAAGTACGAAAGCCTGAAAGACGTCATTCTCAACTGATTTTTGCGCCTGCGGGAAAAGGGCGGGAGGGAATTTTTCTCAGAGCGGGATAACTGCTCGTTTTGGTTGACAAAACTCCGCGTTGGGTATAATATAAATAGACAATACTGCTTGCGGGCCTGTTACGGATTCGATTGCAGGCGGAGTTTGTCGGACGCACGTCGGAGGCTCGGCTCCGTAAAAACGGAATCAAATTTAAATGCTGACAAGAAAGAAAGAAGGTCGGCTGTTGCACGTCGCGCTTCCGCGCGCCGTGTAGCGCTTGCGGCTTAACTTAGTTTAAGCTCCGTCCCACCCCGATTGCCCACGGTCGGGAATGGGGCGTCAATGCAGTGGGGAACCTCCTTTGAAGGAAAACTTCCGCTTTCAGAGAGGATCATAGGGAAGTATGCCCAAGGCGCAGGTTGTCTGTGAACTGCCCGCGGGCGAGATCTGATCACAGACTAAGCGTGTAGTGTCCGCAGACGAACCCTGTAAGACCGCAGTTCAACTCTGCGCAGGTCCACCAAACGCGACGTATACGCACACTCTGCGTTTATGTCAGAATTAGAAACCGCTTTGTCGGTTTCTTTTTCATTTTCGGGCATTTTTTTGGCGTTCTCGCCGTCGGCGCTGTGTCCGTCGGGATAATCGGGGAAAATCAAGTTCAAGAGCAGTTCGCCCTGTTGCCCGCCTTTAAGGTGAAACAATACTTTCATTTTATCGTCGTACAGTATCACCCTATAAATGAACGTGTCTATCAGGTCTTTGCGGTTCTTGGTCTTGGAATAGTCAAGCGTTCGGAAGTGCGACAGCCACTTGCGAATATCGGCATAACTGTAATTTATCTGCATTGCCTTTTCGTTGGCGATTGTGTCTTGCAGTTCCTTGTTTTCGTTCTCTAACTTCTCGATTTGCGACAGAATGGTGTCGGCAATCTTGCCGAGCATTAACGCCTGCATAAGATTGTTAATTGCCTTTTGATTTTCCGCGATAAGGTTTTCAAGCCGTTTTATCTCGGCGTCGTTCTGCTCTGCTTGGATAAGCAAATAGGTTTCTGCGGCTATCATATCAATAAATTCGTCGGTCAAAATGCCGTGTTCGCCCACTATGGCGGCAACGACCTCATCTTCGATAAACTGTTTGCGGACAGTCCGTTTTTTGCAAATGCCCTTGTTGTTCCCCGTACATTTGTAATAGTGATGTATCTTTTTGCTTTTGCTCGTTGAGCTTATGCCCGTCATTTTGTTGCCGCAATGCCCGCATATCATTTTATCGGACAACAAATATTCGACTTTGGCTTTACCGCGGGACGGCGCGGCGGCGTATTTGGCTAACACCTTTTGCGCCTCGGCAAAAAGTTCGTCGTCGATGAGTTGCGGCATACCGCCGTCAATCTCTTCGCCGTGATAGATATACTTGCCCAAATAGCGGCGGTTGCTGAATATGCGGTGAAAACTGCTTTTGTTCCACTTGCCGCCGCGCGAAGTCGTAACGCCGCGTCCGTTCATATAGCGGATAATGTCCGCATACGTTCTGCCGCCGACAAACATTTCAAACATAGTCTTAACAAGCGGGGCGGTTTCCTCGTCAACGACAAAATTCTTTTGTTCGTCCACCTTGTAGCCGAGGGGAACGCTCCCGCCAAAATATTTGCATTTCGACGCGGATATGGCTATACCGCGTTTTATTTTTTGCGAAAGTTCGGCGGAGTAAGACAATTCTTATGGACATAATAAAAAGAGGGGCAATTAGGGCATAGAAAAAGTGTATGAGCGGCGGACTCATACACTTTTCGTTACTTATCGGAATTATTAAGTTTGTGTCGCAGAACGGAGGCAATATCGACCTTATAGACGATATCTATTTCACGCTCTTTGCATGTGATTTTGGGATGCCCGCCAACAATGACGCGGTCCAAAAGTTCGTAGCACATTTCACGGGTAAGCTCTGGTGCTTCGAGGTATTTCTTTATATTCCGGATAAAGGCGTCGGCGCTCTGCATCGTGGTTTCCGTATCCTTCATTTTTGTTTCGAGCTCTTCTATCTCCGCCGTCAGCGATTTTTGCTCGGAGGAATATTTCTCTATCAGCCCGAAACAGATATCTTCCGGCATATTACCTTTCACTCTGTCTTCATAGGCGACCTGTATGAGGCGGGATAATTCTTCCAATCGTTTTTGCTTCGTTTGCAATATCTTTTTGACGGATTTTAACGTCTTATCTGCAAGCTCCGCATTATGGCGCAAATAATCTTCCTTGATTTGCTTCTCGTCAAGCACGATCCG
>CALVWO010000023.1 GCA_944367465.1 uncultured Clostridia bacterium
TTGTTTGAAATCTTTTTCCTTTTGACATAAAAATATGCACCCCCTAAAGTCTGTCCAACTTTTGGGGTGCATATCAAGATTTTCTCGGGGCGGCGCTTTCGTTGCGTTTTATTCGGAGCGTGCAATTCTGCGGCACCAGCTCGTCTTGCCGCAATGGGGGCAGGCGAGCCTCCGCTTGCGCAGGGTGTGCATTCCTCCGATATACGCTTTCATGGTGGGAACGAACTGCCTGCCGCATACGGGGCATTCAAATACGCCTGCCTCGCGGTCGATGATGCAGGCAAGCGCGATCCCGCCCGCGGCGATGAGCACGGCGATCGTAATGAGGACGATCCGCAGCCAGAGCGGGATCTCCGCAAGTCCTGCGACGAGAATGAGCGCGATGCCTGCGAACATGGTGACCGCGTTTATCCCCAGGCAGACGGCGCGGAGCTTTTTCGCGTCCTGTCCTTCCCGCACGAGCCGCACCATGTTTTCCTCCGCGCGGCGGCGGTATTGCGTGCCGTCGAGCGATTCTCCCGACAGCAGTTCGTTCACGCTGATGCCCAGCTGCTCGCACAGCGGGAGCATCAGCCCGACTTCGGGCAGTCCGCTTCCCGTCTCCCATTTGGAGACCGTCTTGTCGGAGATTCCGAGCCGTTCCGCAAGGTCGCGCTGCGTCAGGTTGCGCGCTTTGCGCGTTTTCTGGATGAACGCTCCGATTTTGATCTGATCCATACCGTTACCTCCTGATCGCAGCCATTATAGCACGGGGTTGGCGGGAAAGGAACCCACGCTCCGTAGAGTTTGCCTTTTTCGGAAAAGATTACCGCCCCGAAGCTGTCTTCGGAGCGGCGGATATTTATTTGTTCAGCGATTGCAGCACCGCGTCGGGCGCCTGTTCGTAGCGCGCGAACGTCTCGGTGAATTTGCCTCTGCCCTGCGTCATGGAGCGGAGTGCGGTCGCATAGGTCAGGAGCTCGCCCTGCGGCGCCTCGGCTGTGATGACCTGCATGCCGTCTTCCTGCGCGTCCATGCCGATGATGCGCCCGCGGCGCTTGTTCAGATCGCCCATAACGTCGCCGACGTACTGTTCGGGAACGGCGATCTTGAGGTGCGAGAGGGGCTCTAAGAGGACGGGATCGGCGTTCTTCATGCCCTCCTTGAAGGCGATCTCCGCCGCCGCCTTGAACGCCGCCTCGGAGGAGTCGACGTCGTGGTAGCTTCCGTCGTACAGAACGGCTTTCACGCGGATCACGGGGAATCCGGCGAGCACGCCGTGGGGCAGGCATTCGATCAGCCCCTTCTCAACGGCGGGAATGTACTGTTTGGGCACGGTACCGCCCACGACCTCTTCCGCGAACTCAAAGTCTTTCTCGCACGGCTCGAAGCGGATCTTGCAGTGACCGTACTGTCCGTGACCGCCCGTCTGCTTCTTGTATTTTCCCTCGGCGAGCGCCTGTTTGCGGATGGTCTCCTTATAGGCGACCTGCGGCGTGCGGAAGTCTGCGTCGGCGCCGAATTTGGCTTTGAGTTTCTTTTTGATGACGTCGAGGTGTACCTCGCCCTGTCCGCCGACGAGCGTCTCGCCCGTGTCGTGGTTCTTTGTCACGGTAAAGCTCTTGTCTTCCTCCATCAGGCGGTTGAGTCCGCCGAACACTTTGTCCTCCGTGCCGCGCACCGAGGCGTATACCGCCATGTAGAGAACGGGTTTGTGGAAGGGGATGGGGTCGAATTTTACGGGAGCGCTCTCGTCGCACAGCGTATCGCCCGTGCCCGTGTTCGTCAGCTTGCTCACCGCGCCGATGTCGCCCGCGTCGAGCTGCGGCACCGATTCGAGCTTTTTGCCCTTGATCTGATAGACGGCTGCGATGCGCTCCTGCGTATTCGTATTGGGATTGAGCACCGTCATGCCCGCTTTGAGCGTTCCGCGGCAGATGCGCAGATAGTTCATCTTGCCCACGAAGGGATCAACGGCAGTTTTGAACACCTGCGCCGCGAAAGCGCCGTCCTCATCGCACGATATGCCGACGACGGCGTTTTTCACAAGGTCGAGCGCGGGCTGCTCGGCGCGCTCCGCCGCCTCGGGCAGATATTTGACGATCTCGTTCATCAGGTTGATGACGCCCTTATTCTGCAGGGCGCTGCCCGCCATGACGGGAATGACGTTGATGTTGAAGATGCCCTTGCGGATGCCGTGGATCATGTCCTCGCGCGAGAGGTAACCCTGGTCGAAGTACTTTTCGAGGAGCACGTCGTCGTTCTCCGCGGCGGTCTCCATGAGCGAAAGACTCATCGCCTCGTAGTCGCGGCGGTATTCCTCGGGCACGGCGATCTCTTCGGGACCCGTGTTCGTAAAGTGATACGCCTTCCCCGTGAGGGCGTTGGCGTTGCCCGTCATCTTGTTGCCGTCCATGATGGGGATCTGGATGGGGGCGAGCTTGTTCTTGTATTTTTCTTTGAACGCCGCGATGGTCGCCGTGTAGTCGGCGTTTTCCTTGTCCATGCCGTTGATGAAGATGATGAGCGGCTTTTTGGCGCGCAGACAGATGTCGATCGCCTTTTCCGCGCCCACCGTCACCGTACCGTTCGCGCCCGTCACCACGACGACGGCGCCCGCGGCGCGCAGCGCTTCGGCGAATTCGCCTTCGAAATCGTAGAATCCCGGAACGTCGAGAAGGTTGATCTTCACGCCCTTCCATTCGACGGAACTTGCCGAGAGGGAAATGGACATCTTCCGCGCGATCTCCTGTTCGTCGAAGTCGGAAACGGTGGTGCCGTTTTCGATCTTGCCCATGCGCTCGATGGCGCCGCCGTTGAAGAGCATCGCCTCGAAGAGGGTGGTCTTGCCTTCGCCGCTGTGGCCGACGATGGCGATGTTGCGGATATCCTTTGCAGAGATACTCATATAGCTGTTTGTCCCCTTATTCAGAACTTGCGGCAGTCGCAAAATTGTGCAATTTTCACAGCCGCTGTTTTTATTATACAGGATTTTCGGGAAAAATCAAGACCCATTGGAAAAATAATTGTGTTATCTGGGCAAAAATAGCTCCGCGCGGTTGCTTTTTCGCCCGGTTTTTCGTATAATATCGGGCAGGAGGCAGATATGATCACGGAACGCATCGATCTATTCGAATATTTCAAAACGGCGCGGGAGGGGGCGGAGCGCGGCACGCTCGCCTGCTACCGCCATACGCAGATCGCGGAGCTGGGCGTAAAGCGCCTGCGTCCCGCCATCCTCATCATCCCGGGCGGGGCGTACGCGTTTGTCTCCGAGAGAGAGGCGGAGCCCGTCGCGCTCAGATACTTTGCGCAGGGGTACGACTGTTTTGTGCTCGATTACGACATCGCGCCCCACGGCTATCCTGTGCAGATCGAGGAGGCGGCGATGGCGATGCTCTATCTGCGGCGCGAATGCGCGGCGCTCGGTCTCACGGGCAGGATCGCCGTCATGGGCTTTTCGGCGGGAGGTCACCTTGCGGGCTGCGTCTCCTTCCTCTGGCGGGACGGCGCGATCAGGGCGCGTTTCCGGGAGGAATGCGAGAAGGTGAGACCCGACGCGTCGCTGCTCTGCTATCCCGTCGTCACGGCGGATGAGCGCTGTTGGCACAGGGATTCCTTTTATAATTTCTGCGGGGGAGACGCGTCGAAGTTCTCCGCATATTCGCTGGAAAAACATGTCCCCGCCGACGCGCCGCCCGTCTTTCTGTGGTCGACGAACGAGGACGTCTGCGTCCCGCCCGAAAATTCCGTCGCGCTGTACGCGGCGCTCCGCCGGGCGAAAATTCCTGCCGAACTGCACATCTTCGAGGAGGGCTGGCACGGCATGTCGGTCGCCGATCTGGAATCCAACGCCGACTATGCGGGGCAGCGCCCTTACAGGCGCGCCGCGCGCTGGGTGGATCTCTCGCTCGATTTCCTCTCGGCGCACGGGTTCGCCGTTGAAACGGTCTGATACATAAAGGAGAGCTCCCCGCGGGGAGCTCTCTTTATCTGTCGTTTTGCAGCAGTTCGTCGCTGAGCGCCAGGATGCGCTGCGCGTATTTTTTTCTGCGGGAACGCATGATCGCGCTGTAGATCGGGTAGTTCGCGGCGACCATTGCGATCCCGACGACGCCGATGACGATGCCGAGCGGCATCAGGCTGCCGATGATCTCCATCGCAAGGCACATCCCGAGGCCGAGCACGAGCGCGCCGACGGCGCCGAACGTATAGGCGAAGATCTCCGCGGGGCGGCGGGCGGCGGCGTCCAGTTTGTGGAGCGTTTCCAGTTTGTTCTCCTCGGCGGTCTTTGCCGCATACTCTTTGCGGATCTTCTCCGCGTACTGCATTTCGTTGTTCATGGCGGTATCTCCTTTCGTTTTTTGTACTTTGAGTATACGGCGGAGATATTTCCGAAACGCTAATGCCGTGTAAACGGAAGGTAAATGTTTTGTAAAAGAAATGTAAACGGGCGTCAGCGCGCCGCCAGCGGGATCTCGATGCGGTATTTCCAGCGCAGGATCCCCGAAAGCACGATGAAATGCAGCGTGAATGCGGGGGCGGCGCCGTATTGCATGTGCGCGTTCTCCTTGAGGTCGCGGAGGGCGGCGGACAGGTCGTCTCTCGCGCATTCCCGGCACAGATAGTCCCCCGCGGGCAGTACGAGCAGTCCGTCCGTTTCGGCAGACCGTTCGCACACGGCGAACATGCGGGGCACGCCGTCCGCGCTTTCGTATACGCCCGCAACGTCCGCAAAGGCAAAATCGCCGCGGCGCTCTTCGCCGACCTGCGCATAAAAGTGGCGGTGGTAATCGTGCAGGTTCTCCACGGTCGGCGTGCCGAGCGTCTCCGAGAGCAGGATCGTCCGCGCGGGAAGGGTGCGGACGTATGCGCCCGTCTGCGCGGGCTGTTCGGCTGCCTTCCCTTCGTAAAAGTGCTTTGCGCGCCCGATGCGCGTCTTTGCCTCCTCGAGTTGTGCGATCTTCTTTTCGGCGTGCATTTCCGCGTCGCGCAAAAACGCGGCGACCTTCGCAACGTCGTCGTATTGCAGCAGGCGCTTGATCTCGGCAAGCGGAAGTTCCATGCAGCGCAGTGCGCGCACGATCTCCAGGATCACGATCTCCTGCTCCGTATAGTAGCGGTAGCCCGTCCATTCGTCCGTTCTGCCCGGGCGCACGAGCCCGATGCGGTCGTAATGGCGCAGCGTCTCCGCCGTCATGCCGACCATTTCCGCCGTTTTGCTGATCGAAAAAAATTTTTCCATGACCCCGTTTTTTTCCTTGACATTTGTGTAACACAAAGGTTTATGATGATGATATCAGACAGGGAACGCAATGTCAAGCGTACAGGAGGAATGTATGAAAAAAACGGCAGTTCTTTTTGCGGCGGTGAGCTTCGGGCTGGCGGGATCATTGAGCGGATGCGCGTCCGATGAGGATTTTACGGCGCAGCAGTATGCGGCGGAGGGCGAGGTCGTCTCCCTTTCCGTCGACATATCGGACAGGGCGGTCAAACTCATGCCCTCGGAGGACGGAAAGCTCCGCATCGACTATTACGAGAGCGAAAAAACGTCGTACGATATTTCGCTTTCGGAAGAGGGCGTGCTTTCGGTGACCCTCGACCTCGACCAATCGTGGACGGATTTCGTCGGGGTACAGCCGTCGGCGGAGTACCGCACGATTTGCGTCTGTCTCCCGCAGGGGCTGACCGACGTTTCGGTGAGCACGACCAACGAGGCGATCTCCGCAACGGGGACGATCGCGGCGCAGAACGTAACCATGTCCGTCAACGGCGGCGATCTCTCCTTCAGAAAAATCGCGGCGGAAAAATCGGTCACGCTGAACGCAAAGAACGGGAATATCACGGGAACGATTCTGGGAAGCTGGGACGATTACGCGATCGCCTGCAACGTCAAAAAGGGCGAGAGTTCGCTGCCCGAGAACAAGACGGGCGGCAGCAAGACGCTTTCTGTGGACTGCAACAACGGCGACGTTGCGGTCGAAATCGCAAACGCGTAAATTTTATCTCTCATGCGCAAGAAAAAAACACGGACATCATTCGTCCGTGTTTTTTTCGCCCAGAAGTTCGTCCGTAAGGCGGAGGATCTCCGCGCCGTACTTTTCTTTTCCGCGGCGGAAGAGCGCTCCGTACACGGGGCGTGCCGCGGCTGCCGCCGCAAGCCCCGCAGCGGCGACGGCGATCCCGCCTGCAAACATTTCCCACACGAGCGTCATGCTCATGCCCAGTCCGAACGCCAGCACGCCCGCAATGCCGAGCGTGAGCCCCGCGATCAGGGCGGGGCGTTTTGCGCGCGCGTGGAGCGCGCGCAGGCGGGCAAGGCTGTCTTTGTGCTCCGCCTCGGGCATGTATGTGCGGCGGATATCCTCGATCTCCCTGCGTTCCTCCTGCGTGGGGGCGGAATAGGTATAGCTGAATTTATCGTTGTTCATCCTCTGTTTCCTCGGTTCCCCGCGTTTCGCCGCTTTCGGCGGCAGGCGGGGCAAGTATTCCGGTCACGACGTCCGCGGCACCCATGTCGGGGGTAACGTCTTCGGAACGCAGTTTTTTCAGCCGCTGCGTGCCGCGTACGATCATAAAGATCCCCATTGCGATGGTGAGCGCGCACACGCCGAATCCCGTTGCGGCGCGCACGATCAGAAGGGAGGTCTCCGTTTCGCCGCCGAAGGTGGCGATCATCGTCGTTTCCAGCGCCAGAAGGGCGACGGCGGCGTCCGTGAGTCCGATGTTGCGGAAGGACTGCAGGAGCGGATCGTGCAGGCGGTAGGTCTTGCGCGCATTGAAAACAGCGAGGGCGATCCTGTAAAACGTGTACGCCGCCGAGGAGATCGCCATGATCTCGGAGCTGCGGGGATTGCTCTTCGAGATCACCATCTGCGTGACGGCGGTCGTGAGCGCGATCTCCAGAACGAGCAGGGCGATCCCGCACAGGCGGTAAAGCCTGAGTTTTCCGTCCGCAAGGGCGCGCGCGTCGCCGTCTGCGTGTTTTTTCGCCCGGCTCCAGCCCACGAACAGAAAACACCGCAGCGCGCCGAGGCAGAAGTAGTATCCCGCGAGTACGCCGTACCACGTCGACGGGAGCAGGACGGCGAGCACCATCTGCAGCGCCGCGTAGCCGAAATTGATGATAAATGCGAAAATGCCGAATGCGAGAGTGCGGAATCCGTAGTCGCGGAAAAATCTGTTTGCCGCGGGGAGGCGCTCCGTGTATGCGAGGAAGTCGCGCCGGATGTACGGCGCATATTTTACGGCGGCGTAAACGGAGTACCCCAAAAGGATCGCCGCCGCGGCATCGAAAATATACGCCGCGTATGCTGCGGCTCCGTCAGGGCGCAGCACCGTCAGCGCCACGGCGCCTGCCGCTGCCGCGAGCGATACCGCCCAAAGCACGAAAACCTGCCACCCGTGCGGGTTTTTCATCCATTCCCATAGTTTTTTCAGCATCTCAGGTCACTCCGCGCAGGGTCACCGTGAACGTGCTGCCCTTGCCCGCCTCGCTCTCGACGGCGATCTCCCCGCCGAGGAGGTCGATGACTTTTTTGACGAGCGCGAGCCCCAGTCCGTTGCCTTCGCCCGCGTGCGAGGTGTCGCCCTGATAGAATTTTTCGAAGATGTGCCTGCCCACTTCGGGCGAGATGCCCTGTCCCGTATCCGCCACGCGGACGACGGCGTTTCCGTCCCGCATCTTCAGAGAAAGGGTGACCCCGCCCTGTTCCGTAAATTTTACGGCGTTGGAGAGGAGATTGTTCCACACAAGTTCCAGATAGTCGGGCACGGAGGTGATCTCCGCCTCTTCGAGGTCGCATTTGAGCGTGAGTCCCTTCGCGTCGATCGCGTCCTCGAAGGCGAGCGCTGCCTCCGCGAGCATTTCGTCGAGGCGGAACGTTCTGCGGGCGGGCGTGAGCTTCTGGTTTTCCAGCTTATTGAGCCGCAGCACGCCCTGTACGAGCGCCGTCAGCCGGTCGGCGGCGGAAATGAGCGCCGCAGCATACTTTTCGCGCAGCTCGCCGTCGCATTCCCTGCCGAGCGCCTGCGCATAGTTGCGGATGACGGAGACGGGCGTTTTGAGCTCGTGCGAGACGTTGGAAACAAAGTCGTTGTGCAGCATCTCCGTGTGCGCGAGCTCCGCCGTCATCTTGTTCAGGTTTTCCATGATCTCGTCGTATTCGTCGCGGCGGAAGTACGGGTGCGCGGGTTCGAGCCGCACCGAAAAATCTCCCGAGGCGATCGCGTCCGTCGCGGCAAGGATGGTGCGGACGGGGCGCTCTACCGTTATTTTCCGCCGTATGAGATCGGCTCCCGTGCAGATGAGGGCGAGCACGGCGATGACGGCAAGCATCACGCCCGCCTTCGCCCCGGTCGCCATATCCTCCGGCAGCGCCGAATAGATGAGCACCGCAGCGGTGACGATCGCCGCCACCGTCAGAAAGAAGATCGCCGCGCCCGTCCATGAGAGCCCGGACCGCCGCATCTTTTTCATCTGAGCACCGCCTTGTAGCCGAGCCCGTGCACGGTAACCAGTTCGAAGCCCGTGCATGCGCTCGTTTTTTCGCGCAGTTTTGCAATGTACACGTCCACCGTGCGGGAAGTCGCCGAAGAATCGTAGTCCCAGAATTCGTCCATGAGCTGCTTGCGCGTAAAGGTGCGCTTCGGGAAGGACAGCAGCTTGAACAGGATATCGAACTCGCGCACCGTCAGCGGCAGTTCCTCGCCGTCGAGGTAGGCGGTATGTTCCTCGCTGTTCATCCTCAGATTTCCAGCCGTGAGTTCGCGGGTGCGCTCGATGTTTGCCCGCCGCAGGAGCGCCGCGACGCGCAGCATCAACAGATCGGTGTCGAAGGGCTTTGCCACGTAGTCGTCGATGCCGAGCGCGAACCCGCGCTGTTTGGAGGGCTTATCGTCCAGCGCGGTCAGGAAGAGGATGGGCAGTTTTTTGTCCGTTTCGCGGATGCGCCCGGCGAGCGCGAATCCGTCCATGCGCGGCATCATGATGTCGGTGATCACAAGGTCGGCGGCGCAGTTTTCCAGCGTCTCCCATGCCTCCTGCCCGTCTGCGCAGGGGATCGCCTCGTAACCTTCCTGTGTGAGACGGGCGCAGATGAGCGCGTTCAGGTCTTTATCGTCCTCTGCCAAAAGAATCTTAACCATGTTCTCCCTCCGTGCGGCGCGGCTTACGTTCCGTATTATAGGGCGCGCCTGTTTCCGAATTGCTAATAAAGTGTTAAAAAATTGTAAAAGCCGTTCTCCCGAAAAAAATCTTTGCAGCGGCTCTGCGCCCATCATATCACATTTTACGGGCGTTTTCAAGCGCCCTGCCGCATATTCCGTGTTTTTCGCGCCGTCATGTATTTCGATAAAAATCAAAATAACCACAAAAAAGGGGAAAATAGTGCAAAAAATCTCCAAAAAAGACAGAAAAACGAAAAAATCGGATTACATTATTTCGATAAATATCGAAACGAACGCTTTTGAAAACGGGCTTACCGTTTCCCCGTGAAATCGTCTGCACGGAGGGGAAGAGAAAAAGAAATATGAACAAATGTGCGGAAAGTTCTTGACTTGTACGCGAAAAGGGGGTAAACTGAAAACGAAAGCAAAAGGAGGGGCGGCGTATGAAGTATCAGCCCACGCTGTTTGAGGAAAGGGCGTCGGAACCGCTCGCGGCGCGCCTGCGCCCGCGCGATCTTTCGGAATTTGTCGGGCAGGAGCATCTCCTGGGCGAAAAAAAGGTGCTGCGGCGGATCATCGAGAGCGATACCGTCGGATCCATGATCTTCTGGGGGCCGCCCGGCGTGGGCAAAACGACGCTTGCCCGCATCATCGCAAACAGAACAAAGGCGCGCTTTATCGATTTTTCCGCCGTAACAAGCGGCATCAAGGAGATCAAAGCCGTCATGGAACAGGCGGAGAGCGCCCGCAGGTTCGGGGAAAAGACCATCGTGTTTGTCGACGAGATCCATCGTTTCAACAAGGCGCAGCAGGATGCGTTCCTGCCCTATGTAGAGCGCGGGAGCATCATCCTCATCGGCGCGACGACGGAAAATCCCTCGTTCGAGGTCAACGGGGCGCTCCTTTCGCGGTGCAAGGTGTTCGTTCTGCAGGCGCTCAAGACGGAGGATATCGTCCGTCTTCTGCGCCATGCGCTCACCGATCCGCGTGGATTCGGCGGGCAGAACGTGGAGATCGCCGAAGATACCGTGGCAATGATCGCCAATTTTGCCAACGGCGACGCCCGCAGCGCTCTCACCACGCTGGAAATGGCGGTATTGAACGGCGACGTCGACGAAAACGGCAAAGTCACCGTCACGCGCGAGACGGTGGAGAGCTGTACCTCCAAAAAGTCGCTGCTGTACGATAAGAACGGCGAAGAACACTATAATCTCATCTCCGCGCTGCACAAGAGCATGCGCAATTCCGACCCGGACGCGGCGGTCTACTGGCTGGCGCGCATGCTCGAGGCGGGGGAGGATCCCATCTATATCGCGCGGCGGGTCACGCGGTTCGCCTCCGAAGATGTCGGGCTCGCCGATCCGCAGGCGCTGCAGGTGTGCGTTGCCGCGTTCGAGGCGTGCCGCCTCATCGGAATGCCCGAGTGCTCCGTGCATCTCACGGAGGCGGTCGTCTATCTGTCGCTCGCGCCCAAGTCCAACGCGCTCTACATGGCGTACGAGTCCGCCAAGCGCGACGCGCTCACCATGCTCTCCGAGCCCGTGCCCCTCGTTATCCGCAATGCGCCCACAAAGCTCATGAAGGAGCTCGATTACGGCAAGGGGTACGAGTACGCGCACAATGCGGCGGAAAAGCTCACCGCAATGCAGTGTCTGCCCGATTCTCTCCTCGGCAGGGAGTATTACCGTCCGACGGAGGAGGGGAAGGAGGGGCGGTTCAAGGCGCGCCTCGAGGAGATCAAGGCGTGGAAGAAAGAGCATAAATCCAAATAAATCCGCGTACAGAACTGAGTTTTATATAAAATATGCGGATAAAAACGCGTTTTGAGCGGGCGGTGTTGACACCGCCCGCTTTTTGTGTTAAAATAAGGAAAAGAGGCGGAGAGCGCCGCAAAACAGGAAGAGGAGAACGGAGATATGGAGTACACGGTTTCACCCGAGGAGATCAAACGGGTCAAGGGGATGGGCTTTTTGCAGGATAAGCGCTATCCCGATGTGTTCAATGCGCGCGTCATCACGCGCAACGGCAAGATCACGGCGGCGCAGCACCGCGCGATCGCCGAGGCATGCGAAAAATTCGGCTCCGGCGAGGTGGCGATGACCGTCCGTCTCACGTTGGAGATCCAGGGCGTCAAATACGAAAATATTCAGCCCCTCATCGACTTTCTCGCCGCACACGGGCTGAGTACGGGCGGCACGGGCAAGCGCGTACGCCCCGTCGTCTCCTGCAAGGGCACGACCTGCCAGTACGGGCTGATCGATACGTTCGGTCTCTCCGAAAAGATGCACAAGCGCTTTTACGAGGAGATGCGCGGCGTAACGCTCCCGCACAAATTCAAGATCGCCGTGGGCGGCTGCCCGAACAACTGCGTCAAGCCCGATCTCAACGACCTCGGCGTCATCGGTCAGCGCATCCCCACCGTCTATTCCGATAAATGCCGCGGCTGCAAAAAGTGCCGCGTCGAGGCGGCGTGTCCCATCAAGGTGGCGCACGTTGCGGATGGGAAGATCGTCATCGATCCCGCCGCGTGCAATCATTGCGGCAGGTGCAGAACGCAGTGTCCGTTCGGCGCCGTGACCGACTACGTGAACGGTTATAAGATCTACATCGGCGGCAGGTGGGGCAAGATGGTCGCTCAGGGGCGCGCGCTCAGCAAGATCTTCTCCACCGAGGAGGAGGTCATGGCGGTCACGGAGAGGGCGATCGAGCTCTTCCGTACGCAGGGGATCGACGGCGAGCGCTTTGCCGATACCGTTGCGCGAATCGGATTCGAAAACGTGGAGCGTATGCTCATTTCCTGAAATATGCTGCGTTGCATTTCGGTGCAGTTTGAAAACGCGCCCGTTTCGGTGCGCGAGAAGTTTGCTTTCCCGCCGCACATGCGGCGGGAACTTTATGCGCGCCTGAAAGAGATGGGCGGAGGCGTGCTCCTCGTCACCTGCAACCGCACCGAGCTGTATTTTTTCCGCCCGTTTGCGGAGGGGGAGGCGCTCCTCTGCGCCGCGGCGGACGCCGCGGCGCCGTTTGTGCGGTTCGCGGGGGAGAGCGCCGTTTCCCGTCTGTTCTTTCTTGCGGCGGGGCTCAGATCCATGCTCGTCGGAGAAGACGAGATCCTGCACCAGCTCAAAGGGGCGTACCTCGAGGCGCAGTCCTCCGGCGCGACAAAGGGCGCCGACGCGCTCTTTCAGGCGGCGATCGCCTGCGGCAGGAAGGTGCGCGCGCAGACGAAGATCGGCGAATTTTCCTGCTCCGTCGCAACGCTGGCGGCAAACGCCGTAACGGCGTATGTACGCGGACATGGCAGGGTGCTTCTCGTCGGCGGTTCGGGCATGGTGGGCAGATCGGTGCTGAAAAATCTCGTCGCGGCGGGGCACACGGTGATCGCCACGGAGCGCACCCATCTCTTTGAAGGGGTGCCGCAGGGCGTCCGCACGATCGCGTATTCCGGGCGCTACGCCGCGCTCGACGGCGCCGACGCGGTCGTAAGCTGTACCGCGTCTCCGCACGTCGTGTTTACCGCCGCGGAGACTGTGCGCGCCCTCGTCACGCCCAAAAAACGGCTGTTCCTCGATCTTGCCGTCCCGCCCGATATCGATCCCGCGATCGCGGGGGCGGAAGGGTGTACGCTCAGAAATATCGATGATTTCCGCGCCGCGGCTGAGGAGAACAACGCCGCAAAGCGCGCCGCCGCTCTGGCTGCCGAGGCGGTCGTGCGGCAATGTCTTACGGAATATGCGGCGTCGGAAACGGCGCGCATGCACGCCGACAGGGTGCGCCGCGACGGTGCGCTGCGTTGGCTCAGGAAGCACGATCCCGCGGCATTTTCCGCCCGTATCGGGCAGAATGCCGACGGAGAAGGGGAGGGGGAAGAATGAAGTGTTTTCCGATGATGGTGCCGCTCGAGGGCAGGCGCGTCCTGCTCGTGGGCGGCGGAAAGGTCGCCCTGCGCAAGGCGGAGCGGCTGAAAGAGTTCGGCGCGCGGCTCGATGTCTGCGCACCCGTCGTGCTGCCCGCGCTTGCGGCGCTCGCGCAGGAAAAGCATGCCGTCTACGGGCGGGAGCTCCTGCGCGACGCGGTGTTCGTCGTCGCGGCGACGGACGATGCGGCGATGAACGCCCGCGTTGCCCATGATTGCCGCGTCGCGGGGATCCCCGTCAACAGCGTGGATGCGCCCGCCGACTGCGATTTTTATTTTCCTGCGGCGGTCATGCGCGGAGATATCTCCGCGGGGATCTCCACGGGCGGCGCCTCTCCCGCGCTTGCGGCGGCGCTCCGGAAATATCTCGAGCGCGTCCTGCCCCCCGATCTTGCGCAGATCTGCGCGCTTGCGGAGCAATTGCGGGGTACCATGTCCGCGGAAGAGTACGTCAAAAAGGTGGAAACAATGCTGGAGGATGCCGTAAAGTGAAACTCAGGATCGGAACGCGGGGCTCCGCGCTCGCCCGCGCGCAGGCGGAGCTTGCGGCGGCGCGCCTGCGCGAACGGGGGTACGAGACGGAACTCGTGATCGTGCATACGCGCGGAGACGCCGACCTCACGTCCTCGCTCGCCGAGATCGGAAGGGGCGCATTTACCGAGGTCTTTTCGCAGATGCTGCGGCGCGGCGAGCTCGACCTTGCCGTGCATTCCGCCAAAGATATGCCCGCCGATCCCGCATGCGACGGGTTCTGGTGCCTGCCCCGCGGCGACGCGCGCGACGCGCTTTTGCGTGCCGACGGACGGGAGATCGTGCGCATCGGGACGGGGTCTCCCCGCCGCGCCGCCGCAGTGCACAGAATGTATCCTGCGGCGCAGGTGCTTCCCGTGCGCGGGAACGTGGATACGCGCATCCGCAAGATGCTCTCGGGCGAGTTCGACGCGCTCGTGCTCGCCGCGGCAGGGCTCGACCGACTGCATATCCGCGCGGAGGGGTTCTCTGTCGAGCGTATCCCCGTTACGCAGTGCGTGCCCGCCGCATGCCAGGGCATCATCGCTCTGGAGGGGGCCCCGGGAGCGTGCATACACGATGCGGCGGCGGGCGAGGCGGCGCGCATCGAACGCGCCGCGCAGCGTGCGCTCGGCGGCAGCTGCACGGGGGGCGCGGGGTGCTATTTCGATGGTTCCGTGCTCTATCTCCAGTATGAGGGGCGCATTGCCGCGCTCCCCTATGAAGGCGACGCGACGATCGCGCGCATTCCGGAGGCGTTCGCATGAACAGAGTGGTGCTTGTCGGCGCGGGGTGCGGCGCGGATTCCGTTACGGTGCGCGGCGCACGCCTCTTGCAGATGTGCGACTGCGTGGTGTACGACAGTCTCCTCGACGAGAGCGTATTCGGGTTCCTGCGCGGCGACTGCGTGCGCATCTTCGTCGGAAAGCGCGCGGGGGCGCATGCGGCGTCGCAGGAGGAGATCAACGCGATCCTGTGCGGATGTGCCCAAAAATACCCGCTCACCGTGCGTCTCAAGGGGGGCGATCCCTTCGTATTCGGCAGGGGCGGCGAGGAACTTGCCGCGCTCGCGGCGCAGGGCATTTCCTGCGGCGTCGTTCCGGGCGTCACTTCTGCGGTGGCGGCGGCGGAGCTTGCGGGCATTCCCGTCACGCACCGCGCGGCGGCGCGCGGGTTCCGCGTGTACACGGCGCACACGGCGGACGGAACGTTCTCCGTGCCGTCGCCCGCCGCGGACGAAACGCTCGTGTTTTTAATGGCGAAGGCGAACGCCGCCCGCATCTGCGAAACGCTTTTTGCGGGGGGCATGTCCGGGCATACTCCTGCCGCGCTCCTTTCCGGCGCGGGCATGCCCGGGGCGGAATATGTTCGCTGTACGCTCGGGGAGGTCCCCGTGCGCGCCGCAGAACTTCCGGCGCCGCTCACGCTCGTCGTGGGCAGGGTATGCGCGGAAGGGTTCCTCGGCGCGGACTTTTCGCGGTGTTTTTCTTCGCCCGCCGTGCTCGTTACGGGCAGCGCGGATCACACCGCGCGCGTTTCGGCGGAACTGGAGGCGCGCGGGTTTGCGCCCGTGCCGTGCGCGTACGTCGTCACGGAGTCGCTTCCTTTCGAAAAGTTTTTCAGGGAAACGGAGCGGTATCGCTGGCTCGTCTTTACTTCCGCAAACGGCGTCAATCAGTTCTTCCGCCGCGCGGAGGCTTGCGGGGCGGATCATCGCCTGTTCGGCGGTAAAAAGTTCGCCGCCATCGGCGCACACACCGCCGCGGCGCTCGCCGCATACGGATTTATCGCCGATCTCGTGCCTGCGCAGTACACCGCCGCGGCGCTTGCGGCGGAACTGAAAAAGACGGGCGCGGCGCGGGAGGAGGTCGCGCTCCTGCGCGCAGAGGAGGGGAGCGACGCGCTCCTCGATGCCGGAACGCAGATCCCGCTCTACCGCACCCGCGTCGATGAGGAGAAACTGCGGCGTGCATGCGGGGCGCTCGGAGGGGCAAAATACGTCACGTTCGGTTCGGCGGGCGGGGCGCGCGCCCTGCTCGGCGCCGCCGCGCTGCCTGCGGGAACGGTGCCCGTCTGCATCGGAGAAGAGACGGCGAAGGAAGTAATAAAACGGGGCTATGCGCCCGTCGTTGCGGCGGAATGCACCGCCGCGGCGCTGGCGGACGCGGTCGCCCGCACGGAGATATCATGCAGAGACTGAGAAGGCTGAGAAGGAACGCCCTCTTGCGCGACGCGTTCGCAGAGACGTGCGTTCAGACAAAAAAACTCATCTACCCCGTATTCGTCGTATGGGGGGAGAACAAAAAAGAGGAAGTCCCGAGCATGCCCGGCGTTTTCCGCTATTCGGTGGATCGCCTCGGCGAGATCGCGGACGAGATGCTCTCGGCGGGCATTGCCGGCACGATGCTCTTCGGGATCCCCGAAGAGAAGGACGCGCTCGGCAGCGGCGCCTGTGCGGAGGACGGCGTCGTGCCGCGGGCGATCCGTTTCCTCAGACATTACTGCGCGCAGAAGGGGAAACGCCTGCTCATCGTTGCGGACGTGTGCCTCTGCGAATACACCTCGCACGGACATTGCGGCGTTCTCTCCGGGGACGACGTGGAAAACGACGCGTCTCTGCCCCTGCATGTGAAGGCGGCGCTCGCCTATGCGCGTGCGGGCGCGGACATGGTGGCGCCTTCTTCCATGATGGACGGCGTGGTCGCCGCCATCCGCGCCGGACTGGACGAGGCGGGTTTTTCCCATATCCCCGTCATGGGGTACAGCGCCAAGTTTGCTTCCGCTTTCTACGGACCCTTCCGCGACGCCGCCGATTCCGCGCCGCAGTCGGGCGACAGAAAGAGCTACCAGATGGACTTCCGCAACGGGCGCGAGGCGCTGCGCGAACTCTCCGCCGACGAAGAGGAGGGCGCCGACGTGCTCATGGTGAAGCCCGCGCTCGCCTTTCTCGATGTCGTGCGCGTCGCGCGGGAAAATACGCGTCTTCCGCTCGCCGTCTATAACGTGAGCGGCGAATACGCCATGGTCAAGGCGGCGGCGCGGGCGGGCTGGCTGGAAGAGCGGCGCGTCGTCACCGAGATCCTCACCGCATTTTTCCGCGCGGGGGCGGATCTCGTCATCACCTATCACGCGCTCGATTTTGCCGGATGGGAGAGGGAAAATGGATGAATTTGAACGCGCGCAGCGCATCCTTCCGGGCGGGGTCAATTCTCCCGTGCGCGCCTTCCGCGCCGTCGGGCGCGAGCCGCTCTTTATCGATCGCGGCGAAGGCGCTTATGTTTACGATATATCGGGCAGACGGTACATCGACTACGTGATGAGCTGGGGGCCGCTCATCCTCGGGCATGCGCGGGCAGAGGTCGTTTCGGCGGTGGAGCAAGCCGTGCGGAAGGGGCTCACGTTCGGCGCGCCCACCGTGCGCGAAACGCAGCTCGCCGAGGAGATCGCCTTTGCGGCGCCCTATATGGAGCGCGTCCGCCTTGTCAATTCCGGAACGGAGGCGACGATGTCCGCCGTCCGCCTTGCGCGCGGGTATACCGGGCGCGATAAACTCATCAAATTTGCGGGGTGTTACCACGGCCATTCCGACGGCTTGCTCGTAAAGGCGGGATCGGGCTGTATGACGGGCGCCGTGCCCGACAGCCTCGGCGTTCCCGCCGCCTATGCGGGCGAGACGCTCGTCGCGGCATACAACGACGCTGCAAGCGTGCGCGCGCTGTTCGAGGCAAACAGAGGGAAGGTGGCGTGCGTCATCGTCGAGCCCGTCGCCGCGAATATGGGCGTCGTGCCGCCGAAAGCGGGATTTTTGCAGGCGCTGCGCGCCCTGTGCGACGAGTTCGGCGCGCTGCTTATCTTCGACGAAGTGATCACGGGCTTCCGCGTCGCGTACGGCGGCGCGGCGGAGCTGTACGGCGTCACGCCCGATCTGGGCTGTTTCGGCAAGATCGTGGGCGGCGGCATGCCGCTCGCGGCGTACGGCGGCAGGCGGGAGGTGATGGAGCTCGTCGCGCCGCTCGGCGGAGTGTATCAGGCGGGAACGCTGTCCGGCAATCCGGTCGCCACGGCGGCGGGGCTGGCAACGCTTTCTCTCCTGCGCGAAAACCGCGCATCGCTCTATCCCGCGCTCGACGCCGCCGGCGCCCGTCTCCAGGCGGCTTTCGAAGGGGAGGGGATCCCCGTGGGCAGGGTGGGCTCTGTTCTTACGCCCTTCTTTGCTCCGCACGCGCCAGAAAATTATGCCGGGGCAGCCGCATGCGATACGACCGCGTTCGCCGCGTACTTCGGCGCGATGCTCGGGAGCGGCATATACGTCGCGCCGTCCCAGTTCGAGGCGATGTTCCTTTCGGCGGCGCATTCCGGAGAAATGCTCGCCCGCACCGTCTGTGCGATCGGTCAGGCGGCTGCCGCGGTACGGATGAAAAAAGAGAAAAATATCTGAAAAACTTTTTCATTCGTACTTGACAAATGTAAAAAGCTGTTATAAAATAGTTTTACCATAGTGGTTTGCGGAGTTTTCCGCACGGCGGTTTTCGCCAAAACTATGGGGGGAGGAAGAGAAAGGAGCTTGCCGAGCGGCGGGCTCCTTTTTATAATCCTTACGCAAAAACGCGCACGGGCGCAGCTTACTGCCGCGCCCGTGCGCGTTTTTGCAAAAAAACTCCCGCCCGAAAGGGCGGGAGAAACAGTTTGTTTTATCAGAGTGCGGCGCCGAGGATCATCCAGAGCAGCAGCCCGATGAGCAGAACGCCGAAGATGCCGCATCTGCCGCAGATCTTTGCGAGGGCGGGTTTATCCTTGTACCACACGAAATACAGCGCGATCCCTGCGGGGAAGACCACCGTCGAGAGCGCCTTCCAGCCGATGAGTTTCGTGTTTGTGAACGTATCCTTGAACCAGGGTCCGATCGAGGTGTAGAACGCCAGCGTCTCGTGCAGGTCGACTGCAAAACCTACGCCGATGAAGATGACCGCGATGATGAGATACACCACCGAAAGCCCGCTCCCGCCGCTTGCGTTCGTGCAGAGGTTGAGCAGCATGGAGAGCATGCTCACGCTCAGGAAAAACGAAACGTCGCGGTCGGAGTGATTGGCGAGGTAGCAGTAGTAGATGATCGTGAACGCCGTGAGAAACAGCGTGACAATACCTAATGCCAACATAAACATTTCCCCCAATAATCACATAATTTTCTTATATTATAGTACGAAAGGCAAAACTTGTCAATATCCCCGGGAAAAATTCCGTGAAAAAAACTTCGTCCGTTTTTTGTGCACTTTTACCAGCCTTTTCCCGTCTGCGCGCCTGCACCTCCTGCGGCTGTCCGCGCATACGATGAATTGACTGTCCGAAAGAGGAGGGCGCGGCAAAGTGGCGTGGTTTTTATCGATGGAAGTGTGGCAGCAGGCGCTCCTTGCCTCGCTTGCAATGTATTTCATGACGGCGCTCGGCGCCTCTTTCGTGCTCTTTGCGCGCCGTCCGAAAGAGGGCGTCTTTACGCTCCTTCTGGGGCTCTCCGCGGGGATCATGATCGCCGCGAGCTTTTTCTCCCTTCTTCTGCCCGCCATCGAAGCGGAGGGGCGGCTCCCCGCATACCTCCCCGTAACGGCGGGGTTTTTGCTGGGCGGCGCGTTCATCGTCGGGAGCGACGCCCTTCTCTCGCGCAGGCAAAGGGCGTTCCGCGCGATGGGCGACAGGCGCACCGCCCTCCTCTATTTCGCCGTCACGCTCCACAATATTCCGGAGGGGATGGCGGTGGGGGTGGCGTTCGCCCTCGCGCCCCTCGGCGAGGGCGCGGCGTTCTCTGCGCTTCTTCTCGGGCTGGGCATCGCCGTGCAGAACTTCCCGGAGGGGATGTGCGTCGCTTTCCCGATGCGCGCCAAGGGCATGAGCCCCGTAAAAAGTTTTCTGTTCGCGCAGGGCTCGGGCGCGGTGGAAGTGCCGGCGTGCGTGCTCGGCGCGCTCGCCGCGTCGCTCGTCGGGGCGGTGCTGCCGTGGGCGCTCGCGTTTTCCGCAGGTGCGATGGTCGCCGTCGTCTGTTCCGAGCTCATCCCCGAGTGTTTTTCGGGCAACAAAACGCTCGCATCGCTGGGCGTCGTGCTCGGTTTTTGCGCCATGATGCTGCTCGACGTCGCCCTCGGCTGAGCCCGCTTTCCGCGCGGCGCGAAAAAACGCGAAAAATCTCCCGCGAATGCTTGACGGGGGCGCATAAAATTGTTATAATGTCGTTATGAAAAAGGCAGTGGATTTCTGCCGCAAAGCAGAAGAAACGAGAATTTCATAGGGGTTCGGACGGCAGTTTTTTTCGCATAGAAAGAAACTGCTCCTTTTCATTTTTTTACACGGTTTTCGGGAGATAGTCAAGCAATAATCTGCGGGCGCCGCCCGCTTATACGGAGGCAACGAAGATGAAGAAAGTGGCAGTTATCATGGGGAGCGATTCCGATCTCCCCGTCGTCGAGAAGGCGTTTTCCGTTCTCGAAGAGTACGGAATCCCTTACGAAGTACACGTCTATTCCGCGCACCGCACGCCTGTAGAGGCGCGCACGTTCGCGCAGAACGCGGCGGACGAAGGGTTCGGCGCGATCATCGCCGCGGCGGGCAAAGCCGCGCACCTTGCGGGTTCGCTGGCGGCGAACACCGTGCTCCCCGTCATCGGCATCCCCGTCAAGAGCTCCACGCTCGACGGGCTCGACGCGCTCCTTTCCACCGTGCAGATGCCCGCCGGCATCCCCGTTGCGACGGTCGCCATCGACGGCGCGCAGAACGCTGCGCTGCTCGCGGTGCAGATCCTCGCCACATCGGATACCAGGCTCATGGACAAGCTGCTCGACGCGCGCAGGAGCGCAACGGAGAAGGTGCTCAAAAAGGACGCCGAGATCGCCGCCAAGTACAACAAATAAGGCGCTCTCCGCGCAGCTCCGCACACCGGGCGGGACTGCGGAAGGCGGGACCGCGTTCTCTTCGGGAGGGCGTTCCGCACATCAGATTCGTTAAAAATTTTTTAGATTTCAAGGAGATAAAGGCTATGGAAAAGACCGTTCAGCTCTACGAGGGCAAGGCAAAGAAGGTGTATGCAACGACGGACGAAAATCTGTGCATCGTCTCGTATAAAGACGACGCGACCGCGTTCAACGGGCTCAAAAAGGGCACCATCGCGGGGAAGGGCGTCGTCAACAACCGCATGACTAACATGCTCATGCAGATCCTGGAAAAGGCGGGCGTTCCCACCCACTTCGTCGAGGAGCTCTCCGACCGCGACACCGTCGTCAAAAAGGTGAAGATCGTCCCGCTCGAGGTCATCATCCGCAACGTCTCCGCCGGTTCGTTCGCAAAGCGTTACGGCGTGGAAGAGGGGATCGTGTTCGACGAGCCCACCATCGAGTTCTCGTATAAGAACGACGATCTGGGCGATCCGCTCATCAATTCCTATCACGCCCTGGCGCTCCATCTTGCGACGAAAGAGGAGATCGAGACGATCAAGAAGTATGCCTTCAAGGTCAACGAAGTGCTCAAAGCGTACTTCCTGCACCTCGGCGTCAAGCTCATCGACTTTAAGCTGGAGTTCGGCCGCCTTCCCGACGGCACCATCGTGCTTGCCGACGAGATCAGCCCCGATACCTGCCGTTTCTGGGACGCAAAGACCAACGAAAAACTGGATAAAGACAGATTCCGCCGCGATATGGGCGGCGTAGAGGACGCCTACGCGGAGATCTTCAAGCGCGTCACCAAAGGAGAGTAACGCCGTATGGAACACGAAATTCACGAAGAGTGCGGCGTGTTCGGCATCTTTGCGCCCGAGGCGCAGAAGGTGGCGTCCACGGCATATTACGCGCTGTTCGCGCTCCAGCACCGCGGGCAGGAGTCTGCGGGGATCGTCGTCAACAACGACGGCGTGTTCAATGCGTATAAAGACGTCGGCCTCGTCAACGACGTGTTCACGTCCGACGTTCTCAACAAGCTCGGGCTGGGGAACATGGCGATCGGCCACGTGCGTTACGGCACCACGGGCACGAGCGGAAGGGAGAACGCGCAGCCCATCGTCGTCAATCACCTCAAGGGCAACATGGCGCTCGCGCACAACGGCAATCTCATCAACGCCACCGAGCTGAGAGCCGAGCTGGAGAACGAGGGCTGCATCTTCCACACGACTTCGGATACCGAGGTCATCGCCTACGTCATCACCCGCGAGCGCGTAAAGGCACGCTCCATCGAAGAGGCGGGGCTCGCCGCCATGAACAAGCTCAGGGGCGCGTATTCGCTCGTCGTCATGTCGCCCTCCAAGCTCATCGCCGCGCGCGATCCGCTCGGATTCCGTCCGCTCTGCTTCGGCAAGCGCGACGACGGCAGCTATCTGATCGCGTCCGAGTCCTGCGCCATCAACGCGGTGGGCGGGCATAAGGTGCGCGAGATCGAGCCTGGCGAGATGCTCGTCATCACCAAAGACGGCGTCAAGAACGATACTTCGCACTGCGGCGGTAAAAAGGCGTTCTGCGTGTTCGAATACTTCTACACCGCGCGCCCCGATTCCGAGATCGACGGATGCTATGTGCACGACGCGAGAAAACGCGCGGGTGCGTTCCTCTACGAAAAATATAAGATCGACGCCGATATCGTCATCGGCGTGCCCGATTCCGGGCTGGACGCGGCGCTCGGTTACGCGCAGGCGTCGGGGATCCCTTACGGCATCGGATTCCTCAAAAACAAGTATATCGGCAGAACGTTCATCGCGCCCGATCAGAAACAGCGCGAAGACAGAGTGAAGATCAAACTCAACGTCATTGCCTCCGCGGTGCGCGGCAAGCGCGTCATTCTTGTGGATGACTCCATCGTGCGCGGCACCACGAGCCGTCCCATCGTCAAACAGCTCCGCGACGCGGGCGCGACGGAGGTGCATTTCCTCTCCTCCGCGCCCAAGTTCCTCAATCCCTGCTATTACGGCACCGATATCGACTCGCGCGACAATCTCATCGCCTGCCACCACACCACCGAGGAGATCGCCAAGATCATCGGCGCGGATTCCGTGGGGTATCTCGATATCGACCATGCGAGAAGGCTGACGGGGGAGTATCAGGATACGTTCTGCTGCGCCTGCTTCGACGGCGTGTATCCCACCGAGATCCCCGCTGCGCCCAACAAGGATCGTTTCGAACAGCGCCCGATCTCGAACAGACCCATCAGCGAAAATCCCAAGTTCAAAAAGGCATGATCGCGCCGCGGCGCCGTGCGGGTGTCCGGACGGGGCGGGAGCTTTGCGATCGCCTTACAATACAGAATAGGAGATACTCATGGAAAAAAGCTACTCCGAAAGCTACAAAGAAGCGGGCGTAGATATCACCGCGGGATATAAAGCCGTCGAGCTCATGAAAAAGCACGTTGCCCGTACCATGCCCGCGGGCAAGGCGGATATCGGCGGGTTCGGCGGGCTCTTCCCGCTCGACGTCGCCGGCATGAAAAAGCCCGTGCTCGTCTCGGGCACGGACGGCGTCGGCACCAAGATCAAGCTCGCCTTCCTCATGGATAAACACGATACCGTGGGCATCGACTGCGTCGCCATGTGCGTGAACGATATCGTCTGCTGCGGCGCGAAGCCCATCGTCTTTCTCGACTACATCGCCTGCGGCAGGAACTTCCCCGAGAAGATCGCCTCCATCGTGGGCGGCGTGGCGGAAGGCTGCGTGCGCGCCGGCTGCGCGCTCGTCGGCGGCGAGACTGCCGAGCATCCCGGGCTGATGCCCGAAGAGGAGTACGACCTCGCCGGGTTTGCGGTGGGCGTCGTCGACGCGGAGAAGGTCATCGACAATACGAAAATGAAAGCGGGAGACGTGATGCTCGCGCTGCCTTCGAGCGGCGTGCATTCCAACGGATTCTCCCTCGTGAGAAAGGTGTTCGACGTCGAACACTGCGATCTTGCCGCACCCGTTGCGGAACTGGGCGGCAAGGGGCTCGGCGAAACGCTGCTCACGCCCACGAAGATCTACGTCAAGCCCGTTCTGGCGCTCCTCAAAGAGGTGGAAGTCAAGGGCATTTCCCACATTACGGGCGGCGGATTTTACGAAAACATGCCCCGCTCCATCCCCAAGGGGCTGGGCGTGAAGATCAGAAGGGCAGACGTGAAAGTGCTCCCGATCTTCGGACTCATCCAAAAGAAGGGGAACGTCTCCGAGCACGATATGTTCAACACGTTCAACATGGGCGTGGGCATGAGCATCGTCGTTGCGAAGGAGGACGTCGAAAAGGCGCTCTCGGTGCTCAGGGCAAACGACGAAGAGGCGTACGTGCTCGGCGAGATCGTGAAGAGCGACGACGGGGTGATCCTGTGCTGAAAAAGGTGCCCATCGCCGTGCTCTGTTCGGGCGGCGGAACCAATTTGCAGGCGATCCTCGACGCCGAGGCGGCGGGGAATATCCCCTCGGGACGCGTCGCGCTCGTCGTGAGCGACAATGCGAACGCGTTCGCACTCGAACGCGCAAAAAAAGCGGGCGTCGAGATCGCCGTATTCGACAGGAAACAGGTATCCGACCGCAAAGAACGCGAGGCACGCATCCTTGCGCTCCTCCGGGAAAAGCAGATCGGGCTCGTCATTCTGGCGGGATTCATGACCATCCTCAGCGAAAACTTCACGCGGGCGTTTGAAAACCGCATCATCAACGTGCATCCGTCGCTCATTCCCAGTTTCTGCGGACCCGGATATTACGGGCTGAAAGTGCATGAGGCGGCGCTCGCCCGCGGCGTGAAGGTGACGGGCGCCACGGTGCACTACGTCAACGAAGTGTGCGACGGCGGTCCCATCATCCTGCAGAAGGCGGTGAACGTGGAGGAGGGCGATACGCCCGAAACGCTGCAAAAGCGCGTCATGCGCGAGGCGGAGTGGAAAATTCTTCCCGCCGCTGCGGAGCTCGTCTGCAAAAAACTGTTGCAGGGATAAAGTTCACGAATTTTCTCGCACAAAGGTGCGACAAAATTCCGTGATCTGAGAGGACGGCTGCGGGTACGCCGCAGGCTAACCGCGCCTTCCTCTCTTTGCGCGAACCTTAGGGGCTTACAATTATAGTTCGCGCAAATTCACTCCTTCCTGAA
>CALVWO010000024.1 GCA_944367465.1 uncultured Clostridia bacterium
GGGATTCATTGCGCTGGGTACGATCACAGTCTTTTCCTGTTTATCGGTAAGGATGAAGGTGATCTCCGTATAGAAGTACCCCTCCTCGGCGTTGTATCCGTACGAATATGTAATATCCTCGATCCCTACGCCGGGGTCACCCTTATCTCCTTTGTCGCCCTTCTCGCCGTCGGCGCCGTCTTCTCCGTCCTGTCCCTTCAAACTGGCGAGCCACTCCTCTTCGGTGCCCTCAAACCCGTTTTCGACGGCGATCTCGTAAGCGGATTTTCCGTCTTCACCCGCCGCGCCGCGCACGGAATCGAGCCACTCCTGATAGCTGAGCACCTCGTCGCCCGCCGCCTGCGCATAGAGCACATACGATTCGTACAGCCGTTCCTGATCGGTCGTCGCGCCGTCCTCTCCGCATGCCGCAAGCGGGACGCAGAGCGCGGCGGAAATGCCGATCGCAGCCAAAGCTTTCCAGAATTTTTTCATAGCGATACCCTCCGGATCATTGATTATTTCAATTATATCACGCCCCCCCCCGCAGTTGTCAAGATGTAATTGAAAATTCGTTTTACTTTTTTTACGAAAAAAGAGAGCTCCCCGCAGGGAACCCTCTTTCGTTCTTTTGTATTCTTACTTCAGCTCTGCGAAGTACTTGATGGTACGAACCATCTGGCTGGTGTAAGAGTTCTCGTTGTCGTACCAGGAGACGACCTTGACGAGCGTGGTGCCGTCGCCGACGGGCATGCACTTGGTCTGGGTCGCATCGAACAGCGAGCCGTAGGTGATGCCGACGATATCGGAGGAAACGATCTCTTCCTCGGTGTAGCCGAAGGAAGCGGAAGCGGCATCCTTCATCGCCTTGTTCACGTCTTCAGCCTTGACCTCGCCTTCGCAGATCGCAACGAGCTGGGTGAGCGAACCGGTGGGAACGGGAACGCGCTGAGCGCAGCCGTCGAGCACGCCGTTGAGCTCGGGGATAACGAGACCGATCGCCTTTGCAGCGCCCGTGGAGTTGGGAACAACGTTGACCGCAGCAGCGCGCGCACGGCGGAAATCACCCTTGCGGTGAGGTCCGTCGAGCACCATCTGGTCGCCCGTGTATGCGTGGATGGTCGTCATGTAGCCCTTCTTGATCTTGGCGAACTTGTTGAGCGTATCCGCCATGGGAGCAAGGCAGTTGGTCGTGCAGGAAGCAGCGGAGATGATGGTATCCGTCGCTTTGAGCGTCTTTTCATTGACGGAGAAGACGATGGTGGGAAGGTCGTTGCCTGCGGGAGCGGAGATAACGACTTTCTTTGCGCCTGCGTCGATGTGCGCCTGGGACTTTGCCTTGGAGGTATAGAAACCCGTGCACTCCAGAACGACGTCTACGTCGAGTTCCTTCCAGGGAAGGTTGACAGCGTCTTTCTCCTTATAGATCTTGATGGTCTTGCCGTCAACGGTGATGGTGCCCTCTTCGTCGTTTGCGCTGACGGTATCCGCGAGCGCGTATCTGCCCTGTGCGGAATCGTACTTGAGAAGGTGCGCAAGCATCTTGGGGCTGGTAAGGTCGTTGATCGCGACGATCTCATAGCCCTTCGCGCCGAACATCTGGCGGAATGCGAGGCGGCCGATACGACCGAATCCGTTGATTGCAACTTTTACGTTTGCCATTGGTTTTATTCCTCCGAAACATAATATTGGGCGCGGACAAGCGCCTTTTTCCAAATATCATTGTACTACACTTTTCGGCGGCTGTCAACGATTTTTTTGAATTTCTCCGCCGCATAAATTTTTCGGCTCCTTCCGCCGCTAAAATTTTTGCAAACCTATTGCATTTTGGCGCGAAAAGATTTATAATTATAAAAAATCCATTCGGAGGAAGTATCACATGCCTTTGGTTACCACAACCGAAATGTTCAAGAAGGCGTATGCGGGCGGATATGCCGTCGGCGCCTTCAACGTCAACAATATGGAAATGATCCAGGCGATCGTGGAAGCGGCAAACGAGTGCCGTTCCCCTGTCATCCTGCAGGTCTCGGCGGGTGCGAGAAAGTACGCAAACCCCGTATATCTTCGCCACCTCGTCCAGGCGGCAGTCGAAACGACGGACATCCCGATCGCAATGCACCTTGACCACGGCGCAGACTTCGAGATCTGCAAAGCGTCCATCGACGGCGGGTTCACCTCGGTCATGATCGACGCTTCGTCCAAGCCCTGGGAAGAGAACATCGCCCTTACGAAGAAAGTCGTCGAATACGCGCACGACCACGGCGTCGTCGTGGAGGCGGAGCTGGGCAAGCTCGCCGGCATCGAGGACGACGTTCACGTTGCCGACCACGACGCAATGTTCACCTCGCCCGACGAGGTAGAGGAATTCACCTCCAGAACGGGCATCGATTCGCTTGCGATCGCCATCGGCACCTCGCACGGCGCTTACAAGTTCAAGCCCGGGCAGGATCCCAAACTGCGCATCGACATCCTTGAAGAGATCGGCCGCCGCCTTCCCGGCTTCCCCATCGTTCTGCACGGCGCATCCTCCGTGCCGCAGGAGCAGGTCGCGATCGTCAACGAATTCGGCGGTTCCATGCCCAACGCGATCGGCATTCCCGAGAGCGAGCTGAGAAAGGCTGCAAAACTTGCCGTATGCAAGATCAACATCGACTCCGACCTCCGCGTGGCGTTCACGGCGGCGATCAGAAAGCACCTTGCGGAGAACCCTTCCCACTTCGACCCCCGCCAGTACCTCGGCGACGCGCGCGCGAACATGAAGGAAATGGTCAAGCACAAGATCGTGGAAGTGCTCGGTTCGGCAAACAAAGCCTGACGGTCATACGAGCTTTCATATTACGCTCCATCATAAATACGGCAGCGGGATCTCCCGCTGCCGTATTTTAATAAAAAAACGCGGCGCCGCGGCTTTCATGCCGCGGCGCCGCGCTCTGTGCGGGGCTTATTTCTGCTTGTTGGTAAAGGCGAGGATGCGCTCGGTGTTGCCGAACACGAGGAGCTGATCGCCTTCGCGGAAGGTGTAATCTCCGGTAATGGAATAGATGATCTCTCCGCTGTTTTTGATCGTGAGGATGTTCATGCCGTAATTGACGCGGGGATTGACCTCGACGAGCGTCTTTTTCAGCCACTTTTTGGGGAGCTCGATCTCGAAAATGGCATACTCGGCGTCGAGATCGACGAAGTTGATGACGTTATCCGAATTGAGGCGCACGGCGAGCTTTTCCGCGATATCCATATCGGGATAGATGACCTCGTCCGCGCCCACGCGCATGAGGAACTTGCGCTGAATCGCCGTCGTCGCGCGCGAGACGATGCGCTTCGCGCCGCAGTCCTTGAGGTTGGAAGTGATCTCGAGCGACGCCTGGAAGTCCTCGCCGATGGCAACGACGCAGGCATCGAAAGACGGGATATCCATCGTCTCGAGGTTATCGAGGCTCATGCAGTCGGCAATGAGCGCGTTGGTATACCGGGGCGCGAGTTTGTTGATGATATCTTCGTTTTTATCGACGATCATGACCTCGTCGCCCATATCGAGGAGCTGTTCGCCCAGCGTCCTTCCGAATTTGCCCATACCGATGAGAAGTACCGAAATCATAGAAAACTCCTTCTATATGTTCACAGATTTCTTTTCGAACTGACGAAAAGAAATCTCGTGATTTCAAAAGACAACCCTTCCGTCGCAGCTCCGCTGCGCCACCCTCTCTTACACAGGGAGGGCAAAGCTATCAAATACTCGCGCAAGCAAAATCGCATTTTGCGCCCGCGCCCCACATTTGCGCATACCTGCGCTCGTCGCGACAAGGTGCATTTTGTGGGCATTCGGCTATGCCGAACGCCACACTTTTCACACCTGTCGCTCCTCTTCACGAAAATCTTTTCATAGAAAACATTTTCGTGATTGCTGCGGTATATTTTTCAGAAAGTGAGCTGCCGCGTGCTATACTGTTGCGATTGCGCCGCAGAGAGAAAACACATTGTCAGGCATTTATGCCATGCAATGGGTTGTCTCTCAATATCACGGAAATTCTTTTCGTCAGTTCGAAAAGAATTTCGTGAACTATCTCACCCGATGAACACGTTATCGACGGGTCTGCGCACCGCAGCCTCGCTCTTCTTGGCGCGTTTGAGCGCAAGCGCGAAGGTGATGACGCCCACCCTGCCGAGGTACATCAGAAGCGTTAAAATAAGTTTGGAGACGGGGCCGAGAAGCGGCGTGAGCGCCATGGTGAGCCCGACCGTGCCGAGCGCCGAGACGACCTCGAACATGACGGCGGAGAAGGACGCGACTTCGTCCGGCTCGATCGTGTTGATGATGAGCGTGGCGACGACCGTGAGCGTGAGATATGCCGCGAAGATGGCGAGCGCCTGTCCCACAAGGGAATTCTCGATGCGGCGCCTGCCGATGGTGATATCCTTTTTGCCGCGCATGACGGCGACCATGCCCACCATGATCACGGTGAACGTGCTCACCTTGATGCCGCCGCCCGTACTGCCCGAGCAGGCGCCGATGAACATCAGGATGATCATCAGAAGGCAGCCGCTGTTGGAGAGCGACTCGGGCGGAGTCGTGAAGTATCCCGCCGTGCGCGCCGTCGTGGCGTTGAAGAAGGAACACAGCAGCCTCTCGCCGAAGTTGTAGCCCTCGTAATAGGGATTGTTGCGCTCGAAGAGCAGGAACAGGAAGGTTCCGCCGACGAGCAGGATCGCCGTTCCGATGAGCGCCATGCGGGTGTAGAACTGGAATTTTTTGGGATTGAACCTGCAATCGTAGATATCGCCCCAGACAAAGAACCCCAGCCCGCCGACGATAATGAGCAGGCAGATGACGATGGAGACGAGCGGATCGGTGGCATAATCCATGAGCGACTGCCCTTCCAGCCCGATGATATCGAACCCCGCGTTGCAGAAGGCGGAAATGGCGTGATATACGCCGTAATAGATGCCGATCGCGCCGAAATCGGGGATAAACCGGATCATGAGCAGGCAGGCGCCCAGCAGCTCGATGGTGATCGTTCCGATGAGGATGCGGCGGACGAGCTTTTTGACGTCGGTCACGCCGCTGCCGCCCACGGACTGCACCATGGCGGTACGGGCATACAGCCCGATGCTCCTGCCCTTGATCGCCATAAAGATGAGGGTGACGAAGGTGGTGAAGCCCAGACCGCCCGTCTGGATCAGGCAGATGATGACAATCTGCCCGAATACGTTCCAATGCGCCCCCGTGACGACGGGCGTGAGCCCCGTGACGCAGGTCGCGCTCGTGGCGGTGAAGAGCGCGTCCACAAAATCCGTCCATGCGCCGCTCTGCGAAGAGATGGGCAGCGTGAGCAGGAATGCGCCGAACAAGATCAGAAGAAAGTACCCCAGCGCCAGAAAGCGCCAGACGCTCATTCGCCGCTTTACTTTTATTTTCATGAAATCCTCTTTCTCGCGGTTGCACTTTTACGCATCCGACGGAGCTATGCTATCATATATGAACGGATATGTCAACTGTTTGCACGATATCCGCCGCCCGCACAGCCCTGCCGTCAATCACAGATACAAGGAGACTGCGCCCCTGCCCGCAGAACATATTTTGTATATATGTTCTGAAACACGTTGCAAAAGGCGTCACCGCGTTATGCCTGCTTGTTATAAATCACAGATACAAGGAAGGTTTCCTGCTGTAAAATGGTTGCAAAAGGCGTCACTGCGTTATGCCTTTTGCTCTCGGCGGCACCAAGGTAGTGTGCCGCCTCGGTCACGAAATTGCCGCTGAAATGGCAATTTCTTAGTTCGCGACGCGCGCACACCGCACTGCGGTGGTGCGCATAACGCGCCGCTCACCCCAATTTGCCGCTCACGCGGCTTTCCCGAAAAGGTGAATTCGCGCGAAGTATTGTGGTTGTGCCCTTAAAATTCGCGCGAAGAGGAAAAACGAACGGTTAGCCTACGGCGTGTCCGTTGGTTTTTCCTCAGATCACGACTTTTTTCCGCGTCAGCTCGCGGAAAAAAGTGTGAACTCACGCCAGCGAGATCCGGTCGGAGACGGAGCGGACGAACAGTCCCTTCTCCTCGCCGTAGGCGATGCAGTCGCGCAGGAACGCCTGGAAACGCTCCCCCACCCGCAGTTCAGGGAACACGCCCTGCAAAAGCGCGGTCAGTTCGTCCATGTAGAGCGCGACGCGCTCCTCGAGCGCTCCCTTGACGAGCGAGACGATCTCGTAAACGGTGAAGTCGTCCTCCGTCCTTCTGAGCGCGGGCGAAGTTTCCGTGCGGAACCTGCCGATGAGCAGCGCTTTGGGGTTCTTGTAGAAGTAATCGGTCCCCATCACGCGGTCGCGCCCCATGCCGCAGCCGTCGATGAGCGCGTCGAGACGGCTCTCCACTTTTGACCCGCTCTTGGCGATCCCGAACGTCTGCAAAACGCGCTTTTTGAGGAAGGCGCGGGAGATGGGTTCCTCCATGGCGACGATCTCTTTGATGCGCGCCATGATCGCGCCGTCGTTCTCGCCGCAGGTGACGAACGCGGAGACCTCGCTTGCGGTGGGCTTGACCGACTTGTACGGCTTGCCGTACTTGTTGATCCAGCTCCCCGCCTTGCTGTCGGCGCCCGTGAGCTTATCCAGAACGTCTTTGATGCGCTTGATCTCGCGCTTGGGGTTGTTGTAGTAATTGACGCAGTTGACGCGCACCACGTTCCAGTTGGCGCGTTTGAGCGTCTGAACCTGCAGGATATTGCGGTCTTTGACGGAGAACTTATCGGTGCCGTCGCACAGCACGCCCAGAAGGAAACGGTGCTTGTTCTTGGGATCGACGACGGCGACGTCCACTTTGAAGTCGGAGGCGCCCACGTCGTAGCGGCACTCGTAGCCGCAGGCGGAGAGCTCCTCGGCGATGAACTTGCCGATGCCCGCGCCGCCGCGGACGGAGGCGGAGGGTGCGGCGAGCGTCGTTCTGCCCTTTTCAGCGAACTCGAGGAACGCCTTCAGCCCTGCCACGCCCTTGGAGCTCGTCTTGGCAAGGTCGATCATGGCAGAGGTCATCGTGGAGAACACGAGCATCTCTTCGCGCGCACGGGAGACCGCGACGTTGAGACGCCGCCAGCCGCCAGCCTGGTTGAGCGGGCCGAAATTGAGGGAGACGCGCCCCGTGCTGTCCGGTCCGTAGCAGACGGAAAAGAGGATGACGTCGCGCTCGTCGCCCTGCACGTTTTCGAGGTTTTTGATGAAGAGCGGCTCTTCGCGGTCGTACGCGGCGGCGTCCAGCCGCTTTGCGACGATCTCTTTGTTCAGAAGGCGCTCGATATCGTCGCGCTGGGCGCTCGAGAAGGTGACAACGCCCATGCTCGACTTGGAGAGAACGGGATCGGAGAGCCTGCGCACGACCTCTTTGACGAGCGCCTCCGCCTCTTTTCTGTTGCGCTTGGTAAAACCGCGGTCGTAAGTGCCGTCCACCAGGCAGAGTTTCACCTTACTGTCCATCGCGTCGGGCGAGGGGAAGGTGCAGAGGCGGTTATCGTAATACATGCTGTTGGAGAACGCGATGAGGCTCTCGTGCTTGCTGCGGTAATGCCATACGAGGTGCCGTTCGGGCATGCCGAGGGCGAGGCAGTCGTCGAGCACGCTCTCCAGATCTTCGTTTTCGAGGTTCTCCTCGTCCACATAGGCGGTGTGGAAGAACGCGGTGGGCGGGAGCTGTTTGGGGTCGCCGACGACGATCGCCGCCTTCGCTCTTGCGATGGAGCCGACCGCCTCCGCCGTGGACATCTGCGAAGCCTCGTCGAAAATGACGAGATCGAACTGATCGGCAACGGGCTTTAAGTACTGCGCCACCGTGATGGGGCTCATGAGCATACAGGGGCAGGCGACGGACATGAGCGTCGGAACTTCGCCGAACAGCCCCCTCAGCCCCGTGCCGCGCAGATTGCTCTTGGAAAGGCGCGTAAAGGCGTTGAGCTCGACGGAGAGGCTCCCCTCGCCGTCGGGATCGGGCAGGCGGGAGATGAGCAGCGCGCGGATATAATCGCGCGTGATCTTGCCGTACTCGTCCCACGAGAGGCGGAATTTTTCGATGGTATCTTCCAGCGTGCCGACCGTCATGCGCGAGAGCGCGGGATCGGCAGGGATGTTGATCTCGAGGAAGTTGCGGTATACGTTCTTTTCGAAGCCGGCGAGCACGTTGTCCGTTTTCAGGCGCCCGCTCTCGAGCGCCTCGGAGACGAAGTTGAGTCCCAGCTCGGCAAGGCGGCGCGTCGTGGCGCGGTACATACACCAGTTGGGAAGCATATCGATATTGTCGATGAGGGCGCTCGCCTTGTTGGAATAATATTCGAGCACGTCCTCTTCGCGCAGTTTTTCGCGGTCGGCGCCCGTGACGGAGAGAAAGCTCTCCTGCGCGCGGAAATACGCCTCCGTCGCCTTGATGTATCCCTCCAGAACGGGCGCGGTATAGCCGCTCGTCGCCCGGATGCACATGCCGTTGAAGGCGTCGGGATTGTAGTCCATGAACACGACGGACGCCTGCGCGTGCAGATCGTAGAGGTCGGCGAGAAAATCGACGCGTTTTTTGAACACGATGTGCCCGCCGCGGTCGGTGAAGTTTTTCGAGAGCGCGGTGGCGCCCTTCACGCGGTCGGCGGCGGCGTAAATTTCGACGAGCGTTTCGAGGAATTTGACGACGTCCTGCTCCTCCACATTGCGCAGCGCCGCCTTGGCAAGTTTTTTCACCATGACGCGCGCCGCGCGGTTGAGGCGCCAGTCGCCGCCCGCCTCGCAGAATTTGGAGAGCTCCGCGAGCTCCTTTGCATCGGGCTCGACGAGCGTTTTGAAGTGCTTGAAGTAGTATTCGAGGCAGGTATCGAGACGGCGGTTCGCGTTGTAGAAGGTGTAGAACTCCGCCTCGTCCGCACCCTTGAAATATTTATCGTACGTCCCCGCGGAAAGTTTCTGCGCGATCTCGGCGAGCACACGGATCTTGCGCATGGTGAGCATGGAGACCTTCTGGCGGTAAAATTCCAGAAAGAGCGCCAGAAACGCCTTGAGATGCTTGATCTCGGCAAGCATGACTTCGCACGCGCAGAAGAGCCTGTCGCGCAGCACCTGCGAGTATTCGGTGAGATTGACGTTCTCGAAGGGAGAATTTTTCACCCCGCCGCATTCCTTGGCGGCGGCTGCCGCGGAGAGGATCATGCGGCGGCACTCGAAGAGCTTGCTCTCGGTGAGCGTATCGTAGAAGGAACTCTCGATGTCCATGACGTCCGGCGCGGACTTGTTCTGCAGATACAGCAGGATCGCCTGATAGACGGAGAGCCCCAGCCGCCGCTTCATGTGCAGCGCCTTCATGGGCGCCTTCAGCTCCTCGCGCAGGGAAACGAGTTCCTTGGCGCGCTCCGTAAGATCGGGCAGCTGCCCCTTTGTGAGCGCGAGCGTATTTTCGATGCGGCGGAGAACGTCCGTCTTGTCCGTCTTGTTGGAGTGAAGTTCCAGGCAGAACTCGCCGATGCCGATGCCGTCGAGCCTCTTTTTGACGACGTCGAGCGCCGCCTTCTTTTCGGCGACGAACAGGACGCGTTTGCCGCGGAAGAGCGCGTTTGCGATGATGTTGGTGATCGTCTGGCTCTTACCCGTTCCGGGAGGGCCGTGCAGCACGAAACTTGCCCCCACGCCCGAGAGCGACACCGCGGAATACTGCGAACTGTCGGACGGGAGCGGAAGGAGCGTTGCGGCGGGATCGCCGTCGTCCTCTTCGGCGGGCGCGGGGAATTCGAGCTTCTCCATGCGGTTCTGCATGAGCGCGGAGACGACCGCGTTTTTGGAGAGCTCGCCGAAATGGTTGCGGATATCGTTCCACATGAGGTAGCGCTGGAAGGAGAAGGCGGCGAGATAGACGTCTTCGACCACGTCCCAGCCCTTCATGCTCACGATCTCGGCGCGCACCATGGCGAGGATCTCGGCGATCCTGAGCGCGGAAACGTCGCTGCCGAGGCCGCGCACGTCGATGTTGAACTCCTGTTTGAGAAATTCGAGGAGGGTGGAATTGACGGAATACCCCTCGTCCTGCGAGAGAGTCACGGAGAAATCTTCGTTCCCCTTTGCCCTTCCGATGCCCGCGGGCGCGAGCACGAGGGGCGCATAGCGCGCCGTTCCGTCCGCGATATATTTGAGGAACCCGAATGCGAGATAGAGCACCTTTGCGCCCGTCTCCTCGTCCGCCTCGCGGTTGCGCCGCATGAGGCGCGCGGCAAGCTCGGACGCGGTGCGCGCGTCGTCGTAGGTGCGCAGAATCCCCTTCCCCGCCTCGAGCGCGATGAGCTCCTTGCGCTGGGAGGTGAGCTCGCCGCCGAACGGCAGCACGTTCTCGGGCATCGCCGCCCCCTTGAGGCGCATGCTCCCCTTTTCGCGGAACAGGCGATAGAGCTCGTCGGGGCTCGTCTCGTTGAGGTGAAGGGCGTTCTTGCCCGAAAAGTTCAGAAGCGTATTCTTGGGCGTGAGATCGAGCAGGCGGCGTTCCCACTGCTTGTTTTTGGGCTGTTTGCCCTCCAGCCGCAGTTTCCGGAACACCGGGATGGGCGCGGGCGCGGCCTCGTCGGACATCTCCTCCTCTTTGAGGAGTTCATAGCCCTTGAGCCCCTTGCCGCGCAGCGGGCAGGCGCGCACGCCGCCCATGCGGCAGCGGCGGATATCCACGAAGAGCTCGTAGCAGCCCGCCCTGAGTTTCTGGCGGAAATGCCCCTCGGAAGGCGTGAACGCCGCATTGGAGGCGGAATACAGATCGTCCGCGTCGAAAAAGCTCAGGTTGTTGATGCCCTCGGAGATGTATTTTCCGACGATCTCCGCATCGTCCGTGACGCTGTCGAGAAAGCAGCTCTCGTACAGCCACACGCCCACGCCGACGTGTTCTCTGCCGACGGCGAGCACGGGATTGAGGTGCGCCGCCTCCATGCACGCCGCGGTGAACACGGCGAGCTCGAGCTCGGTTGCGGAGTGCTCCTTGATGACGGAGCCCGCGCGGGCGGCGGGCAGCGGCGCGGAAAGATCGGTCGCACCCGATTTTTCGATGGAAAAACTCTTGACGGCGGCATAGATCGCGGCTGCGATCTGGCGGATATCGTTCTTATCCGCGCCCGCATAGCCGTAAAATTCTGCGTTCGCCTTCCAGCGCTTGAGGCGCTTGCCCGCATCGGCGAGCACCGCGGCGCAGTCGGCGAGGCGCGGGCGCACGAACGCCGCAAGGCGCTCGGCGTTGCCCTCCAGCCCCTCCCACCAATCGAAGGGGAGCGCCGTCACGTCGACGCTCTCGCGGCAGACCTCCTTGCCGTCGAGCTCGGCGCGCACCGTAACGGCGCACGTTCTGACCTCGTCGTTTTCCGCAAGGAACAGGGGCGAAAAAACGCCCTCCGCCGAGATGGAGACGGCGCTCTCGAAGGGCACTTCCGCCTGCGTCTCGTACGGGACGACCAGTCCGCTCTCGCTCTCGAAAAAGACGCGGAGCGTCGCCGCCTCGGCGCTGTCGTTCTGGATCTGCACCGCAACGGGCGTGGAAAGAAAATAATCCGCATACCCGGCGAACCTGGGGAACTGCGGGGTCAGAATGAATTTTTTATCCGTAGACCTGACTTTTTTATTTGCCATAGTGCTCCGTTCCGCGCATCTGCACGGGAAATTATTGATATCTCTCTGCCCTATTATACCATCTTTCTCCGAATATGGCAACCGCCGCGCCAAAGATAAGTAATATAAAATAATTTTATAAATACGGGCGGAAAACGTGATAAAACTGCGCGGAAAGTGCAGACGCCCGACAGAAAGCGCCGCAGAAAACGGCGAAGGGCGCCCGCGGCGGGGCGCCCTTCAAAGATACGCGTTTTCGAAATATTCGAGCTTTCCGTTGAGGACGGAGGCGACGTCGAACCGCACGCAGACCTCCTCGCCGCGCGCGGCGCAGAAATAGCGCGCAATGTTCCTGTAACGCGCCTGTTTCGCGCGATCGACCGCCTCGGACGGGAGCGCAAGCGGATCGCCGGAGCGCGTTTTGACCTCGACGAAACAGAACGTACCGCCCTTTTTTGCGATGATATCCGCCTCGCCGAAGGGCGTTTTGTAGTTGCGCGCAACGATCCGGTACCCGTGCAGGAAGAGATAGCGGCGGGTCAGCCGTTCTCCTTTCCGTCCCAGAATTTTTTTACGAACGTCCTGCGATGAATGGGACATATACCCACCTCCCGTATGGCGCGGATATGCTGCGCCGTGCCGTACCCCGCGTTGCGCTCGAACGCGTATCCGGGATACTGCGCGGCATAGTCGCGCATGAGCGCGTCGCGGTACACCTTGGCGAGGATGCTCGCCGCGCCGATGGAATACACGAGCGCATCTCCCTTGACGACGGAGCGCTGCGGGAGCGCGATATCCAGCGTCATGTTGCCGTCGGTAAGCACCATGTCCGCGGGCGGAGAGAGTTTTTCCACGGCACGCTTCATGCCGAGGCGGGTCGCCTGCAGGATATTGATCTCGTCGATGACGGCGGCGCTCACCTCTTCGACGGCGTACGCCCGCGCGACGGCGCGGATGCGCTCCGCGAGCTGCTCGCGCTTTTTTGGGGAAAGTTTTTTGCTGTCGTTCACGCCCGGCACGCGCAGCGCCTCTTCGAGCGGCATGATGACCGCCGCGCACACGACCGGCCCCGCAAGCGGCCCCCGCCCCACTTCGTCCACGCCCGCAACGGCACGCAGCCCCCGCGCGGCATATTCCCGTTCCAGCGTCGGTATATCCATCAGACGAGCCCGACCTCCCGCAGGTCGTCCTCTCCGTCGAGACAGATCCTGCCCAGCCTGCCCTTGCGGAGATCGTCCAGCAGGGCAGCGGCGCCGCGGGAATAATCGTAATCGTTCCCGCGCAGCACGAAACCGCGCCGTTTGCAGAGCGCCTCGTACATCCCGAGCGGCGTTCCGCCGGAAATTCCGTAGCGCTCCGCGAGCGCCGCGGGATACTTTTCCCACAGTTCTTCAAGAAGGGCGAGCGCGACCTCCTCTCTGTCGAGAATGTCGTCGTTCACGCTGCCGAGATAGGCGAGACGGCGCGCGTGGCGCTGATCGGCGAGCGAGGGCGGCATGGTGCCGGGGGTATCGAGGAGTTCGAACGCGCCGCAGCGCACCCACTGTTTGGCGCGGGTGACGCCCGCCTTATCGCCCACCTGCGCCTTTTTGCCGCCCGCGAGGAGATTGATGACGGTGCTCTTGCCGGTGTTCGGGATGCCCGCGATGAGGAAACGGACGGGCTTGTTGACGCCCTTTTCGGCGAGGCGCGCCCGCTTTTCGGCGCAGACGGACTCCATCGCCGCGGTGAGCGGACGGAGCGCGCCCCGGCTCGCGGCGGCGATCTTCACCGCCGCCCTGCCCGCCCTTTGCATGGACGATACCGCCATATCCGCGCCGCCGTCGGCAAGGTCGCCCTTGTTGAGTATGAACAGGACGGGTTTTGCCCCTACCATGTCCGCGAGGCGGGGATTAAAGCTCGACGCGGGCGCGCGCGCATCGAGCACGAACGCGACCGCGTCGCACAGTTTTAAGTTTTCCTCCATCATGCGCACGGCTTTCGCCATGTGCCCGGGGAACCATTGGATCGTCTTCAAAGTTTATCCTCTAACAGGTCGGGTCTGTTCTTTTTTGTGATCTCGAGCGACTGCTCCCGCCGCCACTTGTCGATCTCGGCGTGATTGCCGCTGCGCAGGACGTCGGGCACGCGCATGCCGCGGTACTCGACGGGACGGGTATACTGCGGGTATTCCAGAAGATTTTCCGAAAAGCTCTCCTGCACGAGCGACTCGGGCGAGAGCACGCCGTCGATATAGCGCGCCACGCAGTCGACCACGACCATCGCGGGAAGTTCGCCGCCCGTTAAAACGTAATCGCCGATGGAGAGCTCTTCATCGAAAAACAGATCGATCGCGCGCTGATCGACGCCCTCGTAATGTCCGCACAGGAGCACCAGATGCTCGCAGGCGGCGAGCTCGAACACGCGTTCCTGGCGGAAAGTCCTGCCCTTGGGCGAGAGGTAGATGCGCCGCGCCCTGTGATCGGGATCGACCGCCTCCACCGCGCTGCCGACGGGCTGCGCCATCATGACCATGCCCGCGCCGCCGCCGAAGGGATAATCGTCGCACTTGAGGTGCTTATCCTCGGTATAATCGCGGATATTCACGACTTCGAGCTGAAATTTTCCCTCCTTCTGCGCGCGCCCCAGGATACTCGCCGAGAGCGCCGCGAACATTTCGGGAAAGAGGGTGAGAATGGTGATCTTCACAGCACCGCCACCTCGTAAAAACGTTTTTCGTTGACGGTGATCGTGCCGTTCTCCACGTCGACCGCGACGACGACGCCGTCCGCCACGGGAAAGAGGATATCGCGCGAGCCGTCGAAGAGCGTGTACACGTCGGTGGACGCCTGGCGCACGTCTTTGAGTTTGCCGAGCACCTTGCCGCCCTCGGTGACGATGTCGCACCCCAGGAGGTCGGCAACGTAGTAGCGCCCCTCCTCGGGTTCGGGCGCCTCGCTCCGCGGGATGACGACTTCCTTCCCGCGCAGAAGCTCGGCGGCGTTGCGGTCGGCGACCCCCCTCAGCCCGAGAAAGACCGCCCCGCCCCCCGTGCGCACGGAGAGCACCTTATACTCCTCGCCGTCCAGAAAGACGCGCCTGAACGCGGCGAAATCCTCCGCCGTATCGGTATACGGTTTGACTTTGAGCTCGCCGCGGATCCCCTGCGGTTTCAGCACGACGCCCACCGTGAGCGTATCCGTCATAGATTGCCTCCGAACAGTTTTCCGACTTCCTGCCTGATATTCGCCTGCGTGCGTTCCTTCTCCTCTTCGCTGCGGATGACGGCGATGTTCTCCCGCCCCGCGAACATGCGGAACACATCGAAATATTTATCGCGGATGCGTTTCTGCTTGTCCATCGTCTCGTAGCGCTCCGTCTCGCCGCGGCGGGAGACGCGCTTCATGCTCTCCTCGGCGGGAAGATCGAGAAAGATCGTAAGATCGGGGCGGAGCATGTTCATGGCGGGCTTGTTGAGCTCGATGATCCACTCCAGCGGCGCAAATCCGCCGTTATACGCAAACGATGAAAAATAATATCTGTCGCAGAGGACGGTATTCCCCTCCTCCAGCTTTTTTACGATCCCGTTGACGGAATTGGTGATGTGATCGATGCGGTCGGCGGCAAACAGCGCCGCGATGGCGCGCTCGTCCGCCTCCACACGCCCCGTGAGACAGGAGCGCAGCAGCGCGCCGAAGGGAGAATCCGTCGGTTCATGCGTGCCGTATACGGCAACGCCCTTCGACTTGAGATACTTGCCGAGCATCTTCATCTGCGTGCTCTTGCCGCTGCCGTCCGTGCCTTCGAATACGATAAATTTACCTTTTGTAGCCATAACGTTTCCATTATACCAAACGCCCGCCCGTTTGTCAACGGGGAAAACCTGCGGCGGCAGGCGAACTGCGATGCAAAAACGGGCGCACGCAGCGTACGGCATGCCGCGCGGCAAAAAACGCCCGCCGCAGATACGGCGGGCAGAAAAAGGGAAACCTCAGTCGAAAAATTCTTCGTAGACGGCTTTGAGCGTGCGCTCGTAATTTTCGTTATCGACGCCGACGATGATATTCAGCTCGGAGGAGCCCTGATCGATCATGCGGACGTTGACCCCGGCGCGCGCGATCGCCTCGAACAGGCGCGCAGAAGTACCGACGCTCTTCGCCATACCGTGACCGACGACGGCGATGAGCGCGATATCGGTGATGACGCGCAGGTTATCGGGATGCACGTTCTCCTCGATCTCGGCGCACACCTCCTCCAAAACGCCGTTTTTGAGCAGGTCGCTGTCCACCACGAACGACATCGTATCGATGCCCGTGGGGATGTGCTCGAAGGAGATGCCGTGCTTTAAGAACACGGCGAGCACGCGGTATGTAAAGCCGATCTCCGCGTTCATGAGCGATTTTTCGAGGAAGATGACGGTAAAATTCTTTTTCCCCGCGATCCCGGTGACGCGCCGCCCGCTGTATGTATGGCGGGAGGTCGGCACGATCTCGGTGCCCTCGTCCTCGGGGCGGAAGGTGTTCTTGATCTGAATGGGGATATCCGCCTCGCGCACGGGGAAGATCGCCTCGCTGTGCAAAACGTTCGCGCCCATGTAGGAGAGCTCGCGCAATTCCTTATAGGAGAGGGCGCGGATGGGTACGGGATTTTCGACGATGCGCGGATCGCAGGCGAGGAACCCGCTCACGTCCGTCCAGTTCTCATACAGTTCCGCCCCCGCGGCGCGCGCCACAATGGCGCCCGAGACGTCGCTCCCGCCGCGCGAGAAGGTCTTGACGCGCCCCTCGGCGTCCTCGCCGTAGAACCCCGCCACAACGGCGCGGGGCTTGCCCCTGAGCGCCTCCGCGAGCAGCGAATAGGTGCGGTCGCTGTCCAGCCTGCCCTCCGCGTTGAACTTGACGACGTCGCGCGCGTCGATGAAGGGGATCCCCAGAAGCGCCGCCATCACGCAGCCGGAGAGATATTCCCCGCGGGAAGCGACGAAGTCCGCCGTCCCCTCTTTGACGATCTCCCGTTCCGTCTTTTTGAGCAGGGCGTCGATATCCATATCGAGCGCGAGTTCGTGCACGATGCCGCGGAAACGCTCGGCGACCTTTCCGAAGGCGGCGCCGGGCTTGCCCGTGAGCTTGACGCTCTCGAACGTTTCGTATAAAAGATCGGTGATCTTGGTGTCGCCGCCGAAGCGCTTGCCGGGCGCGGACACGACGACGTAGCGGCGCTCGGGATCGCTCTCGATGATCTTTTTGACGCGGAGCATGGTGTTGCCGTCCGCCATGGACGTTCCGCCGAATTTACAAACTTTAATCATAGCTGATCTCTCTGCCCTCCAGATAGTAGCGTTTACTCTTTGCGTCGCCGACGGAGAACGCCTTTTTGGGGAAATTCACGCCGCCCTTGAGCCCGGGGAAAAATTCATCTTTATCGAGCGCCGGCAGCACGACCCCCACGCTGCCCTCCTCTTCGGCGAGGCGCGCCAGGGTTCTTCTGCCGTGGATATAGTCGATCCGCCCGCCCGAGGCGCGCACGAACTGTTCGAGGAGCGCGTCCGCCCTGCGGATCCCCTCCGCCGTCGCGGGCAGCGCGGGATAGAGCACGTTCCCCTCCCGCTTGCACCTGACGCTGCGGGCGAAAAAGTCGCACAGCGCCTCGGCGTCCGTCTCCTTGACGAGACGGTGGATGGGATGGAACACGACGGCGGGATCGTAAAGATTGACGAACTCCGCCAGCATGAACCGCGCGGGATGCAGGCGCGCCTCTTCATCCGAGAGCGTTTTTTTCACCTCCTCCCAGTGCGCCTTTGCGGCGGCGACGGAGTGATTCCCGTCCGCCACGGCGAAAACAGGATCTCCCTTCGCGTGCATCGACTGCACCACGTCGGCGGCGATGTACTCGGGCACGAACCAGCCCGTGAGGTGTCCGCCGCCCTCCATGAGTTCGAAGTCGTACAGCTTTTCGAGCTCCTCGCGCAGGAGACCCTTGACGACCTTCTCCTTTTTATCGCGGTAAAAGATGAGCGCGTGCGGAAATTCGAGCGGCGCCTCCCTGCGCTGTGCGACGCGGGGCGGGAGACGGTCTTTGAGCACCTCTTCCGAGGAGCGGACGGGCGCGGAGACGCCCGCCTCGCAGGAATACGCCTCCAAATCGAGCGCGGCGACGATGCCGCGGCGGACGCCCTCGCGCGTGGTGCGCTCGGTGAATACGAGCCCGCGGTTGAGTTTGACGAGCTTATCGCCCTCGAGCGCCTCGTACATGTGCTCGCGGATGGCGGCGACGCGCTCCTCGTCGTTCTCGCCGAGGTAGATCTCGGGCAGAATAAAGTTGAGCGTAGAGGGCGCGTCTCCGACGCACCGCTCTACGCGCTTCCAATACTCTCTGTCAGAAGTAAACTGATCGCAGGCGATGACCGCCCATTTTTCGAATCCCTCCCGCGGGATGAAGACGCGCGGGATCTTCAGGCAATTTTTCATACTGCGTTGATGACGATGACTGCGGCAACGGCCAGCAGAAGGGCAAGAATCTTCAACGGCGCGTTATGCGTGAACAGCTTGCCGACAAAGGTCCAGAACTTCATGCCTTTTTACCTCCGCTCGAAAATTCTTTCCAGTAATAGTCTTTGAGGAAACGCCTCAGGCTTTCCGAATCGACGTAGCGGGTGATCTCGCCGCGCTTGACGATGGAGACGATGCCCGTCTCCTCCGAGACGATGATGGTGGACACGTCCGCCACTTCCGTGACGCCGATGCCCGCGCGGTGGCGGGTGCCGTAATCCTTGGGGAAATCCTTCTGGGTGAGGGGCAGGAAACACCCCGCCGCCTGGATCTTGTCGCCGTAGATGATCATGGCGCCGTCGTGCAGGGGCGCTTTGGGGATAAAGATGCCCTCGATGAGCTGATTGGAGATGTTCGCGTTGAGCGTGACGCCGCTGTCGATGATCTCCTTGGGCAGATTCCCGTTGGAGAGCACGATGAGCGCGCCGGTATTGCTCTTGGAGAGCGCCTGCACCGCCTTGACGATGCCCGTGATGTACTCGTCCGCCCGCGCGCTGACCGCCGTGTTCTTTGCGGCGGGATCGCCCGGGGAGACGATGGCGCGCTTGCCCCTGTTCCAGATGCTGCGCTTGATCTCCGTGCTGAAAAGGAGCAGGAAAAAGAGGGACATCAGGAGCAGGAAGATATAGAACACGTCCGCCGTAAGATGGCGGGAGAACAGCGTGACCACGCCCGTGCACACGATGAGCACGACGTACACGGGGATCAGCTTTTTGGCGTTGTTTTCGTACAGGATCTTGAGCACGAAATAGACGATCAGAAAGAGAAAGAACGCCTCGATGACAATGATCCAGTTGTGGGAGAAGTCTGCGAAGATGGCTTTGATCCCTTCGGCGACTTCCTGCGGTGTGCGCATGGCTTCCTCCTTCCCCCCCGCCCTGCGCGGGAGCTGCGTTTCCCCGCCGGAAACGAATTCGCGTTTTTTATATTATACAGATTTCAACGAAAAAAAGCAAAGCGTTTCGTCCGTTATTTTGCGTCAACTGAAAAATATTTTTGCGATCGCCGCAAAAAGAGCGCCCGTTTTGCCGTACAGCCCGCTCTTTGCGCCCGACGAAAGCCCGTACAGCGCAAGATACAGCTCCTGCACGCGCGCCTTCCCCAGCCGCGCCGCCGCCTCGCGGTTCTTCTGCACGGCGTACGGCTTCACCCCGAGCGTTTTTGCGACCTCCGCGTCGGATCCCGTTATGCCGGAGACCTCGGCGAGCGTGCGGTAATGGGAGACGAGTGCGGCGAGCACGGCGTATTCGTCGGATCCCTTGCCGAGCATATCGGAGAGGATCTCGGAAAAGAGCGCAAAATTCCTGCGCGAGGCCGCCTGCGTGAGTTCGTAGATCTTATATTCGGTATCTTTGGCGACGTACGCCTCCACCGCGGCGCGGTCGACCCGCGCGTTCCCGCCCAAGATGGCGGCGAGTTTTTCCGTCTCCAGCTTCATGCGGGCGGCGTCCTGCGCGCAGTAGCGCACCATGAGCGAGGCGGCGTCCGCGTCCATCGCAAGCCCCTGCCGCCGCGCCACGCCGAACAGCCAGCGGGAGAGCGTTTCTTCGCTCTCGCGCGAGCAGTCCACATAGGTGACGCCCTTCTTTTTTCTGAGATCGGCGGCGTTCGCCTTTTTGCCCGCGTTGACGATGAGGAACACCGTGGTCGGCGAGGGGTTTTCCGCGTACGGTCTGAGATAGGTCTCCCACTCGCGTTCGGTGGGATAGAACTCGCAGGCGCGCACGATCCGCTTTTCATCGAAAAAGGGCAGCGTTTCGAGGGCGCGGCGCAGCGCCGCGAGCCCCTCGCCCCTGAGCTGTTCGCCCTCGCAGCGCGCGTCGTTGAGCGCGGGATTGGAGAGGCGGCACGCGGCGCGGATGCTCTCCACGGCATGGTCGCGGAAGTACGCCTCCTCCCCCTCGATGAGATAGACGGGCGCGAGCCCCTCCTCTTTGAGCGTTTTTGCAAGCTGGACAAACTTCATCTGCTTATATCCCTCTGATTTCCCTGATTATACCATTTTTCAGCAGATATTTCAAGCCCCCGTCCCCCGTTTGCACATATAAATCTGCGCCGAACGCCCGTTCTTCGGAAAAATCGAACTTGACGAGCGTTCCCTCCGCCGAGAGCACGAGCGCATCCCCCTCGTAGCGGAAAAAGAGCCCGCCCGCGGAAAACCGCGTTCCGCCGAGAACGGGCGTATCGCAGAGCCCCGTCTCCGTCCATGTCCGCACGCGCACCTCCTCGGCGGGCAGGAACGCCGCCACGTTGACGGCGCGCACGGTATCCTCCCCCGCGACCGCGACGGCGGAGAGCGTTCCGCCGTAATGGCGCATGAGAAAATCTTCGCAGGCGGAGAGCGTGATCTCGTCGTCGATGACGAGCACGGCGTGCTCCCGCGAACGGACGAGCGCGCAGGCACCTCCGCCGTGCTCGTACACGACGATGCGGCACCCCGCAAAGACGGCGTTTTCCCATACCATGCACGCGGCGAAGGCGATGCAGAGCACGCCCGCCGCCGCGCCGCGCACCGCGGCTCTCAGGCGCACGCGGCAGCTCAGAAGGAGCATGGCGGCGAACCATACGGCGGCGCCCGCGCCCAGCGAAAAGCCCGCGAGCACGGCGGAGAAGTCCGCGGCGGAGAATACGTACAGCAACGCGGCGATCATGCCGCCGGGGACGAGGAGAAAGGCGCCCGCCGCCGCGGGGAACATGAGCGCGAGCGCCGCACAGACGATGAGCGGAAGAAAGAGCACGGGCAGCGCGGGGATGACGAAAAAATTGAGGAGCGTCCCCCACACGGAGACGTAGCCGAACGCCTCCGCCATGATCGGAAACGTGAAGATCTGCACCGCGGCGCTCGCGGCGAGATAGTCCGCGGCAAACGCGGGCAGACGCAGTTTTTTGAGTCCGCGCGAAAAGCTGCCCGAAAAGAGCGCCAGCCCCGCGACCGCGCCGTAGGAGAGGCGGAACCCCGCCGTGAGGAGCTGCGCGGGCGCGGCGCAGAGCGTGACGAACGCGGCGAAGGAGACCGAGCTTAAAAAGTCGTACTTGCGCCCCGCAAACCGGTGCGCCGCCAGCACCGCACACATGATGAGCGCCCGCACCGACGACACGGTGAAGGCGCAGAGCGCGCAGTACCCCGCCGCGAGCGCGAGCGCGGGGAGCGCGGCGTACCTGCGGAGCGGACGGAACAGGAATGCCGCCGCCCCGTACAGGATCCCGATGTGCAGTCCGGAGACGGCGAACGCGTGCGCGATACCGCCCGTGCGGGACTCCTCGAGAAAGCTCGCGTCCATCCCCTTTGCATTGCCCGTCAGGAGCGCGTACGCCACGCCCGCCTCGTCCGGCGGCATATTCCCGTAAAGCGCGTTGAAGAGCGCGGCGTTGAGACGGAGAAAGGGATCGCCCGATCTGCCGCGGACGGCAAATTCATCTGCGGCAGCCGCATAGCGCACGTCCGCCGCGTAATCCGCACGGGCGGAGGCGTCGCCGTTGACGGGCAGAGGGCTGCGCGCAACGTGCGCCGTAAAAGAGAGGATATCGGCGGGACGCACCGCCTCCGTGGGAAGTTCCGCCTCCATCTTCCCCGCCACGGGTTCGCCGTCCAGCGTGAGCGAGACGAGCGTGACGGACGACCTGCCGTGCAGAACGGCGACGGACTGCACCGTCCCCGTGACGGCATACTCCCCCTCCGCCGCGCCGGAAAGGAAACGGCGCGCCTCGGCATGCGCAAGCCCCGCGCCCGCACCGGCGGCGACCGCAACGATGAGCAGCGCCGCGAGCGCGCCCCGCCGCGGGCGGCAGAGGACGAGAACGAGAAACAGCGCAAAGAAAAGCGCGTCCGACGGGACGAACCCGCCGAACGCGACGCGCAGATATAAAAATACGCCGCCCAGCACGCCGACCGCCGCAAAAAGGAACGGACGGAAATTGACGCGCGGCAGTTCTGCCGCGCGCCCTGTTTCAGACATAGCCTCTTCCGAACGCTCCGTCCCGGACATGGTGCCCCCTTTTACAGTCTTTCGAATACGGGAATGATCTCGACGGGCGCGGGAACGGTGATGTTGCAGCCGCCCTCGTACACTTCGCCCGTGTTCATATCGCGCCACTTGCCCTTCGGCAGATACACGGTTCGGCTCGTGACGCCCGCCCAGAGCACGGGCGCGACGAGATAGCGCGAACCGAACATGTACTCGTCGGAGCACGCCCAGCAGGCGGGGTCTTCGGGGAATTCATAGAACATCGCGCGCATGACGGGCGATCCGTTTTCCGCCGCCTCGTGCATGACCTCGCTGATATACGGCTTCATGCGCTCGCGCAGATCGACGTAGCCTTTGAGCACTTCGTATACGTCGTCGCCGTAGCTCCAGATCTCGTTGGCGAGCCCCGTATGGCAGAATCCGCCGCCCCAGTCTCTGTCGTCGAGCTGCGGGATCTCGGCAGGTCCCTTGTCGCCGTGCATTCTGAGGACGGGGCAGAAGGTCGCCCACTCGAACCAGCGCAGCAGAAGCTCCTTATGCGCGGGATCTTTGACGTTGACGAAGAAACCGCCGATATCCGTCGTCCACCACGGGATCCCCGCGAGTCCCACGTTGAGCCCCGCGGCGAACTGATCGCGCAGCGTTTCGAAATTGCCCTGGATATCGCCCGACCACAGCACGACGCCGTACTTCTGGCTGCCCACCCACGCGGAGCGGATGAGGTTGCACACATCCTTCTGCCCCGCCTCGCGCTGACCTTCCCAGAAGGCGCGCGCGTGCATGACGGGATAGATGTTGCCCACCTGCAGATCGGTGCCGAGCCAGTAGCGGAAGTTATCGAAATCGTAGACCGTGTATTCGGGCTCCGCCTCGTCCAGCCAGAACATATCGATGCCGCTCTCGAAGTAATTGTGTTTGCACTTTTCCCAGATGTACGAGCGCGCGGCGGGATTGGTCGCGTCGTAAATGTACGAATCGCCCAGGAAGTCGAAGCACTGACTGCCGCGTTCGGGACGGATGAGGAGCCCCTTCTCGCGCATTTCCTCGAAGTTTTCGCTCTTTTTATCCACCGTGGGCCAGACGGAGATCATGCACCGCACGCCGAGCGATCTCAGCTCGCGCATCATGGCGGCGGGATCGGGCCAGTAGACGGGATCGAATTTCCACTCCCCCTGGCGCGTCCAGTGGAAAAAGTCGATGACGATGACGTCGAGCGGGATCCCGCGCTCGTGATATTCGCGGGCGACGGACAAAAGCTCCTCCTGCGTGCGGTAGCGCAGCTTGCACTGCCAAAGCCCCAGCGCGTTCTCGGGGAACTCGGGCGCGCGCCCGACGAGCGCCGTGTAATTTTCCATGATCTCCTTGGGAGAGCCCACCGTCACCCAGTAATCCATCTGACGGATGCTCTCCGCATGCCATTCCGTGACGTTGTTTGCGAACGTGACCCTGCCGACCGCGGGATTGTTCCAGAGGAACCCGTAGCCGAGGGAGGACATGAGGAAGGGCACGCTCACCTGCGAATTGCGCTGCGCAAGTTCCAGCGTGCAGCCCTTCAGATCGAGCTGCGGGAGCTGATACTGCCCCATGCCGAAGAGCTTCTCCTCGCGCGGTTCGAACCGCAGCGTAAACGCATAATCGCCGCCGCGGATGGGACGATATTCGCGCGCCGACACCCTGAGGGAGGGCGTGTGCGGCATATCGTATTCGTACATGCGGTAATACTCTTCGAGAATGAGCTCGCCGTCGCGGAAAAAGCGGATCTTGCCGAGGCGATCGACCGTGACTTTCAGCCTGCCGTTCACCAGCTCGGCGCGCTCTGCCTCCACCGAAACGACGGGAACCGCCGGCTCCGCGCCCGTGAGCGCCCAGTCGACGGGATCGAACGCGGCGTTCATGGTGGACTGCACGCGGACGCCGTCCTTCCCCTGCGCGCAGATGCAGACGGTCTCCCCTCTGCGCGAAAAATACAATTTACCCGATCTGACGGAAAACATATTCTTTCTCCTTTTTCCGTCCGCCCGCGCGGACGTTTTTCGCATCGATTATACTGTAAGGGAAAAATACGAACCACGCCTTTGGCGGCATCTTTTCGGCATCTTTTTGCTCATCTTCCTTGCAA